>CP115966.1:0-305099 GCA_027941995.1 Erythrobacteraceae bacterium WH01K | reverse complement strand
CGGTCTCGCCGCGCGTCGTTCTTGTTGGCAGCGAGGAACAAAGGTCTGCGTCGGAAGGTTCCGGCCGTGCGTCGGAGGAATACCCGCCAGCGTTTTCCACTTATCCTTTTCTACACAAGCTGGATCGCTTTCGCCCTTATGCCGGGGCCTTTGGCCTCCTCTTGCTTGGCATCTTCATAGTCATGGAATTGGGCGACCATCTGCCTGCCGGAAACAACGAAGCTGGCGCCTATTACGACCAGATGGAGCCGCTTCCCGATGGCCCGGCCAGAGATCGCGCCCATGCGGCTGCGGCCCAGCTGTTCGGCCCCGACGTAACATGGCGACGGGTGGAGGAAGCCAATCCATGGATGGCAGCCGGGCTGGTTCGCCGCGTCGCGCTTGATGAAGAAGACGATTTCGCAACCAGTGTGACAGAGGCCCGCTCGAGCCTGCGTCTGGCTATGCTTTTTTCGCGCCTCGATTTGCCTCGCTCCGATGTCGTCGCGGTCAATCGGCTCTATCTCGGGTGGCTGAAGACCGCTCTGGAACAGGGTGACGGTGCGCCGATCGACTTGCTGCGCGGGATTTAGAGGCTCCGAGATTCCGCTGTCGCTCCTAAAAGATCTGTGGGAAGCAGATCGGATAGAACTGTTGCGCAAAGCGAGCGAGAGAGAGTGGTTATGAAGTTTGCTATGTCAATCGCTGCACCGCTGGGCGCGCTGGCCCTTTGCATGGCGGCACCGGCGACGGCGCAGGACGAAGCGATGTCGGGTGGGAAAATGTCGGACGCCGAACTGGCCGAGTTCGCGCAGATGATGGGCGGCGCGTTCCAGGCCGAACCGTTGACGGCAGAGCAGGAAGCCTTGCTCCCGCTGGCGAACGATGTGGTCGCGAAACTGGTGCCGGAAGGGTTCTACGAACAATTGATGGTCGACGTCCTCGACACGACGATGCGCCCGATGTTGTCCATGTTCTCCGGACCGGATTTCGTCGTCATGGGCAGTGTTTATCTGGACGAGGGGTTGCCCGAACTGACGGACGAGCAGATGGCCGAGCTCGCAGCCACGCTGGACCCGGCCTATTCGCGCCGCGCCGACGTAATGATCGAAGCCATGACCGGCGGCATGGGGGAAATGTTCGCCGCGATTGAGGGTCCGATGCGCGACGGCATGGCACGCTATTACGCGACCCGCTTCACCGGCCCGCAGCTGGGCGAAATCAAGGCTTTCTTCGAAACGCCGACCGGGGCGCTCTACGCCCGCGAATCCATGGCCATGGCAGCCGATCCGCAATTCATGTCGTCGATCATGGGATCGGTGCCCGGCATGATGGGCCAGATGGGCGAGTTCGAAGCGAGGATGGAAGCCGCCATGGCCGATATTCCCGAACCGCGCGGATTCGACGACCTGAGCGCGCAGGAGCGCACGCGCGCGGCCAGCCTGCTGGGTATCTCGGTTCCCGAACTGCAAGCCGCGATGGAAGCAGCCGACGCCGAGGACACCGCTGACAGTATGGAAGACTGACAGGGCACGTCCGGAGACCCGGACCTCGAACGTCGGACCCGAGTGGCCGGGTCGCTCGTTATCCCGTCGATGACCGTTCCTCCCGAAATCACCGCCTGGTTTGCCGGGCAGGACTGGCGCGTGCGCCGGCATCAGTCGGAAATGCTGGGGGCCAGCGATGCGGGTCGCCACGCCCTGCTGGTCGCAGATACCGGCGCGGGTAAGACGCTGGCAGGATTCCTGCCCACCCTTGCCGCCTTCACCCCCTCTCGCCTCGGCGATGCGCCGCAGCCCGAGGGGCTGCATACGCTCTACGTCTCGCCGCTGAAGGCGCTGGCGCACGATGTGCAGCGCAATCTCGTCCGCCCGGTCGAGGAAATGGGCCTGCCCATCAAGGTCGAGACACGCAGCGGCGATACCCCGTCCGATCGCAAGCGGCGGCAGCGGGACAAGCCCCCGCATGTCCTGCTGACGACACCGGAATCGCTGTCCCTCCTGCTCAGCTATCCGGAGGCGGAGACGCTTTTTGCCGGGCTGAAGCGCATCGTGATCGACGAGGTGCACGCCTTTGCCACCGGCAAGCGCGGTGATCTGCTCGCGCTTGCTTTGACGCGGTTGCAGGCCATTGCACCCGACATGCAGCGCGCGGCACTGTCGGCCACGGTCGCCAATCCGGAAAGATACCGTGAATGGCTGGCCCCGTGGGGCGACATCGACAGCGTCGCGCTGGTAGCGGGGGAGGACGGCGCGCCGGCCGACGTCGAGATCTTGCTGCCGGACGAGGAGCGTGTGCCATGGGGCGGCCACGCGGCGACCTGGGCGATTCCGCAGCTCTATGACCTCATCCGTGGCAATCGCACGACGCTGGTCTTCACCAATACGCGGTTCCTGTCCGAATATATCTTCCAGCACCTGTGGGATGTGAACGAGGACAAGCTGCCGATCGGCATCCATCACGGGTCGCTGAGCAAGGAAGCGCGGCGCAAGGTCGAAGGCGCCATGGCGCGCGGCGAACTGAGGGCGCTGGTGGCGACCGCCAGTCTTGATCTGGGCGTGGACTGGGGCGATATCGATTGCGTGGTGCAGATGGGCGCTCCCAAGGGCTCCAGCAGGCTGCTGCAGAGGATCGGCCGGGCCAATCACCGGCTCGATCTGCGAAGCCGGGCGATACTGGTTCCGGGCAACAGGTTCGAATTCCTGGAGGCAACCGCGGCGAAGGAAGCGGTCGACGCCGGGCAGCGCGACGGCGAGGATTTTCGCCCGGGTGGACTCGACGTTCTTGCCCAGCACGTGATGGGAACCGCCTGCGCCGGGCCGTTCGAGGAAGCTGCCTTGCTGGCGGAGGTACGGTCCAGCCTCGCCTATGCATGGATCGACGAAGAAATCTGGGACCGTGTGCTGACCTTCGTTGCGACCGGCGGATATGCGCTCAAGGCCTATGACAAGTTCCGGCGCATCGTGCGGGAGAAGGGCGCGGGCGGAGAGAGTGCGGTCTGGCGGCTGACCCATCCCGAGCAGGCGGCGCGCCACCGGCTGAATGCCGGGATCATCATGGACGGCGAGATGCTGGACGTGCGTTTCCGCAACGGCCGCTCGCTGGGCCGGGTCGAGGAACGCTTCGCCGCCCAGCTATCGCCGGGCGACACCTTCGCCTTTGCAGGGACGTCGCTGGAGGTCGAACAGCTGCGCGACATGGAAGTGGTGGTGCGGGCCTCTGCCAAGGCGGCGATGATCCCGTCCTATGGCGGGGCGCGCATGCCGCTGACCACGCATCTGGCCGACAGGGTGCGAGCCATGCTGGTCGATCGGGCCGGGTGGGCACGCTTTCCCGACGATGTCCGGGAATGGCTGGAAGTGCAGGACTGGCGGAGCGAAATGCCGGGGCCGGACAACCTGCTGGTCGAAAGCTTCCCCCATGCGAAGCGGCATTACACGGTCTATTATACCTTTACCGGGTGGAACGCGAACCAGTCGCTCGGGATGTTGATTACCAAGCGGATGGAGGATCGTGGGCTGATGCCCGGCGGGTTCGTGGCGAACGATTACTCGCTGGCCGTCTGGGGCCTGAAACCGGTGGCCGATCCGGCGCCGCTCCTTTCCCCGGACATCCTTGCGCATGAATTCGTGGACTGGGTGCAGGACAGCCATCTGCTGCGCCGTTCCTTCCGCGAGGTGGCGGTGATCGGCGGACTGGTGGAGCGACAGCATCCGGGCAGGCGCAAGAGCGGCAAGCAGGTCACCTTCAGCACCGACCTGATCTACGATGTGCTGCGAAAATACGAACCCGAGCACGTCCTCCTGGAAGCGGCATGGGCCGATGCGCGGGAAAGGATGACGGATGTGGGGCGGCTTGGCGACCTGCTCGGCACCGCGGCGGAGCGGCTGGTCCATGTCGAACTCGACCGGGTAAGCCCGCTTGCCGTGCCCGTCATGGTGATGATCGGGCGCGAGGCGACACCGCAGGGGGCGGTGGACGACGAGCTGCTGCTGGAGGCGGAGAGCCTGGCGGGACAGGCCATGCGGGTCGATGGTTCCGAAGAGCTTGGCGAGGCTTAGCGGGCGCAGCGGGGGCCGGTATCCAGATGCATGGGGCAAGAAAAAAGGGGCGGATCGCTCCGCCCCTTCTTGAAAGTCTGTTGCAGCTACGCGGTTACTCGGCCTTGCCGAATGTCCGGTATTGTTCGTTGCCGACGAAGCCGAAGCGGGTGACGCCCGAAGCCTTGATCACATTGAGAACGCGAGCCGACAGATCGTAGCTGGCGGTCGATTCCGGTTCGAACTGCAATTCGGGCTCGGGATCGATGTTCTTCGTGAACTGGAGGTTCCGGACCAGTTCGTTCTGGCTGATCGCGGTTCCGTTCCAGAGAATTTCGCCAGCCTGCGACAGAACGATCTTGTTCTTGTCCGGCTCGATCATGTTCTCTGGCGGAGGATTGGGATCGGGCTGCGGGAGGTCGATATTTACCGCATGGGTAGCGACGGGGATGGTGATGATGAACATGATAAGCAGAACGAGCAGAACGTCGATCAGCGGGGTCATGTTCATATCAAGCATCGGCGAACCGTCGTCTTTGCCGCCTGACATTGCCATGGTGTGTGCTCCTTAAATCTCTTCTACCCGATCAGCCGTTGGGGTCGACCGGGTTGGAGATGAATCCGACGGTCGGGTAACCGGCTGCCTGGACGTTGTAGATGGTCCCGGCAACGCAGCGCCACGGCGCATCCTTGTCTCCGCGAATGTGAACCTGCGGGATCGCATCGGGATCGTCGAGGATGGCTTCCGGGCCACCTGCACGCTGGACGATTGCGTCGAGACGGCGGAACGCCTCGTCATACAGTTCTTCCGAGGTCACGGGGGTGATATTGTTGAAATAGACGCGGCATTCGCCCTGGCGCGACGCGCCAAGATAGCCGGATTCACCGGCGCTGAGGCCGTTTTCGTCGGACGTGCTGACGGTAAGAAGAAGGTTTTCCACCTTATCTTCCGACTCGACCGATTCCATGATGGGGACTTCCAGCTGGTCGATCGTCTGGATAGCGACCGGAACCGCAATCAGGAAGATGATCAGCAGAACCAGCATCACATCCACGAGCGGCGTGGTGTTGATGTCGGACATCGGCGTTTCGCCGCCTGCCATCGAAATTGCCATGGTTACATCCTATCCGTTGGCCAGTTTTCGAGGGTGGAAGCAGGGCCGCCGGGACGGCCCCGCATTCGCACTTACTTCTTGACCGTGGTGGTGGTCGTCGTCGTGGCGGGCTTTGCAGCCGGTGCCTTGGCAGCGGTGGCGGCCGTCTTCGTCGAGGTCGAGGTCATCACTGCCGGCTTGATAGCGCCGTTCGAGTTGATGTTCGCCAGCAGGTCGGTCGAGAAGCTGGAGAGCTTTTCGGCGATCCGGCGATTACGGCTCTGCAGCCAGTTGTAGGCAAGCACGGCCGGGACGGCCACGAGCAGACCGATGGCGGTCATGATCAGGGCTTCACCGACCGGGCCTGCGACCTTGTCGATCGAAGCCGAACCGGCGAGACCGATATTGATCAGGGCGCGGTAGATACCGATCACGGTACCGAGCAGGCCGATGAACGGTGCGGTAGCGCCGACCGATGCCAGGAACGGCAGACCGCCGGCCAGCTTGGCATTGATGCTGTCTTCCGAACGCTGCAGCGAACCGTGCATCCAGTCGTGGGCTTCGAGCTTGTCGGTCATCTTGCCGTGACGTTCCTCGGCGACGAGGGCGTCGTCGACGAGCTGACGCCATGCGCTGTTCTTCTCGAGCTTGGTAGCGCCGTCCTTCAGCGAGTTGGTGCGCCAGAACTGCGAGCGGACCTGCTCGTACTGGCTGTTGATCTTGCGCTGTTCGAACAGCTTGGTGAACAGGATGTAGAACGAGCCCACGGACATGATCACGAGAACGCCGAAGATCGCCCATGCGATCACGCCGCCCTGTTCCATGGCTTCCATGAAGCCGAACTGGTTCTGCGGTGCGGCTTCCCCGGCCGCTGCGGTAAGAAGTTCGAAGGTCATTTGTCTGGTCCTCTCGAAAGGAGATTTAATCGGATAAAAGTCTTAGTCCGGCAGGACGTAACGGATCGCTTGCGTCGTCGTGCTGCTGATGGGGTTGCCCGCATCGTTCAGCGCAGGGTTGTAGCGTGCGTAACGCTCCATCCCGCGACAGGCTGCGTCGTCCAGCGAACTGGAGCCGGAGCTGCCAGTGACCGAACATGCCGATACGCGTCCGTTTGCGCCCACGGTGATCCGCATCGTGACGGTACCCTGTTCCTCGGCGCGAAGTGCGCGGGAGGGGTAGTCGCCCTGGATACGGCCGGCCCAGCGCTGCAGGCCGTCCGGCGACGCTCCACGTGCCTGCGAAGGCGGCGGCGGCGGCGGAGGAGGCGGCGGCGGCGGGGGCGGCGGAGCTGCTGCCGGCGGCGCGGGCGGCGGAATACGAACCGCAGGCGGCGACGGCGGCGGAATCGTCTGCACGGTACGGACCGGCGGAGGATTCGGCGCAATGCTGATGGGCGGCGGCGGAGCCACCGGCGGAGGCGGTGCCACCTCGGGAATTTCTTCGGGCGGGGGCGGCGGTTCTTCTTCTTCGGGCGGCGGCTCCTCGATATCGACCGTCGTCACGCGCTCCACGACCTTCTGGGCCGCTTCGTACGCAAGTCCGGTGACGAGGGTATAGCCGATAGCCACATGAATAAGAGCAACGATGATGATCGCAATTACGCGATTACCGCTCATCTCTTGGTCAGCGTAGGCCATGCAGTCGCATCACTCCGTCTGCACCGGGAAGGGATCCCGGCAGGGGGTTCTGTCAGGGGGGTGAAGTCCCCGACGCTATCAATCGAATCCCGATTTCCGAACCATGATGGAGTAGAGGCGAGCCCCGCTCCGGCCGTCGACCGGGAGTGTCATGGAGAGACCGATTCTGATCGTCGCCTTCCCCAAGACCGGCTGGTTCCTTAGCATTCACCGGCATCGGCGCAAACGCTTTCTCGGTTAAGCGGTAATTCACGCCAATCGTGGTCTCAATAGGTGCAAACTGCGAAAGTTCCGACTGCGGTCGGCGCCCATTCCCACCGGAGAACCCTATGCCACGCCCCTTCTGCATTCGTATCCACGGCCCTGCCCTCAAGGCGGTAGCGGCGGTCGCAGCGATGGGCGGTGCGATGACGATGCCGGCTCCGGTACTGGCGCAAAGCGGCAGCCTGCCGCCGTTTCAGGGTGCGCCGACCTATGCCGATCTGGCCGACCTCGCCGATGGTGCGCCGCTCGTGTTGAAGGCAGAGGTGAAGCGGCAGGCGCAGGTCAAGCCGGAGCGCGCCCCCGGTCTCGCGCCGGGCCACGCGCGGCTTTATCTCGAGGCGGAGACTCTCTCGCTGATCTCGGGAACGGTCCCGGTCGGCGAATCCCTGAAATATCTCGTCGACGTGCCGCTCGATTCCCGGGGAAAGGCGCCCAAGCTGAAGAAGAGCGAAGTGATACTGTTCGCGCGGCCCGTCACCGGCAGGGCGTCGGAAATCCAGCTGGTCAATCCCTCGGCGCAGCTGATGTGGTCGGCCCAGACCGAGCAGCGCATGCGCCCCATCCTTGCCGAACTCGCGTCGGCGGATGCCCCGCCGCGCGTGACCGGCATCCGCGATGCCCTGTCCGTTGCCGGGAACCTGGTGGGCGAGTCCGAAACACAGCTGTTCCTCGATACGGAAGGGCGGCGGCCTGCCTCGATCACCGTGACCCGCAGGCCCGACATGGAGCCTGCCTGGGGCGTATCCTGGACGGAAATCGTCGATCGCGCCGCCATGCAGCCTCGCCCGCAAAGCCTGCGCTGGTATCGGCTCGCCTGCTTCCTTCCCGCCTCCTTGCCCGCCGATGCCAACCTGTCGTCCGACAATGACGACCGGCAGCGTGCAGAGCGCGATTACGCCTATGTGATGCAGTCGCTGGGCCCGTGTCCGCGTAATCTCTGATCCCATTGCGAAAGGCCGCGCGCAGTCGGGCTGGCCGTCCCGATTGCAACGGGCGCTAGCGCGAGATGAAGATTAACTGCCTGCACGCGCCGCGTGCGGGCAGCTATGCGCCGGTGCCATGACACATGCCGAGAAACCTGCCGCCCGAAACACCGCCCCGCTTCGCCTCGGTATAGCGGGCCTCGGGACCGTGGGCGTCGGCGTCCTTCGCCTGCTGGAGCAAAACCGGGACCTGGTGCAGGCGCGCGCGGGCCGGGCCATAGAGGTGGTCGCCGTCCATGCACGGGACCGCGCGAAGGATCGCGGTGTCGATCTCGCTTCCTATGCCTGGGCAGAGACGATGGAGGATCTGGCCTCAAACCCCGATGTTGACCTGGTGGTGGAACTGGTCGGCGGATCGCACGGTCCTGCACTTTCGCTGGCCAAAGCCGCGCTGGAGCGGGGCAAGGGCGTGGTCACCGCCAACAAGGCCATGATCGCCCATCACGGCCACCGCCTGGCCAAGCTGTCGGAATCGGGTGGCGGCGCCTTGCGCTTCGAAGCGGCGGTTGCAGGCGGGATCCCTGTCATCTCCGGCCTGCGCGAAGGCGCGGCGGGCAATGCGCTGGAACGGGTTTACGGCATCCTCAACGGGACGTCGAACTACATCCTGTCGGAAATGGAATCCTCTGGCGCCGATTTCGCCGAAACACTGGACGAGGCGCAGAAGCTGGGCTATGCAGAGGCCGATCCGGCTTTCGATATCGACGGGGTCGATGCGGCGCACAAGCTCGCCATCCTGTCGGCCCTGTCCTTCGGCACGCAGGTGGATTTCGACGGGGTGGAGATCGAGGGCATCCGGCAGGTGCGCGCCGTCGACATCGCCCGGGCCGACGCGCTGGGCTATGTCGTGCGCCTGATCGGTGTGGCGGATATCGATGACAATGGAAGCGATGGCGACGCACCGCGCTTGCTGCAGCGGGTCCGGCCGTGCCTGATCGCCAAGAACCATCCGCTCGCGCCCATCGACGGGGCGACCAATGCGGTCGTCGCGGAGGGCAATTTCGCCGGCCGGCTGATGTTCCAGGGTGCAGGCGCGGGCGAGGGTCCGACGGCCAGTGCCGTGATGGCCGACATCGTGGCCGTCGCACGCGGCGATCGCACGCCGCCCTTCTCGGTCCTTGCAGACACATTGCGCGCCGCCGATCGCGCCGATTCGGGTGCGCGCATCGCGCGGTCCTACCTGCGCTTCAGCGTGGCCGACCGCCCGGGCGTCCTGGCAGAGCTGACGGCGGCCATGCGCGATGCCGACGTTTCCATCGAAAGCCTGATCCAGGACGGCGAGTCGGGCGAAGACGGCGTGCTGGTCGCCATGGTGACCCATGCCGGTCCGGTGGCGAATGTCCGGCGCGCCATCGCGCTGCTCGAAAATTCGCCCAGCCTGACGGATCAGCCGCTGGTCATGCCGATCCTCCGTAGCTGACGCCCCTGATTGCTCGACAGCGGCGACGGTCCCGTTTAAGCGCGTCGCGACCCATCCTCCCGCGACCACAGGACCTTGCTATCATGAGCGAAAGCCGCACCGAAAACGAACTCGACCGTGTTCTGGTCATGGAAATGGTCCGCGTGACCGAAGCCGCGGCTATCGCGGCATCGAAACTGATCGGGCGCGGGGACGAAAAGGCCGCCGACGCTGCAGCGGTAGAGGCGATGCGCGAGGCGTTCGACCATCTCTACATGGACGGCACCGTCGTGATCGGCGAGGGCGAACGCGACGAGGCGCCGATGCTGTATATCGGCGAAAAGGTCGGCGGCGCGCCGGGCAAGGGGCCGAAGATCGACATCGCGCTCGACCCGCTGGAAGGCACTACCATCACCGCGAAGGCCGGACCCAATTCGCTGGCCGTGCTGGCCGCTGCGGAACAGGGCTGCCTGCTGAATGCGCCCGACACCTACATGGACAAGCTGGCCGTGGGGCCGGGCTATCCCGAAGGCATCATCGACCTGGCGAAAAGCCCGACCGAGAACGTGAAGGCCGTGGCCGATGCCAAGGGTGTGAACCCGTCCGAAATTATCGTCTGCGTCCTCGATCGGCCGCGCCACGAAGCCATGATCGCAGAATTGCGAGAGCTGGGCTGCGGCGTGGTCCTGATCGGCGATGGCGATGTCGCGGGCGTTATTGCCACGACCGACGAAGACACGACGATCGACATGTATATGGGCCAGGGCGGCGCGCCGGAAGGTGTGCTGGCGGCAGCGGCCCTGCGCTGTGTCGGCGGCCAGTTCAATGGCCGGCTCGTCTTCCGTAATGACGAAGAAAAGGCGCGGGCCCGCAAATGGGGCATCCCTGACGAGGATTTCGACCGCATCTACAAGGTCGACGAACTGGCGAAGGGCGACTGTATCTTCGCGGCGACCGGCGTCACTTCGGGCTCGCTGCTGGAAGGCGTGAAGCGCAAGCGCGGCGGCATCATGACGACCGAAAGCGTGGTCATGCGCGCCAGTTCGGGCACGGTGCGCTGGATCAAGGGTGAGCATCGCGCCTGATCGCCGAAAGGGAACGCAACCGGGGAACCGGATGCGCGCTTCCTTGCGATTTCCCGCTGCCGGCCTAGACCGTTTGCCGACCCCCGCCCTGCTTTCGATACGCTACCTGCCAAGGACACTGCACGCATGAAAATCATGGCCGCCAATTCGAACCTGCCACTGGCCCGGGCCATTGCGGGCTATCTCGAGATGCCTCTCGTGGATGCCGGCGTTCGCCGTTTCGCGGACGAGGAAATCTTCGTGGAAATCCACGAGAACGTGCGGGGTGAAGACGTCTTCCTGGTCCAGTCGACCAGCTATCCGGCCAATGACAACCTGATGGAACTGCTGATCTGCATCGATGCGCTGCGGCGCGCATCCGCACGGCGCATCACGGCGGTCGTTCCGTATTTCGGTTATGCCCGGCAGGACCGGAAGCCTGGGCCACGCACGCCGATCTCGGCAAAGCTGGTTGCGAACCTGATTACGGAAGCCGGCGCCGACCGCGTGCTGGCGGTCGACCTGCACGCAGGGCAGATCCAGGGCTTCTTCGATATCCCGACCGACAACCTCTATGCCGCTCCGGTCATGGCGGCCGATATCCAGGCGCGTTACGGCGACCAGGACCTGATGGTCGTGTCGCCCGACGTTGGCGGCGTGGTTCGCGCCCGCGCGCTGGCAAAGCGGCTCGACAATGCGCCGCTCGCCATTGTCGACAAGCGCCGCGACCGCCCCGGCGAATCGGAAGTGATGAACATCATCGGCGACGTACAGGGCCGGCATTGCATCCTGATCGACGACATCGTGGATTCGGGCGGGACGCTGTGCAACGCGGCGCAGGCGCTACTGGATCAGGGCGCGAAAAGCGTGGCTGCCTACATCACGCACGGCGTCCTGTCGGGCGGGGCGGTCGCCCGGGTCGACGGTTCGGCGCTGAAGGAACTGGTGATTACCGATTCGATCCGGCCCACCGATGCCGCACAGGATTCCGACCGCATCCGGCTTCTTCCCATTGCACCGCTGATCGGCGAGGCGGTGCGCCGCATCGCGGATGAAAGCTCGGTCAGCTCGCTGTTCGATTGAGCCGAGCGGGGCGGGGCCGCCCACGGCGTAGGCCCCACCTGCTCATCGCGGGACGTCATTTGCTCCAGGGCAGGGGCTCGTCCGGCGTCCACCGCCCCATCGCTTCCAGCCTCCGGCTTTGCCGGATTTCCAGGTTCACCCGCAGCAGGGGGATGGCCCGCTGGGGCAGTTCGGACGGGGTCATCCCGAAGAAGTGGCGGATTTCCTTGATAAGGTGGGACTGGTCGAAATAGCGAAGCTCCAGTTCGCTCTGCTCGTCCGGCGCGACCACGCCGAGGATCGCCGCTGCCATGTCGAGTGCCCTCGCGCGCCGCAGAACCGTCTTAGGGGTCACGCCGTAATCGCGCATGACCAGCCGTTCGAGCGTGCGCGGGCTGATGCCGTGCTCCTCTGCAAAGCCGGCAATGGACATGTCGGGGGTGGACAGGCTGGCCCGCTCGAACGCGGTGATGACCGGATCGGGCGGGGCCGTATCGCGCAGGCAGAGAAACTTGCGCATCTCGTCCTCCATGGCGACCAGCCAGTCCTCGTCGCTCGCCGCCGGGTCGAAACGCGATGCCAGGTTTCCGTGGCCGACAATCGAATGGTGGTCGTAGATGCAGTCCCGGCTCTCGGTCTGCGCAGGCGCTTCGAGCACGGTCGATGCGCCTGCCCTGAGGTGCATGGTCAGGATGCGGAACGAGCCCTGGACGGTCAGCTTCATGTGCTGCGACTGCGGTCCGAAATAGAGCGCCATGCCGTCGCGCCCCGGATCGAACTTCATCAGCCCGCTGGCCGTCTCGGCAATCCAGGTCCCGCCAGTGATGATCCGCAGGCAGGCATGGTCCGTCAGCATCCCGCCGTGCAAGGCGGCTCCGGCAGGCAGGTCCAGCTTGCTGACGCCCAGCCAGTAAATCCAGTCGCGAATATCGCGCGCCGGTGCGCGCGCAGCCGAAAGCGGGCTGCCTATCGACGATCCATCGACAGGTGGCAGTCTCCTGGTCAAGAAAGCTCCATAGGCAGCACCCCGACTGGCCTGTTTCCCCTACCGGACGGGCGGAGCTGTCGTTAGGGACGCGGCCCGACCCTCTCAGTGCAAGGACACCTACAGCAATGGCTTTGGAAAAGGAAATCGCGCTTGCAGGCCGGCTCGCCGACGCGGCGGGGCAGGCTATCAAGCCATTGTTTCGCGGGGATTGGGCATCGGAGCGCAAGGACGACGCCTCGCCCGTGACCGAGGCGGACCGCACGGCCGAATCGGCCATGCGCGCCATCATCGAGGCGGAATTCCCCGGCGACGGTATCATCGGCGAGGAATACGGCACGCATAACGAAGGAGCCGGGCGGCAATGGGTGCTGGACCCGATCGACGGAACCATCAGCTTCATGGCCGGGCGCCCCATTTTCGGAACGCTCATCGCTCTTCTGCAGGACGGCTGGCCGGTCATGGGCGTCATCGACCAGCCGATTGCCGGGGAGCGCTGGATCGGCAGCATCGGAGAAGGCACGACATTCAACGGCAAGCCCGCCTCGACGCGCCGCTGCCGCCAATTGTCCGATGCCACCATCGCGTCTTCCGGCCCGCAGTATTTTACCGACGACCAGGGCGGCGCATTCATGTCGCTGGCCGCGCAGACATCGCAGATCGTCGTCTGGGGCGGCGATTGCTACAATTACGGGCTGCTGGCGAGCGGCCATCTCGACATCGTGTGCGAGGCCGGGCTGAAGCTCTACGACTATGCCGCGCTGGTGCCGATCGTGGAGGGCGCTGGCGGCATGATGGCCGATTGGCAGGGCAATCCTCTCGACGCGGAAAGCGACGGGACGGTCATCGCGCTGGGCGAACCGGCCCGACTGGAGGACGTGCTCGAAGCGATGGGCTGAGGCGCACGCCTATCGCTTGCATTCCGGCGGCACGTCCGGCGCTTCCGATACGGTGCCGCTGCGCAGCTGCTCGTACTGCCGCCCCGCGCTGCGCCGCTCTGCCGTATCGAGCACGATGTCACCGAGTTCGTCGGCCATGTCGCTCGCCCAGCCCCACGGCATTTTCCGGTCGACTTCCAGCTCGAGCAGGCAAGTGACGTAGAGGAAACTCGCATCCGCCGCCCTCTGTCCCAGCGCATCGTCCGACAGCCGCGCGGCCTTGAGCGAAAGCTCTTGCGCTCGCGCCCCGCGCATCTGGATAGCGAGTAGGTCGACATCGTCTGCGTATTGTTTCGCGATGCGACGCCGGACCCGGTCCCGCACGACAACATCGCCGACAATTGCGCGTTCGGCTTGGCTGGCTTCGAAGACCTCCGCAGGCAGCGCTTGAGGGGTCGCCGGCGCCGCGCTGCACGCGGCGCAGATTGCAGAGAGGAGACCCGCGCGCCATAGCATCGGAGCGGTTTGCTATGAGAGCGATCGATCGTCAACGCGCAACCACGCCGTTGCCGGGCACTACCCGTATCGCCCGGCGTTGGTGCCAGCATGGACAAGACGATATGCATTACTGGCGGGGCCGCCGGTATCGGCCGCGGAACTGCGCTGCACTTCCACGCGAAAGGTTGGCGCGTCTGCGTGCTCGACCGGGATGACGAGGCGCTGGACGAAATGCGCGCTTTGGTGCCGGACGACCGTTTGCTTGCAGTCGGCTGCGACGTCGGTGACGAGAGCGATGTCGGCAATGCGTTCGACAAGCTTGCGCACTGGCTGGGTGATGCTCCATTGGCCGCTCTCGTCAACAACGCGGCGCTCGCCGACCCCTATTGCGGCCCTCTCGAGGAGCTGTCGCTGGACGACTGGAACCGCTGGATCGACGCCAGCCTGACCGCAACCTTCCTGTGCAGCCGCGCAGCGATCCCGTTTCTACGACGGAAACCCGGGGCGAGCATCGTCAACATTTCCTCCACCCGCGCCCTGCAATCGGAACCGGACACTTTCGCGTATGCCGCGTCGAAGGGCGGGGTAAGCGCCCTGACGCATGCGATGGCGGTGTCGCTGGGGCCGGACATTCGCGTGAACGCTGTGCTGCCCGGCTGGATCGAGACCGGACCGTGGCAGAAGGAAAGCCAGCGCTCCGAGCCGGAACACAGGGATGTCGACCGCGAGCAGCATCCGGCAGGACGCGTCGGCCGGGTCGAGGACATTGCGGGGGCCATCGACTGGCTTGTTTCCGACGCGGCAGGATTCGTCACCGGGCAGCAGATCGTCGTCGATGGCGGGATGAGTGTTAAGATGATCTACGCGCACTAGCCCATTCCTTGCGCCCGGGCATCGCGCAAAGTCTTGCGTTTCCCGCCAGGTCCGCTATCTGCGCGCTCTTCACCGACACGTGATTCCTCTGCCGGTCTGGCCGTAAGGGCTGCCAGGGCTGGTCAGTACGTGTCTTCTGAACTCGTTATCCGACAGGAGATGAAAATGCCCAAGCTGAAGACCAAGAGCGGTGTGAAGAAACGCTTCAAGATCACCGCGACCGGCAAGATCAAGCACGGCGTCGCTGGCAAGCGTCACCGTCTCATCAGCCACAATGCGAAGTACATCCGCCAGAACCGCGGCACCGAGGTCCTCGCCAAGTGCGACCAGAAGGCCGTGAAGAAATGGGCCCCCTACGGGCTCGACTGAAGCAGGAGTACTGAGACATGCCACGCATCAAACGCGGCGTTACCACGCGCCAGAAGCACAAGCGGCTGCTCGACCAGGCCAAGGGCTATCGCGGTCGTCGCAAGAACACCATCCGCGTCGCGCGCCAGGCGGTCGAAAAGGCCGGCCAGTACGCCTATCGCGACCGCAAGGTTAAGAAGCGCAATTTCCGCGCCCTGTGGATCCAGCGCATCAACGCGGCCGTCCGCGCCGAAGGCCTCACCTATTCGCAGTTCATGCACGGGGTGAAGCTGGCCGGGATCGAGCTGGACCGCAAGGTCATGGCCGACCTCGCCATGAACGAAAGCGCTGCATTCGGCGCAATCATCAAGCAGGCGAAGGACGCGCTTCTCGCGTAACGCGCTTGCGCTGCCGGCGGCATCGCCCCGGCCGGAAACGACAAGGCGGCTCTCCCTCGCGGGCGGGCCGCCTTTTTTCGTGTCCGCCGCCATCGCGTGAAAGGGCCATGTTACCTTTGCCTTGCGAGCGATTTACGGGTAGCGGCCCAGCCCTATGGAAAGCACGGAATCTCGCCAGCAGGATACCCTGCAAGCAATCGCCGCCAGCGACACGATCGATGCGCTGGAAACGGTGCGCGTGGATGCGCTCGGCAAGAAGGGGTGGGTCAGCGCCCTCCTGAAGACGCTGGGCAAGATGTCGCCCGAGGAACGGCAGGTCGAAGGGCCGAAGATCCAGGGCGTGCGCGCCGCGATTGCCGATGCCATCACCGCCCGCAAGGCGGAACTGGAAGCAGCCGAACTGGAAGCGCGTCTGGCGTCCGAGACGCTGGACCTGACCCTGCCCGCGCCCGCATCGCCCAGGGGCTCCGTCCACCCGGTCAGCCAGGTGATGGACGAACTGGCGGAGATTTTCGCCGATCTCGGCTTTGCCGTCGCGACAGGCCCGGAGATCGAGGACGATTGGCACAATTTCACCGCCCTCAACATGGCGGAAACGCACCCCGCGCGCGCGATGCACGACACCTTCTATTTCCCCGACCACGATGCGATGGAGGCCCCCGCCTCAAGTAGCGAAGCGGTAGGCGAGAAAAGGCGCATGTTGCTCAGGACGCATACATCGCCGGTGCAGATCCGCAGCATGGTGGAGCAGGGCGCGCCGGTCCGCATCATCGCGCCGGGCCGCGTCTATCGCAGCGACAGCGACGCGACGCACACGCCGATGTTCCACCAGGTCGAAGGGCTGGTGATCGACCGCGACATCCATCTCGGGCACCTGAAATGGACGCTGGAAACCTTCCTCAAGGCGTTTTTCGAGCGTGACGACATCGTCCTGCGCCTTCGCCCCAGCTACTTCCCCTTCACCGAACCTTCGGTCGAGGTCGATGTCGGCTGGAAGGAAGAGAAAGGGCCCAATGGTTCCCGGCGCGTACTCGGCGGCAACGGCGATGCGCCCGGCCATGGCTGGATGGAATTGCTCGGCAGCGGGATGGTCAATGCCCGCGTGCTCGAATTCGCCGGGATCGACCCCGACGAATGGCAGGGTTTTGCCTTCGGCGTCGGCGTCGACCGGCTCGCCATGCTGAAATACGGGATGGACGATTTGCGCGCCTTCTTCGACGGTGACGGACGCTGGCTGGGCCATTACGGGTTCAGCGCGTTCGACCAGCCGACCCTTTCCGCCGGTGTGGGAGCACGCGCATGAAGTTCTCTCTCGAATGGCTGAAATACTTCCTCGAAACCGATGCGTCGGTGGAGGAGGTCGCTGCCGCGCTCAACCGCATCGGGCACGAGGTCGAGGGCATCGACGATCCGGCGCAGAAGCTGGACGGCTTCCGCGTGGCGGAGGTCCTGACCGCCGGACCGCATCCCGATGCGGACAAGTTGCAGGTGCTCAGTGTCGACACCGGCGAAGGCGACCCGCTGCAGGTCGTGTGCGGCGCGCCCAACGCCCGGGCAGGCATGAAGGGCGTTCTGGGCCTGCCCGGCGCGGTGGTTCCGGCCAACGGCATGGAGCTTCGCAAGAGCGCCATTCGGGGGGTCGAGAGCAACGGCATGATGTGCTCGGTCCGCGAACTGGAACTGGGCGAGGAGCATGACGGCATCATCGAACTGCCCGCCGATGCGCCGGTCGGACAGAGTTTTGCCGACTATCACGACGCCAGCCCGGTGTTCGACGTGGCCATTACGCCCGACCGCCCGGACTGCATGGGCGTACAAGGCATTGCACGCGACCTTGCCGCAGCAGGCCTCGGCACGTTCAAGCCGGTCGAGCCATCGGTCATCGAAGGCGCGTTTCCCTGCCCGGTGGAAATCCGCACCGACGATGCAGAGGGCTGCCCTGCCTTTTACGGGCGTGTCATCCGCGGCGTCGACAACAAGGCGGCAACGCCCGAATGGATGTGCCGCCGCCTGCTGGCTGCAGGCCAGCGGCCGATTTCGGCGATCGTCGACATCACCAATTACCTGATGCTGGCCTTCGGGCGTCCGGCCCATGTCTATGATCTCGGCAAGCTGAGCGGTCCCGTCGTCGCCCGCCGCGCGCGCGATGGCGAGACGGTCGAGGCGCTGAACGAGAAGACCTACACGCTGGACGGCACCATGACCGTGATCGCGGACGACAACGGCGTCCACGACATCGCCGGCATCATGGGCGGCGAACACTCGGGCGTCACCGAGGCGACAACCGATGTCCTCCTCGAAATCGCCTATTTCGATCCGGCGCGCATCGGCGTGACGGGCCGCAGGCTCGGCCTTGCATCCGATGCCCGCACTCGGTTCGAGCGGGGCGTCGACCCTGCGTTCCTGGACGACGGGCTCGCCATCATGACATCGTTGATCCAGCGCGTGTGCGGCGGCGAGGCGAGCGAGGTCGTGCGGGCCGGTTCGCCCCCAGCGCAGCCGATGACGGTGGCGTTCGAGCCCGACCTCGTGTGCCGGCTCGGCGGGATCGACGTGGACGAGGAAGAGCAGCTGCGCATCCTCGGTGCGCTCGATTTCGAAATCGGCAAGAAGGTCATCGGGGCCATCAACGATCAGAGGGGCGCGACCCGCTGGGACGTGACGGTCCCGCTGCGCCGCCACGACGTGGAAGGCCCGGCCGACCTGGTCGAGGAAGTCGTGCGTATCCATGGTATCGACAGCGTGCAGAGCGTCGCCCTGCCGCGGATGGAAGGCGTCGCGCGTCCGACCGCCACCCCGCAGCAGGCGATGGAGCGCAAGCTGCGCCGCGCCGCAGCCGCGCGCGGTCTGGACGAGGCGGTGACCTGGTCCTTCCTGCCCGTGCCGCATGCCGATCACTTCGCTGACGGGAATGCGCTGTGGGTTCTGGAGAACCCGATCAGCGAGGACATGAAGGCCATGCGTCCCTCGCTCGTGCCCGGCCTGCTCGCCGCGGCAAAGCGCAATGCCGATCGCGGGGCTGCCGGTTCGCGCCTGTTCGAAATCGGGCGGCGCTATTTCCGGGCGGCCGACGGCTCCAGCGACGAGAAATCGACGCTGGGTGTGGTCCTTGCCGGCGAAAAAGCCGCGCGGACTTGGGCGACCGGCAAGGCTGCTTCGTTCGATGCCTACGACGCGAAAGCGGAGGCCATGGCGCTGCTGGAAGCGGCGGGCGCGCCGGTCGCAAACCTGATGGTCATGAGCGAAGCAGGCGACCAGTTCCATCCCGGCCAGTCGGCGACCCTGCGACTGGGCCCGAAGAACGTGCTCGCCCGGTTCGGCGCGCTGCATCCCTCGACGCTGAAGGCCTTCGACATCGATGGCCCAGTCGTCGCAGTCGAGATCTTTCTGGATGCGATCCCGGCGAAAAAGGGCTCTGGCGGTTTTGCCCGTCCTGCCTATTCGCCGCCCGCCTTGCAGCCGGTGTCGCGCGATTTCGCGTTCCTCGTGCCGAGCGAACTTGCAGCGGGCGACCTGCTGCGAGCCGTGCGAGGCGCGGACAAGAAGGCCATCGTCGATGCACGCATTTTCGACGTGTTTGAAGGGCAAGGCGTGCCGGAGGGCAAGAAGTCCATCGCCCTGGAAGTGATCATGCAATCGGGCGACAAGAGCTTCACCGAGGAAGAGCTGAAAGCCATCTCCGACCGTGTCGTGGCCGCTGCCGCCAAACAGGGGGCAGAGCTGCGCGGCTGAGCCCGCACGCCGATCTCTATGTCCGATAAAGCCAATTCACGGCGTACCTTCGCCATCATCTCCCATCCCGACGCGGGCAAGACCACGCTGACCGAGAAGCTGCTGCTGACCGGCGGTGCGATTCACCTGGCGGGCGAGGTGAAGGCGCGCGGGGCAGCGCGGCGCGCGCGGTCCGACTGGATGAAGATCGAGCAGCAGCGCGGCATTTCCGTCACCTCGTCGGTCATGACGTTCGAACGGGAAGGGCCGGACGGGGAAACCGTCACCTTCAATCTCCTCGACACGCCCGGCCATGAGGACTTCTCGGAAGACACCTACCGCACGCTGACCGCGGTCGATTCGGCCATCATGGTGATCGACGCGGCCAAGGGTATCGAGCCGCAGACGCGCAAGCTGTTCGAGGTATGCCGCCTGCGCAACGTGCCGATCATCACCTTCGTCAACAAGGTGGACCGCGAAGGTCGCGATCCGTTCGAGACGCTCGACGAGGTAGCCGACATGCTGGCGCTGGATGTCAGCCCGCAGACCTGGCCGATCGGCATGGGCGGCGAATTCGAAGGCGTTCTGGACTTCGCGACCGGTCACGTCGCGAGACCGCAAGGCGACTCGCGCGAGTTCCTGGGCCAGTTCGACGAGGACCCGGAAATTCCCGAGCGCTTTGCCGAACAGGCGGAACTGGCCCAGATCGGTTACCCCGAGTTCGATGCGCAGGCTTACCGCAATGGTGACCTGACCCCGGTCTATTTCGGCAGCGCGCTGAAGAATTTCGGCGTCATCAAGCTGATCGAGGCCATTGCCGAGCACGCGCCGCCCCCGCGCCCGCAACCGGCCGGAGACGAACGGATCGAGCCCGAGCATGACGAGGTGACCGGCTTCGTGTTCAAGGTTCAGGCCAACATGGACCCCAACCACCGCGACCGCATCGCCTTCATGCGGCAGGTGTCGGGCACGTTCAAACGCGGCATGAAGCTGACGCCGAGCGGCCTCGGCAAGCCGATCGCCATCCATTCCCCGATCCTGTTCTTCGCGC
The DNA here is from genome assembly GCA_027941995.1 of Erythrobacteraceae bacterium WH01K. NCBI lineage: Bacteria > Pseudomonadati > Pseudomonadota > Alphaproteobacteria > Sphingomonadales > Erythrobacteraceae > Erythrobacteraceae bacterium WH01K. The sequence goes on along the minus strand of CP115966.1, from coordinate 284,835 downwards.
AGGACCGCGAGATTGCCGACACCGCGCTTGCCGGCGACATCATCGGTATTCCCAACCATGGGACGCTGCGCGTGGGCGATACGCTGAGCGAGAAGAACGAGATCCGTTTCACCGGCCTGCCCAATTTCGCGCCGGAAATCCTGCGCCGCGTCCAGCTGAAGGACCCGACCAAGACCAAGCAGCTGCGCAAGGCGCTGGACGACCTGTCGGAAGAAGGCGTCATCCAGGTCTTCTATCCCGAGCTTGGCGCGCAGCATATCGTCGGCGTGGTCGGCCAGCTGCAGCTCGAGGTCCTCGTCTCGCGCCTATCGGCGGAATACAAGGTGGAGGCAGGTCTGGAAGCCTCGCCCTTCGCCACCGCCCGCTGGGTAAGCGGGGACGAGAAGGCGCTCGCGGAGTTCGAGCGTTTCAACCAGGCGAACCTGGCGAAGGACCGGGACGGCGACCTCGTCTTCATGGCCAAGAGCCCATGGGACGTCAGCTACCAGGAAGAGAAGAACCCCGACCTCGCCTTCTCGGCCACAAAGGAACGCTGACAGCAACGGTAACAGCAGCGGTGACAAGCTGCAGCCCAGCGCCTAGCCTTCTGGCATGGCAGACTTCTTCGATGCGCTGGGCGACGATCACGTCGCGATGATTGCGAGCCAGCCGGTGTTCTTCGTGGCGACCGCTGCGCCCGGCGCACGAATCAATCTGAGCCCCAAGGGGTACGACGCGTTTCGGGTGCTTTCGCCGACACAGGTCGCCTATCTGGACCTTGGCGGCTCGGGTAACGAGACCCATGCGCACCTGTCCGCCGATGGCCGCATCACGGTCATGTTCTGCAATTTCCAGCAGCCTGCGCTGATCCTGCGCATCTATGGCCGGGGAAGGCCGGTGCTGCCGCAGGATGCGGAATGGGACGCGCTCGCCAGCCGGTTCACGTTGCTGCCCGGAACGCGGCAGATCTTCGTCATCGATGTCGAAAGCGTGCAGACGAGCTGCGGTTGGGGTGTCCCTTTCATGGAACTGGAGGGGGAGCGCACAACGCTGCTCAAGGCCCATGCAAGGCAGGAGCCGGCCGCCTGGATGGAAAAAACGGCCGGTAGGACGAGCAGCATAGACGGCCTGCCAACCCGCGCGACCGACCGGTATATCGCAGGGGAACCGGGCACCCGGCCCTGCTGACAACGCCTTGGAACTGACCTTCGCCAGCTACAACATCCACAAGGCTGTGGGTGTGGACCGCAAGCGGGACCCGCTGCGCATCATTGCCGTGCTTCGCGAAATCGACGCCGATATCATCGCCCTGCAGGAAGCGGACCTGCGGTTCGGAGCGCGGGCCAGCGTCCTGCCGCGTGCCGCCCTGCAGGATACCGACTGGAAGGTGGTGGACGTCGCCAAGCGCCCGCAAAGTATCGGTTGGCACGGGAATGCCCTGCTGGTGCGCCGCGGCATCGATATCGTGCACGGCGAACCGCTCGACCTTCCGACGCTGGAGCCTCGCGGGGCTGTGTGTGCCGAGCTGGCCTGCGACGGGAAGCGCTTCCGCGTCGCGGGAATGCATCTCGACCTGTCGGGGCTCCGAAGGCGCGAGCAGTTCCACGCGGTGCTCAAGCACCTGGAAGATGCGCGGCCATGCTGTCCGGAAGTATTGATGGGCGATTTCAACCAGTGGCAGTCCCAGCGGGGTGCGATCCGCGCCTTTGGCGAGGAATGGCGCGTGCTCGCCCCCGGACCCAGCTTCCCCAGCCGCCGCCCGGTCGCGCGGCTGGACCGGATGGTGGTGTCGGCGTCGTGGGATGTGCTGTCACAGGATGTCCACCAGTCGGCATTGTCGCATGTCGCATCGGATCACTTGCCGATCTGCGCCAAGCTTCGGCTGCCGTGATTTTGGGCACTGCTTAAAAATTAAACACTGAATGAGGCGGTAACCGTACCGGCAGACCGCGCTCGTCCCGATAGCGGCGTTTGGCACACCTCTTGCTGCAAGTGCGAAGACCGGGAACGGGCCCGGTCGCAACAGGCACTGTTTCAGACAGGGGGCAGCACATGAAATTCATCATCGCCGTCATCAAGCCGTTCAAGCTCGACGAGGTGCGCGAAGCACTCGGCGGCATCGGCGTGGCGGGCATGACCGTATCCGAGGTCAAGGGCTTCGGGCGTCAGAAGGGCCAGACGGAAATCTATCGCGGGGCCGAGTACAGCACCAACATGCTGCCCAAGGTGAAGCTGGAAATCGCAGCCAGCGACGATCTGGCGTCGCAGGTCGTGGAAACGATCCAGCAGACCGCTGGCACCGATGCCATCGGCGACGGCAAGATCTTCGTCTTCGACCTCTCCAGCGCCACGCGCATTCGCACCGGTGAAACCGGGGAGACCGCGCTGTGACCTTTTCCACCAACACCAAGGGAGCCGCGACCATGCGTTTCCGTTCGCTCGTTTCCGTTGCCGGTCTTTCCGGCCTGGCAATGGCCACCCCAGTCTTCGCCGCTGTGCCAACTGCGACCGATGCGGCGGCGGAGGCTGCAGCCAGCGCCGTCGGCGGCGGCACGGCCTATATCCTCAACACACTGCTGTTCCTCATCGGCGGCTTCCTCGTCATGTGGATGGCGGCAGGCTTCGCCATGCTGGAAGCCGGTCTGGTCCGCGCCAAGAATACGTCCACACAGTGCCTTAAGAATATCGGCCTCTATTCGATTGCCGGCCTGATGTTCTGGATCGTGGGTTACAACATCGCCTATCCCGGCTTCGCCGAAGGCTCGCTGGGCCTCTTCGGTATCGGCGGCACGGCCTACGGAATGCAGGGCGTGGGCGAGGCGGACCTCGAGACGGGCTATTCCGTCGCGTCCGACTGGTTCTTCCAGATGGTCTTCTGCGCTACCACAGCCTCGATCGTGTCGGGCACACTGGCCGAACGCATCAAGATCGTGCCGTTCTTCATCTTCGTGACCGTCCTCACGGCGATTATCTACCCGGTGGTTGTCAGCTGGGAATGGGGCGGCGGCTACCTCGATTCCGTCTGGGGCTTCTCCGATTTCGCCGGTTCCACGCTGGTGCACTCGACCGGTGGCTGGGCTGCGCTCGTCGGTGCCATCATCCTCGGCCCGCGCCTGGGACGTTTCGTCGACGGCAAGATCGCGGTCTTCCCCGGCACGAACATCCCGCTCGCTACGCTGGGTACGTTTATCCTGTGGCTCGGCTGGTTCGGCTTTAACGGCGCATCGCAGCTGGCGATGGGTACGGTCGGCGATGTCAGCGACGTGTCGAAGATCTTCGTCAACACCAACATGGCCGCATGCGGCGGCGTGGTGGCCACGATCATCCTGACGCAGCTTCGCTACAAGAAGGCCGATGTCACCATGGCGCTGAACGGCGCGCTGGCCGGCCTCGTGTCGATCACCGCAGAGCCGCTGGCACCGACCGTAGGCCAGTCGATCCTGATCGGCATGATCGGCGGCGTCATCGTGGTGTTCACCGTCCCGCTTCTCGACAAGCTGAAGATCGACGACGTCGTCGGCGCCATCCCGGTCCACCTGTTCGCAGGCATCTGGGGCACGCTGGTCGTCGCCTGGACGGGCGATGCGACCTTCATGGGCCAGCTCGTCGGCGTCCTGCTGACCGGTGTCTGGGTCTCCTTGGCCTCGGCGGTGGTCTGGTTCGCCCTCAAGTTCACCATCGGCCTGCGCCCGTCGCCCGAAGTCGAGACCGCCGGTCTGGACATCGCGGAGACCGGTATCGAGGCCTATCCCGAATTCGCTCGGACCACCTGAGCGTAACGAATTGGCGCTGCGGGAGGATCCTCTCCCCCTCCCGCAGCGCCAACCCTTGTTCCTCCTGCGGACAATGACTTTGACGGGCCGGGGCATGGCGCTTCGGCCCCTTTTTTTGTATGGCCTCAAGCGCCGGCGTGCGCATCCGCGCACTTGGCTATCCTCCGGGGCCCCGACCCCTGCGGGGCCACCCCTCCGGGCGTGCGGTCGCGCTTGCGGTCGGCTGGTCGCCGACCGTACTCCGTAGCTTCATCGATAGTCTGGAACCAGTCAGGGTCGTCAGGGCCCGCAAGGGCGACTGCCCGCCCGCAGCGACGCGACCTTCAGGTCGCATGAGCGAGGAAATCGCGCGTCGGACGGCGTGCGGTCAATCAGCGTTCGGCGCTGATAACAAATTCCGCGCAGCGTTCGCCGATCATGATGCTGGGCGCGTTGGTATTGCCGGAAACGAGGCGCGGCATGATGCTGGCATCGGCGATCCAGAGGCCCTCGACGCCGCGCGCTCTCAGCGCCGTGTCGACGACGGCATCATCGTCCGAACCCATGCGGCAGGTGCCTACAGGATGGTAGACCGTATCGGCGCGGCTCCGGATCAGGTCATCGAGAGCCGCATCATCGTTGAGGTCGACCTCATGGCGGTCCCGCGGCGCATAGTCCGCAAGCGGCGGTGCGTCCGCGATGCGGTGCGACAGGCGGACCCCTTCCCGCAACGTCGCTATGTCCCGCTCGTCATCGAGGAAGTTCGGGTCGATGCGCGGGGCATCGGCGGCGTCGGCGGAATTCAGCCTGACGGTCCCCCGGCTTTCCGGGCGAAGGACACAGGCATGGAGAGAGAAGCCGTGTCCCTTCACCTTCTCGCGTCCGTGGTCTTCGAGCATGGCCGGCACGAAATGCCACTGGACGTCGGGGGCCGGTGCATCCGGCATCACGGTCCAGAAGCCGCCGCTTTCGGCATAGGGGGTCGTCATGATGCCCGTGCGTTTGCGGCGATGTTCCACCATCGCCTTCACCATGCGCAGCGACCCTTCCAGGCTGTCTCCGATCGGCACCCGGCTTTCGGTTTCCCAGCTGGAGACGTAATCGATGTGGTCCTGCAGGTCGCTGCCTACGGCAGGTCGGTCGACCCGCACCTCGATCCCGTTCTCCTTCAGGTGATCTGCCGGTCCGATGCCGGACAGCATCAGGATTTGCGGACTGTTGAATGCGCCGGCGGACAGGATTACGCCCTTGCGCGCGGTCAGAAGCGTGCTCCGGCCGCCTCGCTTCACCATGACGCCGGTCACCCGGCCGCCTTCGATCAGCAGGCGCTGTGTCAGCGTGCCGGTGCGAATGTCGATGTTGGGCTGGTTGCGAACAGGTTCGACGTAAGCGCGCGCGGCGGACCATCGCTCACCGTGGCGCTGCGTGACCTGGTAAAGGCCGAACCCTGCCTGTTTCTCGCCATTGAAGTCGTCATTGCGGGGCAGCTGCAGCCGCGTCGCACTCTCGACGAAGGCCCTGCTGGTGGGGTTGGCGTGTTTCTGGTCGGACACGAATAGCGGCCCGCCTTCGCCGTGATAGTCGTCGGCCCCGCGTTCGTTCGCCTCTGCCTTGCGGAACCAGGGCAGCACGTCGTCATAGGACCAGCCATCGCAGCCCAGATCGGCCCAATTGTCATAGTCCCAGCGGTTGCCGCGGATATAGACCATCGCATTGATGGCGCTCGACCCGCCCAGTCCCTTGCCGCGGGGCTGGTAGCCGATCCGGCCGTTCAGGCCTTTCTGGGGAACGGTGTCGTAGCGGTAATTGGTGTTCTTGAGCAGGAACGGCATGAAGCCGGGCGTCTTCACGAGCAGGTTGTTGTTGCGGCCGCCTGCCTCGACAAGGCAGACGCTCCGGGTTCCGTCCACCGCGAGGCGACCGGCCACGGCGGACCCCGCGCTGCCGCCACCGACAACGATATAATCATACTGGCTCATGCATTCTCTCCTCGAGAGAAACAGTTACGCGGCTTGAGGAGGCTCTTCAATCGGGTTTTGATCTGCCACCGTGTTTGGCGCAGGCGTTTGGGGCACGGAACCCTGTTGCCGGGCCAGCCAGCGCTGGCGGATCGTGTCCGACGTTTCGCGGCTGCCGTCGTGGCTCCAGCCCGGTTCGCGCAGCAGGTAGGACAGCTTGTGCCGCCAGGGCGCCGCCCGGATATCCCGGATCATGCCGATCCATTCATGGAACACCGCCCACAACAGGTTGAAGCTGCCCAGTTGCTTCACGATACCATAGCGAATGCGTTCCTCGTCCGGGCGCTCTTCCTCGAACGTGCCGAACATCCGGTCCCACACGATGAAGACACCGGCGTAATTGCGGTCGAGATAGCGCGGGTTCGTTGCATGGTGGACGCGGTGATGGCTGGGCGTGTTCATGACCGCTTCGAACCAGCGCGGCATCCTGCCGATGGCCTCTGTATGGATCCAGAACTGGTAGATCAGGTTGAACCCGCTGCAGATGGCGATCATCAGGGGATGGAAGCCGAGCAGCACCAGCGGCAGGGCGAAAACCAGGCCGAAGGTGAAGGCGCCGGTCCAGCTTTGCCGCAGAGCGGTCGACAGGTTGTAATGCTGGCTGGAGTGATGGTTCACATGGCTCGCCCACATCCACCGGATCCGGTGTCCGGCCCGGTGGACCCAGTAATATTTCAGGTCGTCCAGCACGAAGCATAACGGCCAGGCCCACCATTCCCAGCCGACGGTGAACAGCCGGTATTCATACGCTGCGAAAAACACAGCGACCGCCAGCCCGCCGAACAGGAGGCCTGCAACCGTGCTGCCCAGCCCGAAGCCGAGGCTGACGAGCGTATCGCGCGGCTCGTATGCGTCCGGTCGGCGGAAGCGGGCCCAGACCATCTCGATCAGGAGGAGCGCAACGAAGCCGGGAACGGCATAGTCGGTGGGTGAAAAGTCGGGCATCGAAAGCGGACTATAGGGCGTTGATCGCGTCGGCCCAAGCCTGAGCATCTCTCAGTTGCAGCGTGACCGCTCCGAAGGTCCGCTCCCCGCAATCGACCACCAGGCCTTCGCCGTCGTTTTCAGGGCTCGTCTTCGCGCTGGATGCGGGGCCGAGAATGCGGCTGGCGACATGGCTGCCATGAGGGCGCAGGAGCATTATCCGGCCATCCTCGCCTCGCGCCAGCGCGCCTCGTCCATCGGAACCCAATGCGATGGTGGCGGGCTCGAAACCGTCATGCGCATCGCGTGCCGCTTCTGCGACCTCGGCGTCGGTCAGGAGCTGCTTCTCGGGACCAAGGCCCAGCCAGCGCGCGAGCCACACCAGAAGCAGTATCGCGGCGAGAGAGCCGGCAAACTGTGCAATCAGCGATAGGCTTTCAGCGGACACGCTTGCTGGAAATGCCCGGGCCGCAGGATCAGCTGCGCGCCTGCCCTGCGAACATGTCCATCGCCGGACGGACGGGCGAGACATCGTAACCTGCATCGGCGGCGGCGGTCACGGCATCGGGGTCTGCACCCATGCTGGCCTGGGCAAGGGACCACAGCAGGGTCGAACGGGTGCCCGAGCGGCAATAGGCCAGCACCTTGCCCTCTGCTCCGCCCAGTGCCTCGGACATTGCCTTTACCTGCGGCTGGCTGAACCCGGCAGAGGTGACGGGAATCGCCAGATAATCGATGCCGGCTGCGGCAGCGGCGGATTCGATGTCTCCACCGGCAGGCTGGTCGGGCGATTCGCCGTCCGGACGATTGTTGACGATCAGCGTCACCCCTTGCGCCTTTGCGGCATCGATATCGGCAGGGGTAATCTGCGGGCTGGCCAGGACAGTGTCGGAAAGCTTCCTGAAATCGGTCATCGTGTCGTTCCCGTAATGGCTGGATATGCCTGCAAACGCGTGAGTTCTGCCGTGTCTAGCGAATTGCCCGGGCGGGACAAGCTTCGCACATTGCAGCGATGTCCGGCCTGAATATTTCGCATGGGATGAAGTGAATCCGCAACATATTTCGTCCAGTCCTGTCCCTGCTGTTAATTCGTTCGCATGGAGCGGCGTTATCCGCTACACAGAACGTCGAATAACTGCGTTGACTGGCTGCGGGGATCTCCGTCCGGCCAATTCGATGCGCGAACGGGTTTGCCGATTTTCCGTCCCCGGCAGGCTCTAATTGGTTTGCGGACGGGCGAGTAAGGTACACTACGAGTTATGGGTTACGACAGAGGACGTCGCAAAGGCCGCGACAAGCGGGACAATATCGGCGAAGACAGCTTCGATCCGTTTGGCGGAGGCGGCGATTTCGGCGGTAATCGTGGTGGCGACCGTGGCGGCTATGGCGGCGGTGGCGGTTACGGCGGCGGAGGCGGCGGCTTCGGCGGTGGCGATCGCGGCGGTTACGGCGGCGGTGGCGGCGGTGGTCGTGGCGGCTTCGGCGGCAGCGGCGGACCTCGCGGCGGCGGCGGTGGCGGCGGGTTCAACCGCATGCCGGCCCAGGTCGTCGGAACCGGCAAGGGAACCGTGAAGTTCTTCAACGCCCAGAAAGGCTTCGGCTTCATCCAGCAGGAAGGCGGGGGCGAAGACGTCTTCGTGCACATTTCCGCTGTCGAACGTGCCGGGCTCGAAGGCCTGGGCGAAGGACAGGGGCTGGAATTCAATCTCGTCGATCGCGGCGGAAAGGTATCCGCACAGGACCTGCAGATCGTCGGCGATGTCGTCGAAGTGCAGGGTGGCGGCACCGGCGCCGATCGCGGCGGTCCGCCCCAGCGCGAGCTGACCGGCGAGAAGGCAACCGGTACGGTCAAGTTCTTCAACTCGATGAAGGGCTTCGGCTTCCTCGTCCGCGACGATGGCCAGCCCGATGCGTTCGTGCACATCAGCGCGGTCGAACGTTCCGGCCTTTCGCAGATCAACGAAGGCGAACGCTACGAGTTCGACCTGGAAGTCGACCGCCGAGGGAAGCACTCGGCAGTGAACCTGGTGCCGGCGCAGGGCTAGTCTCCGGCATTTGGCCATTTCCGATGGATGTTTGACCCGTTCGGCCAGGCATCCTACTAAGACCACAAATGGCGGCTCCTTCCGGGGGTCGCCATTCGTGTTTCAGACCCAGTTTTCCATTCGGCTGAGGAGCCTTTTTCCGATGTCCATCACCCCGCTCATGCCCGTCTATCCCCGCTGCAGCGTGCGTCCGGTCCGCGGTGACAATTGCCACCTGATCGACGAGGACGGCACCCGCTATCTCGACTTCGCCAGCGGCATTGCGGTGAACCTGCTGGGCCACAGCCACGAAGGGCTCATCGGCGCGATCAAGGAACAGGCGGAGACGCTGATGCATGTCTCCAACCTCTATGGCAGCCCGCAGGGCGAGGCGCTGGCGCAGCAGCTGGTCGACAACACTTTTGCCGACACCGTATTCTTCACAAATTCCGGAGCGGAGGCGGTCGAGACCGCGATCAAGACCGCGCGTGCCTATCACCAGCATGGCGACCCCGACACGAAGCGCACGGAGATCATCACCTTCACCAATGCCTTCCACGGGCGCACGATGGCGACGATCAGCGCCAGCAACCAGGAGAAGATGCATCACGGGTTCAAGCCGCTCCTGCCCGGGTTCGTCTATTGCGAATTCGACAATCTCGACATGGCGAAGAGCCTCGTCAGCGAACGGACGGCCGGTTTCCTGGTGGAGCCGATCCAGGGCGAAGGCGGTATCCGCCCTGCCAGCCAGGAATTCATGGATGGCCTGAAGGCGCTGTGTGACGAGCACGACCTCATGCTGGTGCTGGACGAAGTCCAGTGCGGCGTCGCCCGCACCGGCAAGCTTTACGCCCACGAGCATTACGGCGTGACCCCCGATATCGTGGCGACGGCGAAGGGCATCGGCGGAGGCTTCCCGCTGGGCGCTTGCCTGGCAACGGAGAAGGCGGCGCGCGGCATGGTCTTCGGCACCCACGGATCCACCTATGGCGGCAATCCGCTGGCGATGGCCGCGGGCAAGGCCGTGATGGACGCGGTGGCGAACGAGGCTTTCCTCGCCGAAGTGACCGAAAAGGGCGAGCGCATCCGCACAAGGCTGGAACAGTTCATCGGCAACTATCCCGACCTGTTCGAACTCGTTCGCGGCAAGGGCCTGATGCTGGGTATCAAGATGAAGGTCGAAAGCCGGCCCTTCTTCGTCCACCTGCGGGACAATCACCAGCTCCTGATGGTGGCTGCCGGCGACCAGACCATCCGCGTCCTGCCCCCGCTTGTCATCGGCGACGACGAGATCGAGGAATTCTTCGAGAAACTGTCGGCCGGTGCGGCCAGTTACGAGGTTCCGGAAGCAGCATGAGCAAGCGCGATTTTCTCGACCTGTCCGATGCTGGCCGCGATACCATCGCCGCCATGATCAACGACGCACAGGACCGCAAGCTGGCCCGGCGCGACTGGGCGAAGGGCAAGCCCGACGCCGACGCCCCGCTCGCGGGACGCGTTCTGGCCATGATCTTCGAGAAAAGCTCGACACGCACCCGGGTCAGTTTCGACATGGCCATGCGTCAGCTCGGCGGATCGGCCATGGTCATGGAATCGGGCAGCATGCAGCTGGGCCGCGGGGAAAGCATCGCCGACACCGCGCGCGTTCTCAGCCGGATGGTCGATGCCATCATGATCCGGACCGACGATCATGCCAAGATCGAGGAACTGGCGGCCAATGCCAGCATCCCGGTCATCAACGGCCTGACCGATCGCAGTCATCCATGTCAGATCGTGGCCGACCTGCTGACGATGATCGAGCATGGCAAGGCGTTGCCGTGCCTCGAAGTGGCATGGCTGGGCGATGGCAACAACGTCCTCCACTCGATATTGGAGGCGGCCGGGCTGATGAAATTCAATGTCCGTATCGGATGCCCCGCAGGATACGAGCCGGAGGAGGAGTTCGTGTCCATGGCCCGCGCCGGTGGGGCCCGCGTCGACATCGTGCAGGACGCCGCACAGGCCGCCAGCGGCGCCGATGTCGTCATTACCGACACATGGGTTTCGATGGGGCAGGAGCATGCAGAGGCGAAGCTGGCGGCAATGCAGCCCTTCCAGGTCGACGCGGCCCTGATGAGGAATGCGAAGCCGGACGCCCTGTTTCTCCACTGCCTTCCGGCGCATCCCGGCGAGGAAGTGACGAGCGAGGTCATCGAGGGGCCGCAGTCTGCCGTGTTCGACGAGGCGGAAAACCGGATCCACGCCCAGAAATCCGTGCTGCGCTGGGCGTTCGGCCAGCTCTGACGCCGGCGCTCCATGCACCGGGGTGGCGATGCCGGGCATCGTCCCCATATCGGCCGCATGGACAAAATCACGGAAACATATTCGGACACGCTTCTTGGCTTCAGCCTGCCGGAGCGTGACGCACGCGGTCGCGCCGTCAGGCTCGACGATGTCGCCGATCTTATTCTCTCGGCCCACGCCTATCCGCGCCCTGTGGCGAAACTGCTCGAAGAGGCGCTCGTCCTCGCTGCGCTGATCGGCGGCGCGATCGACAAGGGCGAGGGGCAGATGACGTTGCAGGCCCAGTCAAGGGGCGGCGCGATTACGCTGCTCGTGTGCGACTACAAGGGCGGCCAGCTCAGGGGCTATGCCGACTTCGACGAAGACGCCGTAGCGGCGCTGCCCTCGCGTCCCGACCTGCAAGCCTTGTTCGGAGAGGGCCACCTGGCCATCACCTTCGACATGAATGACGAGCGGGGCCGCTACCAGGGGATCGTCCCGTTGGAGGGGCCGTCGCTGACCTCAGCCTGCCAGCACTACTTCATTCAGTCGGAACAGGTGCCCACCATCATCCGCACCGCGGTCAGCATGGAAGCGGACGGTGCACGTGCCGGCGGCCTGCTGATCCAGCACCTGCCCGACGGCGAGGAAGGGCGCGAGCGCCTGCATGTCCGGCTCGACAATCCGCACTGGGAGCATGTCTCCATCCTGGGCGGCAGCGTGCAGGCGGACGAACTGCTCGACCCGGATCTCTCCATGGAAGCGATCGTCTGGCGGTTGTTCCACGAGGAAAAGGAAGTGCGCGTCCTGAAAGGCGCGAAAGTCTCGCGTGGCTGCCGATGCTCGGTCGAGCACTACGAGGCGGTCATCGCCCGCTTTCCCAAAAACGAACAGGCCCAGATGCGCGACGACGATGGCAACATCCTCGTTGATTGCGCCTTCTGCTCAAAGGTTTTCACGCTCGGTTCCTAGAGACGAGATGCGCCGCTTTTTGCTTGGGGCGCGCAGCCGCATCCGCTAGCCGGAGGCGATGAACGGGAACACGGATACCACGGAAAAGGCGGCGGTCGTCCTGCTTTCGGGCGGGCTCGATTCGATGGTGACGGCAGCGATTGCGCAGGAGCAGGGCTTCCGCGTACATGCCCTCACCGTCGATTACGGGCAGCGTCATGTGCGAGAATTGCAGTCCGCGCGCGGCATCGCAGAGAAGCTCGGCGTGGTGCGTCACAGCGAGATTGCGCTCGACCTGCGCAGTTTCGGCGGCTCTGCCCTGACCGACGACATCGACGTTCCGAAGGATGGCGTGGGCTCCGACATACCCGTTACCTACGTTCCGGCGCGCAACCTTGTTTTCCTCGCCCTGACTACCGCCTTTGCCGAAGCGAGCGGGGCGACGGACATCTTCATCGGCGTGAACGCGCTGGATTATTCGGGCTACCCCGACTGCCGCCCCGAATTCATCGCCAGCTTCGCTGAGACCGCCCGGCTGGGGACGAAGGCAGGGGTCGAGGGCCAGCCCTTCAACATCCATGCCCCGCTGCAGCACATGACGAAGGCGGACATCGCCCGCGAGACCGACCGCCTCGGCCTCGATCCGGCGTGGAGCTGGTCGTGCTACGATCCGCTGCCGGATGGCCGGGCATGCGGGGAATGCGACAGTTGCCGGCTGCGCCTGAAAGGTTTTGAAGAAGCCGGGCTTGTGGATGGAACGGTTTACGGCAACAAGGACTGACAGGCGATCCCGCAAAGGGAGGCCTCTTCTGGGAGATGAGATTTGACAGCGGATTCCGCGCAGGCTGCCACGACCGATCCGGCGTTCGATCCCGATGGGAAGGTGCCGGCCTATAGCTGGTATGCACTCAGCATCCTGGTGATCGTCTACGTTCTCAATTTCGTGGACCGCAATATCATTTCGATCCTGGCAGAGGACATCAAGGCCGACCTGGGCCTGCGCGATGACCAGATCGGCTTTCTCTACGGCACCGCGTTCGGCGTCTTCTATGCCCTGTTCGGCATCCCCTTGGGGAAGCTTGCGGATAACTGGCACCGCGTGCGCCTGATGACCGCCGGCCTGTTTATCTGGTCCGCCTTCACCGCGCTGTCCGGTTTCGCGAAGAACTTCACCACTCTAAGCGTTGCCCGCATCGGCGTCGGCGTGGGTGAGGCCACCGCTAGTCCCAGTGCGTATTCGCTGATTTCCGACTGGTTTCCCAAGAAGATGCGCGCCACGGCGCTCGCGATCTATTCATCGGGCCTGTATATCGGCGGCGGTATCTCGCTGCTGATCGGCGGCGCGATCGTCGAAACATGGAACGGGAGCTATCCGGTCGATGCCCCGCTCGGACTGGCCGGCTGGCAGGCAGCCTTCATTGCGGTAGGCCTTCCGGGTATCCTCCTCGCCTGCCTTGTCTTCACGCTGAAGGAACCGCTTCGCGGCCAGAGCGAGGGGATCATCACCCCGCCTGCGAAGGACCCGTTCCGCGGGTTCGGACGCGAGCTTATTGCAGTCATTCCCCCGTTCACGTTGATCGGCGCGGCACAGGGCGGGATGCGCGGCATCCTGGTCAATCTTGCCGGCGCAGCCGTGATCGGCGCGGTGGCCTACTGGCTGGCCGTGGCGACGGGGAATTTCCAGCAGTGGGGGGCCGTCGGCATCGGCTATTACGCTATCTTCTCCTGGGCCTCGACGCTGAAGCGCCGGGACGAGCCTACCTTCCGCCTGATCTGGGGAACCCCTGCATTCCTTACGACGATCCTTGGCTACGGCATGGTCGCCTTCATGTCCTATGCGGCCACTTTCTGGGCGGCGCCTTATGCCATCCGGATACTGGAAGAAGCACCATCTACCGCTGGCTGGTGGATCGGCGGGCCCGGTGCAGTTGGCGGCTTCTTTGGCGTAGTTCTCGGCGGCCGGATGGCAGATTACCTGCGGCAGAGAAATCCTGCAGGCCGCCTGCTGGTGGTTGGCTTCGGACTGGTGGGCGCGGCGCCCTTCCTGTTCCTGATGTTCACCACGGAAACGCCGATGGTGTTCTACATCGCAGCCTTCCTGCAATCGCTGTTCGGCAGTTCGGCGCTGGGCGGTGCAGCGGCGACGACGCAAGACCTGGTGCTGCCGCGCATGCGGGGCACCGCAACCGCGACATTTTTCCTGGCGACGACGCTCGTCGGCCTTGCCCTTGGTCCCTACATGGCGGGGCAGGTGTCGACGATGACCGGCAGCCTTTCGATCGGGGGCCTCAGCCTTCTGGTCGCGGTCCCTGTCGGGCTTGTGCTGTTGATCGTGGCCTACCGCACAGTCCCCACTGCCGAGAGGACGGTACTGGAAAGGGCGAGGGCAGCTGGCGAGGACGTCTGAACGTCCTGCGCCCCCTGACGCCAGCGATACTCAGCTGCGCGTCAGGACGCCGCAGGCGATCCGCGGACCGGCATTGCCCGACGGATCGGTCGTGCCGTCGTCCGGATCGGCGTGGATCATGACCGCCGTTCCGTCGCTGTCGAACAGGTAACGCTCGATATCCGCGCGGCTGCCGCGCAGGTCCACCGTAGTCGTTACGGTTCCCGACGCCGGCACCATGAGGTTGGGGAGGTCGCCGAGGTGACTTCCGTCGGCGTCTTCCAGGCCGTGTCCCTCATTCGTGGGATTGAGGTGGCCACCTGCCGACTGGAAGTCCGGGCGTTCGCATTTGCCCGTCGTGTGAAGATGGAAACCATGCTCGCCCGCCGGAATACCGGTAGCAGCGATTGCGAGCGAGACGGTATCACCCGATGCGACGAGCTGGGCGGTGCCCGCCGGAACTCCGTTTGCGAGGGTCATGCGCGCGCTTCCGATGCGTTCGGTAGGAAGGTCGTAGACCGACTGGCATCCCGCGATAGCAAGAACGCTGGCAGCAAGTGCGAGGGTGGAAGGAATGCGCATGTGGGGTCTCCGAATTAGGTAACTCTCGACCACCCAACGAAAAAGGGGCCGGATCGCTCCGGCCCCTCTTCATTTTTTCGCTTGTCGCGAAACTTACATGCCCGAACCCGGACCGTAAGTGATCTCGACGCGACGGTTCTGCAGTTCGCGGACACCATCGGCAGTCGGGACGCGCGGCTGCGATTCGCCGAAGGCTTCGCTGCTGATGCGTGCACCCGGGACACCGCGGCCCGTGAGGTACTGACGGACAGATTCGTTACGACGCTCGGCCAGGCCGATGTTGTACTGGACGCTGCCCGAACGGTCGGTGTGACCTGCGAGCATGACCGAAGCCGTACCGCAGTTCGCGTAAGCCGAAACCGCATTGTTGAGAATGGTCGACGCTGCCGGCGTAATGTCCGACTGATCCCAGTCGAAGAACACGATGTACGGACCCGTGTTGCATTCCACGACCGGCGGAGGCGGCGGCGGAGGCGGCGGGGGAGGCGGCGGCGGGGGCGGCGGCGGCGGCGGGGGCGGCGGTGCTGCCGGTTCGCCGAAGTTAATTGCCAGCGTACCCAGGATCGAGTGCGAACGGAAGCGACCGTCGTTCTGACGACCGGCGCTGTCGATGATCGACACGTCGGGCTGCGTCAGCATGCGGTACTTCAGGCCCACATCGATGGTTTCCGTCAGCGGAGCGCGCACACCAGCGAGAAGCTGGTAAGCAAAGCCGGTGTCGGAATCGTCGAAACCGTCGGGCAGAGCCGTGTTGACCGTCGCGCCGATGTCGGTGCGTGCAACGCCGACACCGCCGCCGACGAATGCCTGCAGGCCGTCATCGGGACCGAAATCGGCCAGGCCGTTGATCATGAAGCTGAGGTTGCTGGTATCGCCGTTGGCAGGAAAGATGCCGTTGCGAGCCAGGCCAACCGGGCCACCGGCGGGGAAGCCGTCGGCGCCTGCGGTAATGCCTTCGATGTCGGCTTCGCGATAGCTGACTTCCGCTTCGAGGCGTGCGCCACCGAAGTCGTAACCGACGATACCGCCGAAGTCGAAGCCTTCGTCGTGACCGACTGCAAGGTCACCGGCCACACCGTTGATGTCGAGATCGATGTCTTCAACGACTGCAACGCCGCCATCGAGTTCGACGTACCAGGCATCTTCGCGGGCATGGGCCGGCACGGTAAGTGCCGTCGATGCCATCGCCATGCCTATGACGAGTTTCCGCATTATAAAATTCCCCTTTATCTAGCGAAATGGAGCCACCAAGAGGCCCCTCATCTAACTTTTCAACAGAGGTGAAGCAAGCAAACATCAGCGTCAAACTGTTGCAAGAATGCCGCGTTTTGCGGTCCAGCCTTACAAAACGCCTGATTCCTCCGCGTTGAACGTCGCTAACGGGGCTGGCGGGGGGAAGTTCCCGTCCTTTCGCAAGATTTCTTCAAGTCGCGGACTCGACCGGTTTTCAGGCAATTCCCGCATTCCGCAAAGCTTCGACGAGACCGGCAATGGCAGCCCTGGCCTCGCTGTCCTGCGTTGCGCCGCCGGCGGGAAGTTCGGGCATCGATGGCGCCTGCCATTCGCCGTCATAAAAGAGCGTCGCTCCGGAAGACCGGTCGTAGCAACGAAGGCCGTCCACGGGTTGTACGAAAACCCAGTCGCCACCCGACCAGCTGGCAAGAGCGCCTGCGAGCCCTTCCCATGCACCGGACGCGCCGGCGTCGACCAGCCATGATTTCCCTTCTTCCGGAGAGGATGGCGGAACGCTGCGCCGCTCCTCGATCACGGGGTGTAGCAGAGAGGCCACGCGGCACAGCGCCTCGTTGACGATGAATTCCTTCTGCGATTGCCCGGAAAACAGAAGCGGGAGATCGAAACGCGCGGTTCGTGCCTGGAAGGCGGTCGGACTGGTCATGGTCGAAAATTCCTTGGTCGAAGAAGAGAAGGCGTGTGGGTCAGAGATGGCCGAGGACCAGCGCGTCGGAGGCAGCGTGCGTCCCCTGCTGGCGCACCCAGACCGGACCGGCCCGTCCTGTCGCGGCAAGGTCGGCGATCGCTTCGCCATCGATGACGAAAGCCGGACTGGACGTGACCCAGCTGGCGTGCGGGGAGGCGAGCGGCCCGATGCCGACAAGGTAGGACTCGCTTTCCTCGACAAGCGGGGCGTCCACTCCGTCCGGCCAGGTCCACGCCCCTCGCGCCCGGCGAATCCAGCGCAGGCTGACGCCGCCGTTGGCCTGACGCGAAAACACGGGATGGACAGGCGAAGGCGGTCGCAGCGAACAAAGCGGATCCAGCGCAATGGCTTCGACCGGCTGGTTGTCCCCCAATGCGATCGCCGCAAGGGCGGGCGGGCCGGCCGTTGCGATTGCGGGATCGAGAGCAGCCAAGCGTTCATCGAGGAAGGCGACGGGTGTGCCCGCTGCGTGGCCGGCGCTGGCAGCGCCTTCCGTCGCGCCGCGCCCTCTCAGCAGTCCTTCGAGCTTCCAGAGTCCTTCGCCCAAGGGAGCGGGCCGCGAAAACTGCACGATCTCGCGCCCCACCAGCAGCCTGTTTGCGCCATTCGCCAAGGCTTCGAGGGAGGCGGGCGCCAGCCTGCTATCGTCGCCGGCACAACGGACCAGGAGCGCCGAACCCCCTTCGTATCGCAGGGCGGGCGAGGGAGGGAGCGGCTCCTCAAGCGCGCCCTGCAATGCATTTCCGCGCACGGGCGCCAGCGGGACAAGCTGGTCCTGTTCGACCGTGTGCAGCATCGCACTGGTCCCGGGTGGACTGGTTGTCAGCGCTGCGAAAACACGCGGCGTGTTCGGATCGCCGCTGCCATTCCAGGGCAGGCCGAATGCCATCAGCCGGGAAGGGCCGGCGACGATATCGGCCGGCGGCGTGATCCGGCCGGGATCCGCCTCGGTGTCCTGCGAGGCACTGCTCCGGTGTTCGGCAGCCTTGACCAGTTCGAGTTCGACCGCGCGTTCGCGCCATTCCCATGACGTGATGCGATAGATGCCATGCCTGCCGGGCAGGCGGACATGGCGTCCCGGTCCGATGGCGGGATCGATCTCGGCCATGCGCCAGGCGATTCTCTCTCCCTCCAGCACGGAGCGCTCTGCCGCTTCGTTGGCCAGCGCGCTGGCCCTGGTTGCGGATAGCGTGGCCGGGAACTCGATGATCTCCGGCCTGCCGCGCGGTGCCTGCCCACCCGCGCGCTGGATGCCGGGCTGGTAATCGCGCGCCGGGTCGTAATGCCGGACCCCGGTAATATCGGGCCCGCCGGAAACGGTGCGACGCGCCGCGATACCGTCTGCCTGCCCGAAGTCCTCGCCCTCCCATGCGCCGACCGATTGGATGGGCAGAAGCGGGATGTCATCTTCCGCATCCGGGCCGATTTGCGGCCGCGATACGCGCAAGGTATCTCCCGTAGCCTCCACCGAAAGCGGGTAGAGCTGGCCGAGTAGGGAGAGCTGACCGGCAACCGGGCCGCCCTCCGCCGCGAATCCTGTCAGCCCTTCCAGAGCCGACCCTGCGGCCAGGCCTGCTCCTGACGGTGCCACGATGCTGGCGAGATCGACATCCCCGTCATCCGCCAGGACCTCGAATGTCAGGGCAGGGATGCGATTGCCGAAATCGCCCAGTTGCAGGTCCTCGAACACGGCATAGGCCGTGCCGCGAAAGGCGGGCGCTGCCTCGCCCTGCGCAGAGGCGATCAGCGGATCGGGCTGTTGGCCTGCTTCTCCTGTATGAAGGCGCAGCGTGCCGCCCGCCTTCAGGTCGCCGCCGGCGCCGCGCAGCAGATTGCCGTCGGCCCAGATGCGCCCGATGCCCCTGATCGGACGGCTCGACAGAGCGACGGCGAAGGAGATGGAATAGCTGTAGCTGGTGGTGGAAGGACGGCCTTTCCCCCCGCCGCTGCTTTGGGTGCTTTCGACGAGATCGGTGGCCCAGATGATGCTGCCGCCCGAACGCGAGACGCCATGATGGCGAGCAATCGGCTGGCCATAGCTGGAGGTAGAGACGTCCAGTTCCTTCAGCCGCGGCCCGCCGCGCGAGCCGCCGCCGATGATGGCGCTGTCGAGCTGGCGTCCGGCCAGCGCGCCGATCGCACCGCCAAGCGGGCCGCCGACCATGGTGCCGACGGCGGTAAGGAGGAGTGTGGCCATGGGAACATGGTCCTTGTGTTGAGAAGACGTGGGCTTGGCCGAATCCAGGCCACTTCGCGTGCTTCAGGGGTGCCAGCGTGCGACGACCGGCCATTCGGGGTCGCCCGGTGTCAGGACGACGCGGCGAAGCCCGGCATGAGCG
Organism: Erythrobacteraceae bacterium WH01K; assembly: GCA_027941995.1. NCBI lineage: Bacteria > Pseudomonadati > Pseudomonadota > Alphaproteobacteria > Sphingomonadales > Erythrobacteraceae > Erythrobacteraceae bacterium WH01K. The sequence continues at coordinate 265,679 of CP115966.1, read as the reverse complement.
TGAATGAAGGAGCGCTGCCGACCTTCCGCAGGACCGGCAACGATCAGGACGTGATGCTGGCCGAAACCGATGGTGCACAGGCAGATGTCGCCTGTCGCGAAAGGCGGTGTGTCTGGGTCGAGCCGGTGAAGCGGCGCGTGTTCCATCTGCGCCACCAGCGGCGCGATGGACCGGTTGCGCAAGGCGTACCGGTCCGGAGGCCGGAAGCGGACGCCGATCCGCGCAAGCGAGGCCGCGACGAGCCCGACACAGTCGAGCCCGCTTGCCGGATCGCGCCCATGCAGCCGGAACGGGGTTCCCACCAGATCCCGCGCCGCGCCGGCCAGCGCGTGTCCGGCGGCGCTCAACCGGGGACTGCGTAGCGCGAGAGGTGGTCGTTGCCCGGCAGGAACGGTTCGCCCTGGAAATTGACAGCGTTGCCGAAGCGGCCGGAACAGGTCGCGATTCTATGGTCGCACCCTTCGCGGAGGGACACGGGCATGCCGGTTTCGAGCCGGTCTGCGGGAATTGTCCCCGGCAGGGGAATCCAGCCTTCGTCGATCGACCGGATCTGTGTCCTCAGGCCTGCAGCGGCGCCGGACAGCAATCGCAGTTCTCCATGCCCTTCGCCGCGTCCACCTGCGTGATTCGCGCTTGGTGCGTGAAGCGCGCGGCGGAGAGCGTGCAGCCTTCGCCGCAGAACCGCGCCCTGCAGGACGGGCTGGTGCGCGGGACCGGGTCGACATCCAGCATCGCCTTTGCCGATTGCAATTCGGCCACGAACGTGCCGCCGTCGCGCGATACGGCGCCCAGCGTACCGCTGAACAGCGCCAACGCCTCGCCCGTTTCCCAGTCGAGGGCGCCGACTTCCACGGTCGCATGATCGAACCGGCCCTGTTCGAGATCCGCGTCAGAAATGCTCCAATGGCCAAGCGGGCCGCGCATTTCCGCGCTGTCGCCGCCAAGCGTATCGGTCTTGCGCAGCGAGGCGGGAAGGATGCCGGGCGCTGCGCGGTGCAGGATGTCGTCCGATATCAGGTCGCGGTCATGGCTGACGAAGCCGAGCGTGCATCCGTCCGTGCGATAGATCCGCCAGTATGTCGCGACGCCTTCCAACTCGCTGGCAAAGAAGGTCCGGCTCATGTCGCCTCCCGGATCTCGATGAGGGGTACGGACGGCGCTTCCCCGACGGCGAAGCTGGCGCCTGTCACATCCAGCCTGTCCTGCGCGAAACGCACCGGCACGTCGAACAGGAACCCCGCAGTGATGCGGGAACCCTGGGCCGGAGCCTGTGCGAACACGATCGTCCCGCCATCGCCCAGCGTCCAGTCGGCAGTTTCGGAGCCGTCGACCGCGACGCGCACGGTTCCGGCGCGCGGGCGGGTGATTGGGCGGATTTGCGGATCGCCTGCCTCGCCATAGGATTTCACCAGCCGGAACGTCGCGGAGAGACCGTCGCCATCCCCGATATGCTGGTCACCGGGCGTCGGCGTGCCGGTCATCGCATTGGAACTGAAATCGAAGGGGTCGGGCAGGCGAAACCCCCGCGCCGCCCCGCGCCGGGCTCGAAAGAAGGCGATCAGCGTGCCCAGTTCCTTCTCGCTGCGTAGGCCGGGGCCGACATCGAAGCTGAGCCGGGCGTCCGACCATAGCGAATTGCGCCTTTCATGGCCCGAAGACGTCACGGCGACCGAGGTCGAGAATTCGGGACTGACCCCGGCATCGCGGCCCAGCGCCAGCGGGTAAAGCACATCGTCGAATGCCTGCATCGCGGCGTCCTCCTGATTGGGTAAGCGGGTGTATCCGTCGCGCGCGACCTGCGGCAGGGCCCAGACATAGCGCTGGGTGACGCCGCGCTGCCGCGCCTCGTCCAGCGCATCGTCGATCAGCGGCCAGAAGCGCGAGGCATCTTCCGCCCGCAGCACGAAACCGGAAAGATAGTCCTGCCGGTCCAGCGGATAGCCCAGCCGCTCGTCCACCGTCCGGTAGGCAGATTTGCGAAGTGCCTCCGCCCCGGCGGTCAGCCAGTCGTAATCTTCCAGCTGGAGCCGGTCGAAGGCGGGCCAGGCCCAGCCGGTGGGCAGGTTGGCGCGATATAGATCGGGCATGGCCGGATCGAGGATGGTCGGCGTGAAGGCCAGCAAGAGTATTTCCGCATCGCCGCTAGCTGCTTCCCGCACCGCCGAGGAGAGGGCTGCGGTCGACTCGGCCAGCACCTCGCCGGCAAGGTCGAGAACCGCGGTAAACCGGCCGCGTATCTCGCCGCGGACGTCGTCAATCCCGCGTAGCACGCCGAATTCCTCGCGGTTGCGATCGCTCATGGCGGCATCGTAGATGCAGATCGCGCCGGTTTCGGGGATCACCCACCACCATGGCTCGCCGATCTGGAACAGGACGGGCAGCCCCGCTGCTTCCTGCAAGGCGACGAAATGCGTGGCGACGGACCGGACATAACCCATTGCCGCGGAAATTGCGGGCGACAGCAAGGCAGAGGGCGGGTCCCAGCCTGTCCTCGCGTAGTTTCCGAAACGGTCGACCTGCTGCCAACCAAGCGGGCAATGCTCGGCAAACAATTCGTAGGAAAGCGAGACGACAGGGTCGATATCCGCCGCCCTGCAGGCTGCGAAGAACGCCTCGTGCCAGCAGATGGCGGGAGTGCACAACGCGCCCGACGGATCAACCAGCAAGCCTTCGCCTTCCCTGCGAAGCCGGAAGAAATGGCTCATGCCGACATAGTGAACCAGCCGGTCCCGGTAGCCGAGGCCGGTAATGTTGCGCATGATCCGCTCGGGCGTCTGGTTGAAGCTGTCGTCATAGGCGGTGGCAATCCGCTCGCCATGTTCCGGGACCATCACGTCGCCCACCGGGATCACGGCATTCGCGCCGTCGCAAACGATGTCCGACAGCTCCACCCAGCCGTCGGCACGGGCGGCAAGAGGCTCGGCGCTGCCTTCGGTAAAGCCCGGCGGCACGATGGAGATGAACATTCGGTCGATGTCGCCCGGATGCACCGCCTCGCCCGGCAGGACGAAGCCGGATTGCAATTGCGAGAACGGCAGGCGAATGACCGCGTCTTCCGGTGTCCCCTCGGCGTAGTTCCACAGCCGGACATACCAGCTGCGCGGGCTGCCGGCTGCATCGCGCCCTTCTATCGTCAATGTCGGGCCGTGCGCCGCATCGAGCGCGACGACCCCGCCGGACCGCCAGCGAAATTGCAGCGTGCAGTGGGCGTAGTCGCGCCGTGTCTCGTAGGCGAGGAGCGGGTGGTCCAGCGTGTCCTCGCTGTCCCAGATCAGCCCGGCCAGTTCGCCTTCATGGTGAAATTCGCAATCCACCCGCAGCCCGTCCGCCCCGGTCGTGACCACGCTGGCCATCATCGGGCGGGGAAAGTTCACGGTCCAGAACCGCGGATCGAAGCGCTGGATGAAATCGGTTTCCTGCCCGCGGCGTTTTTTCGCCAGCCAGAATGCCATCCCTAGTTCTCCCTGATCGCGCGGCGAAGCGCGCTTGCGACCTGGCGGCTGGAACGCTGCATGGCGGCGGGCGATGTCGCGCCCTTGTCGCCGTGTAGCCGGATGACCACGTTCACCTGCCGCGCGCCGCCATGCCCGCCGGTGGGTTCGACCCGTCCGGCGCTGGTCGGCACGAAGAGTTCCGGCCCGCGCTCGCCCACGACATAGCCGCGCCCGGGCGCGACAGGCCCGCCGGTGGCGCGCCCGGGCAGGCCAAGCAGGGCACCCAGCGTCCCGCCGAGCAGGCCGGACAATCCCGCACCGTTTCCGCGGGAACCGGCGCCTGCGAACACCCGGTCGAGGCCCAGTCCCAGCGCTTGGGCAGCGATCTGGTCCAGCGCGGCGCTGGCAGTGCGTTTCAGGTCGTCGAAACCGATACTGCCCTTGCGCAGCGCGCCCATCAGGCCGCGCTCCAGCACGCTGCCGGCTTTCTCGAATCCATCGACCAGCGTGGCATCGAAACTGCTTCGCATCTGTGCGATATCGGTCCGGAAGCCCTGCGTGCCGGCCCGTATCTCGACCAGCATTTCTTCTACGGAATCATCCATCGGCGTCGTGCTCCATCATTCTTTCGAGATCGGCGCGGGCCAGCAGATTTGCTCGCGGTGCTGACGGGTCGGTCAGGCTCAGCGCCAGTTCCGGCGGAGTCGCGGCCCAGAAGACGGGCGGGCTCCATCCAAGGTGCCGTGAGGCAATTCCGGCCAGGACCGGCACGCCAGCCGCGAAGCTCGCCTTGCCGGGCGTTTTCACGAAGAGCCTTGCAGGATTGCGCCCAGAAGGGTGCGCAGCGGCCGCGCACAGGCGGCAAGTCCCGCATCCATCACCGCCTCGCCCACATCGTCGCGGGTGAGCGCACCTGGCCTGGCGAGGCAGTGCCAGAACAGCGCGGCCATCTCCGCCAGTTTGAGCTGTCCGCTACCTGCCCGCTCGACAAGCGCGAACAGCGGGCCCAGCTCCTCTTCCGCCGCGACCAGCGCGGTGAAGGTCGGGCGCAGCAGGCAGGTGCGTCCGGCGACGACCAGTTCGGCCTCGCCCCTCATGCCGTTGGCCATCAGGAGGGCAGCACCGGGCCGGAGCTTTCCAGCTGGAGCGTGTAATTGCGCTCTCCATTGAAATCGCCTGCATGGTCCAGTCGCTGGACCAGGAAACGCCCGCGCATCCGCGTCCCGTCCTCGAAACTGAGCTCGTAATCGGCAAGCGTACCGGCCAGCGCCTGCGACTGGATCTGCGCCTCGGCTGCGGAGCCCAGGAAGATGCCCGCCGCCGATACGCTGACGGAGCGCGTGCCCGCACCCGACAGGAGATCGCGCCAGCCGCCCGATTCCTTGTGCGTGACGACCACGGTGTCGCCATTGATCGACATCTGCGTGGTCCTGAGCCCGGCGACGGTGCGGTATTCGGGCGGCTGCGCGCCGTCCGAAATCTTGAGAAGGAAGGCGGAGCCTGTCTGTGCGGTCATGAAGGGAACCTCTGCGTGTTTTTCTGGGGGGTCAGGCTGCAAGGCAGCGGAAGCGGTATTCGACGAGGCTAGCCCGTTCATGCCGGGCGCGTCGTTCGTGGCGGGTGCGAAGGAATTGGCGGGAGACGATGCGGAAATGCGGCTGGGCGGCGGGCAGGGACTCCAGCCGCCGCTCCAGCGCTTGGATAGTTTCGGCGGCATCGCCGGGCACATCGCCACGGTGCCGCAATTCCAGTGCGACGCGGATTTCGCGCCCGTCATGAGTCTTGCTGCTCCAGTCGGTCGATGCGCTGGCGATCAGGGCCAGCCACGGTATCGCGGCGCGGGTCGTTTCTGCCTCGTCCACGACATTGACGGCATCGGCGATGGCGGGATCGCCGCGCAGCCATTCGAGCAGCGCGGCGCGCAAGCGGGTTTCCATGGGATCAGTCCTCGAACAGGTCGGGCCAGAGCGCATCTGCGGCGCGGCTGGCAGGGAGGGTTCGCTGGCGAGACGTCGCCTCCACAGCGATGCGCGTGGCACGGGCGGCCAGGCGGCGGGTCAGCGCGGCGGCAGGCGGACGGATGCGCGTGTCGAATATGGCCACGCGGCTCAGGCGATCCGCATGATGCGCCAAGGCCGCCACAGGGCGGCGATGGCAGCAGGCGGCGCAGCGCGAGGCGCGGCTGCAACCTCGCCGTCCGCCCCGTTTCCGCGCGAGCGATAATGATGGGCGGCAAGGCGCAGGATACCGTGCTTGAGGCCTGCGGGCAGGCTCTCCCAATCGGCCGCAAGACCGGCGATATAGCGCACGGCGACCCTGCCGGCAGAGCCTGGCCGGACGACGCGGACGCAGGCCGTCCCGTCCGCGCCCAGCTCGGTCGCCCAGGCATCGCTCGCCAGGGCAAACCGCGCCCCGTCTGCCGGAACCCCCTCCATGCCCAACGCGGCCTGCACCGGCTGCGCCGCGATACCCTGCCAGTTTTTCACGACGGGCAGGATGCTCTCGCACTCCAGCGCCAAGGGGACTATGCCGGTAAATGCCTCGCACGCCTCGCAAGACGCGCCGAGCAGGCCGGAGAGCAGCGCGTTTTCCGCATCGCGCGTGACGCCCAGCCAGCCGCGCAGCTCGGCAAGCGCGGAACCCAGCTCGGGCCCCGCGAGGATGGTTCTTTGCATTTCGTTTTCTCCCCGCACCCCGTTCGGGGCGCGAAATCTTCGGATCATGCGACCTGAAGGCAGCATCGCTGCGGGCGCGCAGTCTTGCTTGCGGAGCCTTGCGGCCCCGAACCGTCCCGAGCCCGACCGAGCGCCCGCAGCAGCCCTCGGCCTTACTCCTCGATACGCAGCATTTTGATCGCGCTGCTGTCGAGAACCTGGCCGCCGACGCGCTTCGTCGCGTAGAAGTGGACGAAAGGCTTGTTGGTGAAGGGATCGCGCAGGATTTGCGTCGCGCTGCGTTCGGCGATCAGGTAGCCTGCGCGGAAATTGCCGAAGGCGATGGGGAATTCGCCCGCGCCGATATCCGGCATGTCTTCCGCCTCGACCACGTTGTAGCCCAGCAGGCGATCAGGCTGGCCCTCTACCAGGCCGGGCTGCCACAGGAACGCGCCGTCCGCGGTCTTCAGCTTGCGCACCTCTGCCAGCGTGGCCGAATTCATCACGAAGCACGCGCCCTGCCGGTGCCCGGCTTTCATCGTGTGGACGAGATCGATCAGCCTGGCATCGGGATTGACGCCGAAACCGGCTGCATCGCCGCTACCGACATATTGCAGCGTCCCGAATGCGCGCGCCCCGTCACCCAGGGTGGAGAACGGCGCGGACAGGAACCCTTCCGGCTGGTCGACACCCGTCCCGCCGACAAAGGCAGCGCCTTCCGCGCGGGCGAATTCCATGGCGATCTCGCTCGCCAGCCAGCTTTCTAGGTCGAGGCCCGCATCGTCGAGCATGGTCTGCGAGGCCGCCGGATTGGCGAACAGCTCGCCCGTCGGGGGCGAGATTTCCGCGAATTGCGGCGCGTCGGTTTCCGGGCGCCCGGCCGTCTCCGACACCCACCCGCTGGCCGTGCCGCCGGTGGACACGAGCTTGCGGTAGCCAGCGCTGCCGGTCTGGACGACCTGCGCGATGGCGCGGATCGGGCTGATTTCCTTCAGCTCGCGGGCGATCATCGCGTCGATGACCCGGGGCACGGCGTAGCCGCCATCGCCCGGCGCCTGCGTATTGAGCGATTTGATCTCGGTGACCGAGCCGCGGCGCAGGTACCCGTCGACGAAGCCCTTAACTTCGGGCGTGTCGATGCTGCCTCCGGATGCGGACGTTGGGGAGGGCGCGATGGCCGGACGGGCTGCCGCGCGGCTGATGCGATCGACGCGGGCCTTCACCTCGTCGACATCACTGCGTAGCGCAGCGACATCGGCTTCGGTCCGGTCCTGCCGCTCGGCAATGTCGAAGCTCTGCACTGCGGGATCGGTTTCAGGGCCTGTATCGATGGCGGAGATGTTGGAAGATATGGTGTCCATGAAGGGACCTTTCTTGGCGTGGGGGTTGGGAAGGAGCGTGAAGCAAGGATTGGCGGAGGGGCCCGGTCGGCAAGAAGCCGACCGCAAGGTCGACCGTCCGCCCGCAGGTGCTCGAGCCGGGACGGCTCGAAACAGCACCGAGGACGAACCCGCGGAGGCGGGTTCGAAAAACTTACGAAACAAAAATAACCCTGGCCCCGTCCTGCAGGGGGTGGGTGACCAGGCTGACTTCGAACAGGTCGATGTCGTCGAGCTGGCGACCGGCGGGATCGTCGCGGCTGGCGCGGGCGCGGTACCCGAAGCTCAGCCCGTCGACCGCGCGGCTCGCGAGCAAATGGGCAGGCCGGCTGGCGGGATTGTCGATCCGGGCGACGACGCGCAGGCCGCGCTCGTCCTCTTCCGCCCGCTCGATCCAGCCGATGCGCTGGTCCGGGCGATGCTGCCAGTACAGCGGCAACGGTTCGCTGCGCGTGGCCAGCGTGCGGCGGAAGGCGCCGGGATGGATCGTATCGCGCGCCGCATCGGGCGTGCCGAACAATGCGGCATAGCCGGCGAAGCGGATCGGGCCGCTACCCTTACCCGCGCTCAACGGATCATCCCCGGCACGCCGAGGCGCACGGCGATGCCGACCAGCAGCAGCGCGAACACGCCGCGCACCAGCCATTCCAGCGCCGCCTTCCACGCCCCGGCCTTGGCATCGCGCCAGGCAGAGAGCAGTTCGCGCAATTCGTCGATGTCGCCTTGCGCGCCGTCGTCCGCCAGGCCCATCCGGCCCAGCGCGCGGGCGGCTCCGGCCTCGCTCGCCTCCTCGACGATGGCGCGCAGGGTGACGAGTTCGCCGCCTTCGTGCGTGGCCTGCGCGATCAGGCGGGCGATCATGTCCTCGCGGTCGAAGGCGCGGCTCATGGCGTATCTCCTGCATCGATTCCCAGCATTGCGCGCTTTTCTCCGTCGGTCAGGAAGTCGGCGGAGGTGACGCGGGCCCACAGTGTCTCCCGGTCCTCCGCCAGAGCGGGCACATTATCGAGATCGACCGACAGCGCGGCGCCGGGGAACCACGGGGCGAGCCCTTCCGACAGGGCCGACAGGATCTTGCCTGCCAGCGGCAGCAGGCTGAGCCGCCAGAGCGCGCGATTGGCCTCGCGGTAATTGGCATAGGTGTTGTCGCCCGGCAGGCCGAGCAGCATGGGCGGCACGCCGAAGGCGAGCGCAATGTCGCGCGCGGCGGCGGCTTTCAGCGCGGCGAAGTCCATTTCCGCGGGGCTCATCGCCATCGATTGCCAGCTGAGCCCGCCGTCGAGCAGCATGGGCCGCCCGACATTGCTCTCGCCGGAAAAGGCGCGCTGCAATTCGTCCTTCAACCGGTCGAACTGTTCGCTGGTCAGGCTGGCCCCTTCGCCTGCCTCGTGGACCAGAGCGCCGCTGGGGCGGGCGGAATTGGCCAGCAGCGCCCGGTTCCATTCGCTGGCCGCATTGTGGATCGCGACCGCCCGCTCTGCCGCGGCGAGGCAGCCGGCGCCGTAATGGTCGTCGCCGGGATGGAAGCTGCGGATGTGGATGATGTCGGGCCAGCCATCCTCGTCTTCCGGCGTCAGGCCGACGACCCGCTCGCCCAGCCGGTAATCGTAGCGGCGGGGCCAGCCGTCCTCTCCGGGGACGACCGTGATCCGGTCGGGGCGCAGGGCGAACAGTTCGACCGGTCGGCCGGCGCCGTCTTTCAGGATCTGGACATAGCCGTTGCCGTGCAGGACGAGATGCGCGGCCAGCGTCTCGACGAGGCTCTGCCCGGCGCTGCGGGCGGATACCAGCGCGGCCAGCTGCGGATCGGGCTTGCCCCCGTCCTGCCTGACCGGCGCGCTGCCGACACCCTCTGCCACGATACGCACGGCCCGCTGGGCCACCGGGTTTTCGGCAAAGGAGGACTGCAGCGCGCTGCGGTAATCGAAATTGCGGCGCACCGGCCCGCCATCGAAAGCGGTCGCCCATGGCGAGATATGACCGCGCGCAATAGGCACGCGCGGCGCGCCCCCGCCTTTGAAAGCGGAGGCCAGCTGGTTGAGGAATGACATGGTGGTTCTCCGGGAAAGGGAGGAAGGAAACGCCTTACAGGGCGCGGATGGACGGGGGCGATTGCCGCCCCAGCATCAGTTCGGTCAGTGCCCAGACCAGGGCGTCGGCGCGGTCGGGCGACCTGCCCGGTCCTTCGTAGCTGCCGCCTGCCATCAGGCCGCACATCTCGTCCTCCAGCGCGGCGAACAGGCCGTGATGACGCACCCGCCCCGCTTCATAGAGCGCGGCGACGGGTTCGGCCCGGGCGGCCTTGCCCCGGCGGGCATGGACCAGCCGGACGGGCAGCGAGATATCGGCTGCGCGCAGGACGCTGCCGACCATGGCGCCGCCTTGGTTCGCCTCTGCCACCACCCGGTCCGCGCCCCACAGGGCGGCCGTATCGGCCACGGCCCGCGCCCAGCGCTCGGGACTGGCCTTGCGAATCGTGGCATCGGCCAGCACGGCCGCGTTCCCGCATCGATCGGTTCCGGCGACCACGATGCCGCACGCATCGCCGGTCGCAGAGGCCGGGGGGTCGACGCCGACCACGACCCGGGCCAGCAGGGGCGCTTCATCGCTGCGGCACTGTTCCAGCAGGCTGCGGGTCCACAGCGCGCCCTCCACATCGCCCAGCATTTCGCCCAGCAATTCCTGCCGCCCCAGCGACGTCCCGCCGAACTGGTCGGCCATCGCCTGGACGAAGGCTCCGGGCAGGTTGGCGGCATTGTCCCACGTGCTGCCCCGCGTCACCGCGACGGCTTCATCGGTTTCGAGCAGGCGTTTCATCAACGGCGACACACGCGGGGTCGTGGTGGCGACGATCCGCGGCCGCTCGCCCAGTCTCAGGCCCATGACGAGATTGTCCCATGTCCGCATGGCGCGGTCGCTCGAGCTGTCCCATTTGCCCACCTCGTCGCACCAGGCATAGCCGTGCTGCGGCCCGCGCAGTGCATCGGGCTCGGCCACGGAATAGAGCGTGGCCTGCGCGCCATTGCCCCAGGTCAGGCGGCGCAGGGACGGTTCGAAATGCGGCATCCGGCCGGGCGGGGAGATGTTCAGCAAACCGCTTTCCCCTTCCACCATGACTGCGCGAACCTCCGCGATCGACGATCCGACGAGGGCGATACGGGCGTCGGGGTCCCGCTTGGCCACCAGCCGCACCCATTCCGCACCGCAGCGCGTCTTGCCGAAACCGCGCCCGGCGCAGATCAGCCAGGTCCGCCAGTCGCCTTCCGGCGCGGTCTGGCCGGGCCGTGCCCATAGCCGCCAGTGGCGGCGCAGTTCGTCGCGCTCGGCCTCGCTCAGGGAAGCAAGAGCAGCGAAGCGCTCTTCCGGGGCCTGCCGCAACAGGTGACGAAGCCGCGCGCGGCGGCTCTTCTCCATATCCATATGCGTCAGGATTTCGCCGCCGTCGCTGCGCCGGACGCCGATGGGCGGCTGCGCAGGAGCGCGCGGGCCTGCAATTCGCGGCGACGCATCTGGTCGAGCTTACGGTCGATTTCGACGAGGATCGCGTCCTCGTCGCGATTGGCATCCATGGCCCGCTGGCGCGATACGCTGTCGCGGTGGGCCGCCAGCAGGCGCAGGGCTACGGCATTGTCGAACTTGCGCCGTGCCTTCTTCGTCGTGCCGCCCGACAATTCCCCTTCGCGCAGGCGCTGGAGCAGTTCGAGCTCGAGCTGGTCGTAGCCCTGCGCCAGCGCGGCCAGCCAGGCGCGCGAAAATTCGGCGTCCTTCGCACGCGTCTTGTAGGCGTGGCCGACGCTGGTTCCGGCCTTTTTCGCCGCTGCCGACACGTTCGACGTTTCGGCCAGGATTTCGAGGAAACGTTTCTGCCAGCGCGGGGCGGCCCGCCGCCTGGCTCGTGCAGGCACGGCCACAGGCGTGCCCGGCACAGCTGCCGGAGCATTGCTCGTCATGATGGTGTTCCCGGATGTCTGGAAGCGATTTAACCTGCGAGCCGGATGGAGCGGGAGGCGCTCCGCAGCCGACTCGTTCTATCGCGATGTTCCAGTTGTCTAGGTCAATAGCGTTACGATGTCAAGAAAAAAGAACCAAATAGGTTCGTCGCGATACATTCCAACGCGATTGCACCCCCGTCTCCGCTGTCCTAAGCGCCGCAAGGCCTTTCATGGGACCGATTTTCAGGGGCGGGACACGGCGATGCTGCGCGGATTATACGACTGGACGATGGACAAGGCGGCGCACCCCCATGCGGTGTGGTGGCTGACCTTCTTCTGCTTCATCGAGGCGAGCTTCTTCCCCATCCCGCCGCATCCGCTGCTGGGGCTGATGTGCCTGGCGGAACCGAAGAAGGCGATTCGTTTCGGTCTGATTGCGACCGGTGCGTCGGTTCTGGGCGGCGTCTTCGGCTATGCCATCGGGGCCTTCGCCTTCGACCTTGTCGGCATTCCGCTGATGAACGCCATCGGCCTCGGCGACAGCCTTCCGCAGGCGCAGTGCACCTTCGACGAATACGGTGTGGCCGCCGTCATCATTGCGGCGGCAACCCCGGTTCCGTTCAAGCTGCTGACCATCACCGCAGGCTTCCTCGGCATGGCCATCGTGCCGTTCCTGCTGGCGAGCATCGCGGGCCGCGCGTTGATCTTCCTGACCGTGGGCATTCTGTTCCGGGCCTTCGGTGCCCCGATCAAGCGGGTGATCGACAAGTATCTGGGCACGGTCACGACCGTCTTCGTTGTCCTGGTGGTGGGCGGCATTCTCGCCATCACACAGCTCGGGGGCGGGGAAGGCGAGGAAGCGGATGCCTGCGCCACCGTCCAGCAGGATGCCGCGGCGGCCTAGACGCCTTCGTCTTCGAGCCGCTCCAGATCCGCGACCTCGACCTTGCCATAGCAGCGGCGAATCGCGCCCTGCCGTTCCAGGTCGCGCAGGACGGACGCGGCGGTGGCGCGGGTCACCCCCGCCAGTCCCGCAATCTCGGCCTGCGTGATGACGATCGCGCTTTGCCCCGAATGACGCGCAGCATTGGCGATGACCGACGCGATCCGATTGCGCGCCGAACCGCCGCGAAAGCCCGCAAGATAGCCGAGCACTTCCTGCAGTTCGAGCGCCATGGCGCCCAGCAGGTCGCGCAGGATCGCCGGGTCTTGCGAAATCGCCTGTTCGTACCGCCCCCCGTCGATCCAGAGCAGTTCCGACGGCACGCGGGCCACGGCATCGGTCACCCGGCGGCTTTTTCCCATCAAGGCCAGCTCGCCATAGGAATCGCCCTCTCCGAGAGTCGCGATCGAGCGGAATTCCCCGTTCGAGCGAAACACGCCCAATTGCACGGCCCCGCTCTCGATCAGCCAGAATCCGGAGGCTCCGTCCCCGACCTGCTGGATCAGCGAAGCGGTGGGAAACAGGCGCCGGATCGCCTGCTGTTTCAGCCGACCCTGAAGCGATTCGGGCAACCGACTGAACAGGGTCGGGGCCTGCACCGTGCGCGATGTGCCGTTCCGGCTTTTGAAATGACGAGTATTTGACATTTCGCCGGGCTTTGGCTTGCTAACACCGCTGTCAGCAAGAGCGCCGCCGGTTTGGGCAAGCACTCTGGCGAAGCGCCTCGCGCGCGGCCTGTCGGTGTATGGGGGTATATCGACAGACCACGCTTGCTGCGGCCTTGCGAAGAAGACGGGAGAGAAGGCGACCGCCAAGAGTCGCTGCAGGTGCCCTTCGGGTCGCCGGGGCGGGACGGGTAGCAAGGCCGGTCCCGCCCCGTTTGGCGTAAAAAATCAGCCTTCGAAGGCGGTTTCCAGCGTGATCTCGCAATCCAGCAGCTTGGAAATGGGGCAATTCGCCTTTGCGTCGGCGGCCAGTTCCTCGAACTTCGCCTGGTCCAGCCCGGGAACCGATCCCTTCGTGCTGAGAGCCGATTTCGAGACCTTGAAGCCGTCATCCACCTTTTCCAGCGTGACGACCGCATCGGTTTCGACCGTGCCGTCCTCGTGCCCGGCCTCTGCCAGCTTGAACGACAGGGCCATGGTAAAGCAGCTGGCATGGGCTGCCGCGATCAGTTCTTCCGGATTGGTCCCGGCCTTGTCCTCGAACCGGGTCTGGAAGCCGTAGGGCTGGTCGGACAGCGCGCCCGATCCGGTCGACACATGGCCCTTGCCGCCCTTGCCGAGGCCTTCATATTTCGCAGCGCCTGTATTCGTCGTCTTCATCGTCAGTCTCCTTTGCGAGGAAGACGGATGAGACGGCGGGCCGGTTCCGTCAGATGATACCGGTTTTCTTGCCTGCCTGTTCGAACATATACAGGATGCGGTCCACTTCCTCGTTCGAATGTTCGGCGCATAGCGAGCAGCGAAGCAGGGTCATGTTGGCAGGCGTTGCCGGCGGCCGGGCGAGATTGACGTAAAGCCCCTCGTGCAGGAGAGCTTCCCACATCGCCGCACCCTGCGCGAGATCGGGCATGATCACCGCGATGATCGCGCTTTGGGCTTCCTTCGTACCGATATCGAAGCCGAGATCGCGCAGGCCCTTGTGCAGACGCTTGGAATTTTCCCACAGATGCGCGCGCTTTGCGGCGCTGTCGTCCTTCAACTTGCGAATGCTGGTGGCTGCCGTTGCCACCACGCTGGGCGGCAGGGACGCGGTGAAGACATAGGGCCGGCAGACCAGCCGCATGACTTCGAATTTCGGGTGGTTCGACACGCAGAAACCGCCGACTGTCCCGACGCTTTTCGAAAACGTGCCGATGATGAAATCGACATCGTCGATCACGCCCTGCGCCTCGACCACGCCGCGCCCGTTCTCGCCGATGAAGCCCATCGAATGCGCTTCGTCGACCAGTACCATCGCGCCGTGCTTCTTGGCGACGGCCACCATGTCCTTCAGAGGGGCGACGTCGCCCAGCATCGAATAGACGCCTTCCAGGATCACCAGCTTGCCGGCGCCTTCGGGGATGCGTTTCAGGCGTTTTTCCATCGCCTCGATATCGTTGTGCTTGAACGGCACGATTTCCGCATCGCCCAGCTTGCACCCGTCATAGATCGAGGCATGGCTGTCGATGTCGAGGATGACATAATCGCCCTTGCCGGCGATCGTGGAAATGATGCCCAGATTGGCGAGATAGCCGGTGGAAAAGACCATCGCGTGGTCCATCCCGTAAAATTCCTTAAGCGCGTCCTCGCACTCCTTGTGGCCCTGATAGGTGCCGTTCAGCACGCGGCTGCCCGTGGTGCCGGTGCCGAAATCCCTCAGCGCCTGATGGCCCGCCTCGATCACTTGCGGATCGAAGGTCATGCCCATGTAATTGTAGGTGCCCAGCAGGATCGTGTCGCGCCCGTTGCAAATCGCGCGCGTGGGCGAGAGCACCTGTTCCATGACCAGCGCGTACGGATCCTGCTGCCCGGTCGAGAGCAGGTCCTCGCGCATCTTGATCAGCGGATCGAACTTGCTGAAAAGATCCTTCTCGCCGCCTTCGACTTCCTGCGGCTTTTCCGACCGGGCAATGGCTTCGCTCATCTCGGATCAGTCCCGCTGCTTGTGCACGGCATCGACCAGCTGGCCGTAGGTTTCGATTTCCGCCTGCTGGTTCATCGAGATGATGATATCGAACTCGTCCTCGATCGCGGCAACGAAATCCATGACGGTCAGGCTGTCGAATTCCAGGTCGCCCTGGAACGTCGTGTTTCCCGTGATCGTGACGCCCTTCTTGTTGAAGGGTTCGATCTGCTCGCGAATGCGGCGGTCTGTATCTGCGCGGTCCATAGGGAGGGTCCTTAATCGCTGTATCCTGCAGGAAGCTGAACGCTTCCCCGGTTAGCGCGTGGCGCTAGCTGCGTTTGCCAGCCTAGTCCATACAGGCCGAGGTCCGAAGGGGCTGCTTCATGTAGGTTCAGCCCCCTGCCTGTTCAGCCCCCTGCCTGTTCAGCTAGCGTCCGCCGGGACCAGCAGGCGGTCGACCGCCATTCGGAACGGGCCGATCGAGACGGGTTTCGCCAGGTAATCGTTCGCCCCGGCGCTGCGGATCCGTTCCTCGTCGCCCTTCCCGGCATAGGCGGTGACGGCCAGTATCGGCACGGCCGACAGCGCGGCATCGGCGCGCAGCGCGACGATCAGGTCGAGGCCGGAGATATTGGGCAGCTGGATGTCCATGATAACGAGATCGGGTCCGAATGCGCGCGCGGCCGGCAGCACGCTTTCGCCGTCGGCGCACGGTTCCACCTCGTGACCGCCGGCGCGCAGCACGTCGCAGAACAGCTTGCGATTGAGGTCGTTGTCCTCGACAACGAGGATACGCTTTGCCACTGGTCCGGCCTCCTTCTTCGAAGGTCCCGCACTAGGCGAACCGAAAGGCACCTGACAATCATCCGCCAATCGAAATCACCTGCTTCCGCGCAAGAGGCCGAAACGCTGGCGCTGGGCGCGCTGGGCTGGGTCCTGACCGATGACGACCGGGCCGGGCGGCTGCTTGCGCTGACCGGCCTCACCCCCGATATCCTGCGGGAACGGCTGGCCGAGCGGCAGGTTCAGGCAGCAGTGCTCGAATTCCTCGCGCAGCACGAACCCGACCTCGTCGGCGCGGCGGAGGCGCTGGGCGTCGAACCGCAGGACCTTATCACCGCCCACCGGACGCTGGCCGGGGCACAGACATTCGATTGAGAGACCACGCATGACCTACAATCCGGACGGCCGACCGCTGGTCATCTCCGACTGCGACGAAGTGCTGCTCTACATGGTCAGCCATTTCCGCGACTGGCTGGACGAGACGCAAGGCATCGCCTTCGACATGGAAGGCAATGATTTCGCCAATGCGCTCAAGCGCAAGGATAGCGGCGAACCGGTGGAGCAGAAGGAAATCTGGCGGCTGCTGAATGCATTCTTCGACACGGAGATGGCGCGGCAGGACCCCATTCCCGGCGCAGTCGAGGCGATCGCCGCGCTGAAAGAGCATGCCGACGTCGTGATCCTGACCAACCTGCTGGACGAGCGCCGCGAGATGCGCGCCGCGCAATTGCAGGCCGTCGGCATCGATGCGAAGGTCTACACCAACCAGGGGCCGAAGGGTCCGGCGATTGCCGCCATCCTCGATGAATACCAGCCCAGCCACGCGATCTTCATCGACGATCTGGCGCAGCATCACGGCTCTGCCAAGGAAACGGTGCCCCATGTCACCCGCCTGCATCTGTGCGGCGAACCCGGCCTTGCCCCGCACATCACCTGCGGGGAGAAAGCGGGCCATGCCCATGCCCGGATCGACAGCTGGGACGAGGCCCTGCCCTGGATCATGAACAAACTGAAGGAACCGGCATGAATGTAGAAGCGCACCTCGAGGAACTGGGCATCGTCCTGCCGGAGGCTGCCGCCCCGGTGGCAAGCTATGTCGCCGTGGTTGTCGAAAACAACATCGCCTATGTCTCGGGCCAGCTGCCTTTCGTCGACGGCGAGCTTGCGACCGGGCGGCTGGGCGAGGATGTCTCGCTGGAAGACGGGCAGGCGGCGGCCCGTGCCTGCGGCCTGATGATCCTGGCGCAGCTCAAGGGTGCGCTCATCCCGCTGGAGCGGGTGAAACGGATCGTGAAGCTGGGCGGCTTCGTCAATTGCACCGCCGATTTCACCGACCAGCCCAAGGTCGTGAACGGCGCATCGGACCTGATGTTCGAAGTGTTCGGCGACCAGGGCCGCCATTCGCGCGCCGCCGTCGGCGTGCCGTCCCTGCCGCTGGGCGCGGCTGTCGAAGTCGATGCGATCATTGCCCTCCACGGCGATTGACAGCTTCCTGGCGCCGTCCCCCGATCCCGAAAGGACGGGGTGGCTGGGCCGGTGGACCTACGCCCATCGCGGCCTGCACGGGGAAGGGCGGGTGGAAAACGCCCGCGCAGCCTTCGCTGCCGCGCTGGAGGCGGGTGTGGGCATCGAATGCGACATCCAGCGCAGCGCCGACGACGTGCCGATGGTGTTCCACGACTGGGATTTCAAACGGCTGATCGGCCGCCCCGACCGGACCGAGGCACTGACGGCGGCCGAATGGCGCAAGCTCAGCTATCTGGAGCACGAGGACGCGCCGATGGACCTGGCGGAATTGCTCGCCATGGTGGACGGCAAGGTCCCGATCCTGATCGAGATCAAGTCCCGCAGGTCCTACGACGTCGAAACCACCTGCCTGAAAGTCCGCGATGCGCTGGCGGGCTATGACGGCCATCATGCCGTGATGAGCTTCGACCCCCGTGTCCCGCGCTGGCTGCGCCGCCACTCCCCCGAAACGCTACGCGGCCTCGTGATGAGGGAAGACGACAAGGGCTATACGCAAACTGCGTGGTCGCGCCGGATGGCGCTATGGATCGCGAAGCCGGATTTCATGGCCTATCACATCGATGCGCTGCCCAGCGCATGGGTCGCCGGGTTGAGGGCACGCGGGATGCCGGTCGCGACCTGGACCGTCCGCTCGGCGGCGGAGCGCGAGAGGGCGAGGGCCTGCGCCGATGCGCCGATCTGCGAAGGCGAGCTTCCGGCATGACCGAACTGTCGGCCCGCCTGCTGGGCTCCATCAACGAAGTCGAAGCCCGGGCGTGGGACGCTCTCAATACCTCCGGCAACCCGTTCGTCAGCCACGCCTTCCTGTCGACCTGCGAGGATTCCGGGTCGGTCGGGCCGGGCACCGGCTGGCAGGCCGCGCCGATCGTCATCGAAAGCGGCGCCGCGG
The DNA here is from genome assembly GCA_027941995.1 of Erythrobacteraceae bacterium WH01K. Lineage (NCBI taxonomy): Bacteria > Pseudomonadati > Pseudomonadota > Alphaproteobacteria > Sphingomonadales > Erythrobacteraceae > Erythrobacteraceae bacterium WH01K. The sequence goes on along the minus strand of CP115966.1, from coordinate 247,528 downwards.
ATGGCGAGGGCGGCGTGCTGCTGGGCGCAATGCCCGCTTACCTTAAGGGCCACAGCCAAGGCGAATATGTCTTCGATCACAGCTGGGCGGATGCTTACGAGCGGGCGGGCGGGCGCTATTACCCCAAGCTCCAGATCGCTGCGCCCTTCACGCCCGCGACCGGCCCGCGCCTGCTTGTAGCCGACGATGCGCTGGCCCCGGCGCTGCTGGCCGCTGCGGAGCAATTGTGCGAGCAGAACGGGCTGTCGGGTGCCCATGCCACTTTCATCGAGCCCCGGCAGTTGCCGCTGTTCGAGGACAATGGCTGGATGCTGCGAAGCGATATCCAGTTCCATTGGCAAAACCGGGATTATTCCGACTTCGACGCCTTCCTCGCCGACCTGGCCAGCCGCAAGCGCAAGGACCTGAGAAAGGAACGGGCAAGGGCGCAGGCGCAGGTCGATATTCGCCATCTGACGGGGGAGGAGATCACGCAGGCCGACTGGGACGCGTTCTGGATTTTCTACCAGGATACAGGCGCCCGCAAATGGGGCACGCCCTATCTGACGCGGGAGGCGTTCACCCTGCTGGGCGAGAGGATGGGGGAGGACCTGCTGCTGGTCATGGCTTACCGTGACGGAGAGCCGGTCGCCGGCGCGCTGAACGTCATCGGCGAGGACGCGCTCTATGGTCGGTACTGGGGCTGCACGCAGCAAATCCCGTTCCTGCATTTCGAGCTATGCTACTACCAGGCCATTGACGCTGCGATCGAGCGCGGATTGTCGCGGGTGGAGGCGGGTGCGCAAGGCGGTCACAAGCTGGCGCGCGGCTATGCGCCGGTCGAGACTTGGTCTGCCCACTGGATCGCCGACCCCGGCTTTCGCGAGGCGGTGGCCGACTTTCTTACCCGGGAGCGGGAAGGCGTTGCCGCCGACAGGAATTACCTGGATCGACGAACGCCGTTCCGGAAAGGCGATCAGGCCGCCCCCGGATAGTCAGGCTGCGCGGCGACCCTCGGCCAGCCATTCGCGTGCCTGCCGCTGCGCTTCGGAAATCTCGCGGGCCGACATTTCGTCCGCGATATCGGCGCGGCACCAGCCTGCTTTCTCGTGCCCCTTGGATGCGGCGAGGTTGAACCACTTGTGCGCCTCGATCAGGTCGCAGTCGCAGCCGTGGCTGGCGGTCGAATACATGACGCCAAGATCGTAGAGCGCGTCGACATCCCCCGCCGCTGCATCGGTCAGCGCGTTCGTCACGGCCATGTCGGGCTGTGATCCGGTCACCTGCTGTCCGGCATTTTCGATGGTGGTAAACTGCATTCTGGCTGTCCCCCTGTCCTGCGCCGCCCGGAACGAGAAGCGCGACAGACACGGTTCTTGTCCATCATGGTCAACAAATCGTTAATGCCGGGATTAATGAAACGCGCCGCCCCTGTTCTGCCGCGCTTAAGCCACGGACGCGTAACTGTATTTTCGTATCGTCCATTCCGTGCTTGTGCGGCCTTGGGGCGATCCCTATAGGCCGCGCCATAAGGGTCGCTGGAAAGAGCCGGAAAACCGGACGAGGCGGCCTCGGGTATCGCGGACGAAGCTCTTTATGTGAGGAAGCCATGACCGCTGCGGCGCGCAAGGATAGCGAAGTTCTGGAGGCAGCCCAGCAGGCGCTGGGGCGCGATTACGTGCCGTCCGACGACGAGCCGTACATGAATTCCAACCAGCAGGAATATTTCCGTATCCTGCTGCTGGAATGGAAACGCTCAATCCACGATGCCGCCGATGCGACCCTGCAATCCCTCCAGGACGGGCCGATCCGCGAACCCGATCTCAACGACAGGGCGTCCAGCGAGACCGACTGGGGCATCGAGCTGCGAACCCGCGACCGCCAGCGCAAGCTGATCGCAAAGATCGATGCAGCCCTGCGCCGCATCGACGAAGGCGAATACGGCTATTGCGATAAGACAGGCGAACCCATCGGCCTGCGGCGACTGATCGCCCGTCCGGTGGCCACCATGACGGTCGAGGCGCAGGAAGCGCACGAACGGCGTGAAAAGGTTTCGCGCGACACCTGACGCAGATACGTTTTTGCACTGTTTTCGCAGGCTTTTCGAGAATTATCGACGTCTCGAAACCGGCTTATTCTTAAAGCTTCATTAGGCTTTTCCGCGATAGGGGCAGTCCACTACGGACGGACCGCGGGCATGGTGCCTTGCGGACATGCCAGGGAGCACGCAGAGACCATGTCAGGTGTCGATACCCGTCATATTGCTCGCGACAGCCTGTTCCTCATGGCCGATCTCCAGATCGGGGACGGCTCTCCTGCCAGCAAGGTGAAGGTCCGCAACCTCTCCAATGGCGGCATGATGGCCGAATGCGATCCGGCCATTGCCTCGAGGGTCCAGGGCGGTACGCATCTTTCTGTCCAGCTGCGCAATATCGGCTGGGTCGAAGGAACGGTCGCCTGGGTGCAAGACAACCGCTTCGGCATCGCTTTCTCGCGAGAGATCGACGCGGCGGATGCGCGCGCCCGGCCCGCGAACACCAATGATAGCGACACACCGCGTTACGTCCGGCCTGCCGGCCTGATGCCCGCCGCCATGGGCGACCCGTCGAAGCTGCGCAAAATCTGAACTGACGAAGGCCCGCCGGGATGCTACCCGTCCCCGGCCCATGCTGCGTCACCTTCTCCCCTTCCTGATCCCCGCTGCCCTGGCGCTGTCGTCCTGTTCCCGGGATGACGGCGGGCCGATCGATATCGTGGTGGTCGAACAGACCGACGACCTTCTAACGGGCGGAATGCGCCTGTCCTACGGGCAGCAACTGGTGCGAGGTGCGGTGTCCGAGGGACTGGTCACGCTCGATTCGAACGGAGAGACCGTGCCCGCGTTGGCTGAAAGCTGGATCGTGGTCGACGACGGGCGCAGCTTCATCTTCCGGCTGCGGGATACGACATGGGCCGACGGTACGCCGGTCGACGCCGCAAGCGTTCGCGCTGAAATCCTGCGCCAGATCCGCGATCTGGAGGGGACGTCTCTCGGCCTCGACCTCGCGCGGGTCAGCGAGATACGGGCGATGACCGGCAGGGTGATCGAAATCCGCCTGTCGCAGCCCATGCCCGCCTTCCTGCAATTGCTCGCCCAGCCGGAGCTTGGCCTGCGCCGGGACGGCAGCGGTATCGGCCCCATGCGCGCCACGACGGGCGCGGGCGGGGTGCTGCTGACCGCGGTGCCGCCACAATTGCGCGGGCTGCCGGAAGAACCCGGCTTCAGCGACCGTGCACGGTCCATCCGCATTCGCGCTCTCCCGGCTGAAGGGGCGGTCGATGCGTTTTTCGACACCGGCTCCGATCTTGTTGTCGGCGGTACGCTGGCCAGCCTGCCGCTCGCCGAGACCGGCCCCCTGTCGCGCGGCAATGTCCGGCTCGACAGCGCGCTGGGCCTGTTCGGCCTGCAGGTGACCGCCCCGGACGGCTTCCTGGCCGATGCCAGCCGCCGGGAGGCACTGTCGATGGCGATCGACCGGCCGACCCTGCTGGCGCCGTTCAACCTGTCCGGCTGGCCATCGACCACCCGGATCGTGCCGCCGGCCATGCTCGCCCAGGCCGGGCAGGATGCCGGGTCCACCTTCACCCCGGCGGAACGCTGGACGGACCTTTCGCTCGAAGTGCGCCGGTCGCGGGCCGCGCGCCGCGTCGCCGACTGGGAAGCGGCAAGCGGGCAGGAGGCAAGCGTGTCCCTCTACCTGCCGCAAGGGCCGGGATCGGACCTTTTGTTCCGCAAGCTGGCACAGGATTTCGCGACTATCGGCGTGGCGAGCGAGCGGGCAGCCGACCGGTCGGGGGCAGACCTGGTCCTGGTCGACAGGCTGGCCCGCTATGCCGCCCCGCGCTGGTTCCTCAACCAGTTCCATTGCTCGGTGCGCCGACAGGGATGCAGCGCCGCAGCCGATGCCCTGGTGTCCGGGGAGGTCGCGGGCCAGCAGACCCCCGAGACGATGCCGCCGCTGATCGAGGCGGAGACGCTGCTGGTCGACAGCAACAGCTATATCCCGCTGGGCGCGCCGCTGCGCTGGTCGCTGGTGCGCGGCGGGCTGGAGGGCTTTGCAGAGAACCGCTGGGCTACCCATCCCTTGTTCCCGCTCGCGATGGACCCCATCTCGTAAGGAGGAAGGAAAGCGCGATGAACGGCTTCGATGACAGGGACCGGCCCACAATCCGCCCCGCGGGCGAACGGGCCACGGGCAGCACAGAGGGCCGCTTTGCGGACGGGCCACAGGTCATGGGGCTGGACTTGCCGACCGGGAACGATCCCGCCTCCATCCGTCGCCGGATCGAGGCGATGGAACAGATGCTGGAACGCAGCTTCCGTATTCCGGGCTTTAACTATCCCGTGGGCCTCGATTCGATCATCGGTCTGGTGCCGGTCATCGGCGATTTCGTGACGGCGGCCATGGGCGCTTACATCGTCTGGGAAGCGCGCAATCTGGGCATTCCGAAGTGGAAGCTGTGGCGCATGGGCGGCAATATCGCCTTCGACAGCCTGCTGGGCGCGGTGCCGGTCGTGGGCGACGCCTTCGACCTCGTCTACCGGTCGAACACGCGCAACCTGCGGATCATCAAGAAGCACCTCGACAAGCACCATCCTGCCCAGCGCACCCTTGAGGGCTGAACACCGGGGCTGAGAACACCGGGGCTGAGAACACCGCGGCTGAGAAATGCGGGCCTGAATGCGTCAGGGCTGACCCTTGCTGCGGTTTGGTATAGGGACATCGCCATGTCCTCAGACGTTACCTATTCCAGCTATCTCGATCTCGACCGCATTCTTTCCGCGCAGCACCCCGTCTCGGGGGCGCATGACGAAATGCTGTTCATCATCGTCCACCAGGCGAGCGAGCTGTGGCTGAAACTGTGCCTGCACGAGCTGGAGCTGGCGCGGGAGCGCATCGCGGCGGACGATCTTCGCCCCGCCTTCAAGATGCTGGCCCGTGTGGCGCGGGCGCAGGGTCAGCTGATCCAGAGCTGGGATGTGCTGAGCACGATGACCCCGCACGATTATTCCACGGTGCGCCCGCATCTGGGCGGGTCGAGCGGGTTCCAGAGCGCGCAGTACCGGATGATGGAATTCCTGCTCGGCGGGCGCAAACCCGACATGGTGACCATGCACGAGGCAACGCCCGACGTCGCCGAGGAACTGCGGGCGGAACTGCGGCGGCCCAGCATCTATGCCGAAACGGTCGCGCTGCTGGCGCGGCGCGGGTTCGCCATTGCTGCAGACGTGCTGGAACGCCCGCTCGACGCGCCGTGGGAGCATGTGCCCAGCGTCGAGGCTGCATGGGCGGTTATCTACCGCGATCCGCAGACGCATTGGGACCTTTACGAACTGGCCGAAAAGCTGGTCGATCTGGAATACCATTTCCAGCGCTGGCGCTTCGGCCATTTGAAGACGGTCGAACGGATCATCGGCTTCAAGCAGGGCACCGGCGGAACGCCCGGCGTGCCCTACCTTGCGGGCGTGCTGAAGGCCGCATTCTTCCCTGAATTGCTGAGCGTGAGGACCGCCATATGAGCTCGTGGAAAAGCCAGCGGCGCATTTGGGATATCAGCCAGGTCCTGCGCCCTTCTAATGAAAAGGGGGGCCTGCCGGTGTGGCCGGGCGATACCGACTTCGCTTTCGAGCGCACATGGCGGATGGACGACGGCTCGCCGGTCAATGTCGGGCGGATGACGATGAGCACGCATTCCGGCACCCATGCCGATGCGCCGCTGCATTACGATGCCGAGGGGCTGGACGCGGCGAGCATGGCGCTCGATCCATTCATCGGCGAGTGCCTGGTGGTCGATGCGCGCGGCGTCTCGGGCGAGATCGACGTGGCCGACCTGCCGCATATCGAAAGCGCCGACCGCGTGCTGTTCCGCCAGTGGGACGCCTTCCCGCATGGCGAATGGCGCAGCGACTGGCTGCCGATCGCGGCGGAGACGGTGGAATGGCTCGCGCTGCAGGGCGTGAAGCTGATCGGCACCGATGCGCCGAGCGTCGACCCTCAGGACAGCAAGACAATGGACGCGCACAAGGCGGTGGCGAAGCACGATATGCGTATCCTCGAAGGTCTGGTGCTCGATGACGTACCGGAGGGGCGATACGAGCTGATCGCTTTGCCGCTGAAGGTCGGTGGCGGCGATGCGGGGCTCACCCGGGCGATTTTGCGAGAACTGCCATGAACATTCTCGGCCCCATGCTTGAGCGGGCGCGCGAACTGGATGCGGCGGACCCGCTGGCGCAATATCGCGACCGTTTCGACCTGCCCGAAGGCGTGATCTATCTCGACGGGAATTCGCTGGGCGCGTTGCCGAAATCGACGCCCGCGAGGCTGGAACAGGTGGTCCGCGAGGAATGGGGCGGCGATCTCATCAAGAGCTGGAACACCGCTGACTGGATCGGGCTCCCCCAGCGCGTCGGCGGCAAGATCGCTCCGCTGATCGGGGCCGAGGCGCACGAGGTGATCGTGGCGGACAGCGTGTCCGTGAACCTGTTCAAGCTGATCTCTGCGGCGCTGGCCATGCAATCGGGCCGCAAGGTGATCCTGAGCGAACCGGGCAACTTCCCGACTGACCTTTACATGATCCAGGGGCTGGAGAAGCAGGGCCTCGCAGAGCAGCGGCTGGCTGACCGCGATGCGATTGTCGATGCGCTAAACGATGATGTCGCGCTGCTGCTGCTCACCCACGTCCATTACAAGACCGGCCAGAAATACGACATGGCCGCGCTGACCAAAGCGGCGCAGGACGCGGGCGCACTGGTCCTGTGGGACCTGTCGCATACCGGCGGCGCGATGCCGGTGGCGCTGAACGAATGCGGGGCGGATTTCGCGGTCGGATGCGGATATAAATATCTGAATGGCGGCCCCGGTGCACCGGCCTATGCCTTCGTGGCCGAGCGCCATCACGGGGCCCTCGAGCAGCCCCTCAGTGGCTGGATGGGCCACGCGCAGCCTTTCGCCTTCGATGACGATTACCAGCCCGCCCCCGGCGTCGACCGCCTGCTATGCGGCACCGCCCCGATCCTCAGCGTCGCGGCGCTGGAGGAGGGCGTGCACCTCGTCGCCGAGATCGGTGTCGACCGGCTGTGGGAGAAGAGCCAAGCGCTGAGCGGTTTCCTGCTGGAATGCCTGTCCGAAGCCGGCGTTTCGCTCGACCTCGTCAGCCCCGAAGATGCAGACCAGCGTGGCAGCCAACTCAGCTTCCGCCACCAGGACGCCTACGCCCTGTGCCAGGCCCTGATCGCCCGCGGTGTCATCGGAGACTTCCGCGCCCCCGACGTCCTGCGGCTGGGCTTCGCCCCCGCCTACCTCCGCTTCGAAGACATGGCCGAAACCGCCCGGCACCTGGCCGAGGTACTGGAAAACGGGGAATGGCAGCGCCCGGAATTCAACAAGCGGGCGGCGGTGACATGATCGCGGCAGTCATGCGCCGCCAGAGGTTTATGCTGGCGGTTTCTTGGGCGAAGCGCGGTATTCCTCGATCGTCATGGCGTCTTCGTAGCCCTTTTCCTCGGGGCTGAGGCAAACGCCCGAAACCACGACGTTGCCGAACATCCCGCCGCGCGATCCCGCATATTTCGGGGCGATACGCGTCTCGACGCCCAATTCTTCGCCCATTTCCGTGCAGTAATCGGCAAGCTCGTTACCGGCACTGTTGATCGCCATGGCGGTGCATCCGCCAAGAGCAATAATCACCGGCACGAACCCGGCGAGACCCAGATTTTTCATGGATTTGGTATTCCCGGCACCCAGATTGGCGCGAGGCAATATTTATTTCAGTTCGGTATGGGCGACAAGGGAAAAAGCGAAGGCAGAATCCCTCTCAGCGCAACGTGTTACTCCTCCAGCTCGATGTCCCAGTAGAGCCAGTCGCGCCAGGTTTCGTGGAGGTAGTTCGGCGGGAAGCTCTTGCCGTATTGCTGCAATTGCCAGCTCGTCGGGCGGATCGGCTGGCTGGCGAGGTGCATATGCGCCTGCCGGGGCGTGCGACCGCCCTTCTTCATGTTGCACGGGGCGCAGGCGGTGGCGATATTTTCCCACGTCGTCTTGCCGCCGAGCCGGCGCGGGATCACGTGGTCGAACGTCAGCGTATCGGGGCTGCCGCAATACTGGCAGGTGAACCGGTCGCGCAGGAACAGGTTGAAGCGGGTGAAGGCCGGGAATTCGGAATGCTTCACATATTGCTTCAGCGCGATCACGCTGGGGATGGCCATGTCGAGCGAGGGGGAGTGCACTTCCCGGTCGTAGCTTTCGACGATGGTCACCCGGTCGAGGAACACCGCCTTGATAGCGGTCTGCCAGGGCCACAGGCTCAGCGGATAATAGGAAAGCGGGGTATAATCCGCGTTCAGCACCAGTGCCGGGCAAGCCGACAGGTTTCGTGTCGGATCGTCGTCGGCGCTCCTGAACCGCGCCGCGGTTTCGATCATCTCGGCCCTAAACATAGGCTGTGAACACGTCTCGCGTCCCTCCCGAATTGATACGAACATCCCTAATCAGACAAAAGCGTCAAGCCCGTGACACAGGTTATATCCATGCTTTTGCCCGGCAAAACCTGCCCCTTGGGCCCTGCATTGGTGTAAGGGGGCCCCATGACCGTCACCCGCTTCGCCCCCAGTCCCAATGGACCGCTGCACTGGGGCCATGCCTACAGCGCTATTGTCGCGCACGACCTGGCGCGGGAGGCAGGCGGGCGTTTCCTGCTCAGGATAGAGGATATCGACGGACCGCGATCGCGCCCGGAACTCAGCCACGAATTTCGCCGCGACCTGGAATGGCTGGGGCTGGAATGGGAGGAGGTGCCCGCGCAGGGCACGCGCGGGGCCAGCTACATCCTCGCGGCCCAGCGGCTGCGAGACGCCGGCCTGCTTTATCCCTGCACCTGCACCCGCGCGCAGATTGCCGAGGCCGCAACCACCATCGGTCCGGAGGGACCGGTCTATCCCGGAACCTGCCGCGGGCGCTCCGATGTCGGGGAAGAAAGCGCGGCATGGCGGCTCGATGTGCGCCGCGCGCTGGAACTGTCCGGCCCGCTGACATGGCACGATGCGCTGGCAGGCGAGCAGGCCGCCGACCCGCTTTCGATCGGCGACCCCGTGCTGGTGCGCAAGGACCTGCCGGCCAGCTACCACCTCGCCGTGACGCTGGACGATGCCGCCGACGGCGTCACGCTGGTCACGCGCGGGCGCGACCTGTTCGCCGCCACCCATGTCCACCGGCTGCTGCAGGCGGTGCTGGGCCTGCCCGTGCCGCGGTGGCATCACCACGCCTTGCTCTTGGACGAAGACGGCCGCAAGCTTGCCAAGCGGCGCGGGTCGAAAGCGCTGTCGGATCACCGCGAGACGGGCGAAAACGGCTTCGCCTGGGCGGAAAAGGTCCGTATGGGCGAATGGCCGTGTGGAAATCGGCTGGAAAAGGACTAGATACTGCCCATGCAAACGATCCTCATCATCGCCATCGTCATTCTCGCCCTGCTGGTCGTCGTATCGCTGGTGCGCGGGATCATCGCCTTCATGAAAAGCACGAAGATCGATCTGGAAAGCGGACAGGTGGACCAGGTGTCGGAAATGCAGCTTATGCAGAACAAGATGATGTTCAACCGCATCAAGTACCAGGCGCTGGCCATCGTGGTGGTGGCAATCCTCCTCGCGATTTCCCAGTAACGCCGCTAGGGCGGGCCGCATGGTCAAGCTCAACAGGATCTACACCCGCACCGGGGACGACGGCACCACCGGTCTCGTCGACGGGTCCCGCCGCGCGAAGCACGATCCGCGCATGGAGGCGATCGGGCTGGTGGACGAGGCGAACAGCGCCATCGGGCTCGCAGCCGCCGCGCTGGATGACGGCAAGAATGCCGCAACGCTGTTCCGCATCCAGAACGACCTGTTCGACCTCGGCGCGGACATCGCGACACCGGGAGAGGATTTCGAGCCGGGCGAGATGACGCTGCGCATGGTGGCATCGCAGACCCAGTGGCTGGAGACGCAGATCGACGCCCTGAACGATCGGCTGGAACCGCTCACCAGTTTCGTCCTTCCGGGCGGAAGCGAAGCGGCGGCCCGCGTCCATGTCGCCCGCGCCTCCACCCGCGCAGCCGAACGAGGCGTTGCCGCTCTCGCTGATGCCGAACCGGTCAATCCGGCGGCGCTGAGCTATATCAACCGCCTGTCCGACCTGCTGTTCGTCATGGCCCGGGTGCTGAACGACGATGGACGCGCTGACGTGAAATGGGTGCCGGGCCAGAACCGGTAAGGCGCGCTGTGCCTCTGCGGTAGCTTTCCGGGTGCGACCCCGCTAACAGCGCCTCTTTGCTGCAACTGCGAAGAGACGGATATCATTATGCAGACCATTGGCGTGATCGGGGCCGGACAGATGGGGTCGGGCATCGCCCAGACCGTGGCACAGCACGGGATGAAGGTGCTGCTGGCCGATATCGATCTCGCCACTGCGGAAGCCTCGCTCAAGAAAATCGACGCCGCCCTGGGCAAGCTGGTCGGGCGAGGCAAGATGGAAGTCGCCGATGCCGAGGCGCTGCTCGCCCGGATCGAGCCGGTCGGCGATTATTCTCCGATGGCGGAAGCCGACATGATCATCGAGGCCGCGACCGAGAAAGAGCCGATCAAGCAGGCGATCTTCGAGAAGGCGAGCGAAGTCCTGTCGCAAGGCGCGATCATGGCTTCCAACACCAGTTCCATCCCGATTACCCGGATGGCGAATTTCTCGCCCGATCCGGCACGGTTCATCGGCCTGCACTTCTTCAACCCGGTTCCCGTGATGGGCCTGATCGAAGTCATCCCCGGCCTTGCCACGTCCGAGGAGGTCACCCAGCGCACCGTCGCTTTCGCCGAAAGTCTGGGCAAGGAAGTCGTGCTGTCTCAGGACGAGCCCGGCTTCGTCGTCAACCGCATCCTGCTGCCGATGATCAACGAGGCGGTCTTCGTGCTAGGCCAGTCCACCGCCAGCATCGAAGATATCGACAAGGGGTGCCGCCTTGGCCTGAACCACCCGATGGGTCCGCTGCAGCTGGCCGATTTCGTCGGGCTCGATACCTGCCTCGACATCATCAAGGTCCTCTACAAGACCACGCGCGACACGAAGTATCGCCCCGCTCCGCTGCTGGTGAAATATGTCGAGGCCGGGTGGCTCGGCCGCAAGACGGGCCGTGGCTTCTACGACTATTCCGGTGAAGCGCCCGTCGCCACGCGGTAGGAACGGGTGGGGGCCATGCCCGTTGGTCATGCAAAGGAGATTTCCGGCATGACCGATACGAACAAGACCACCCCCGACGTTGGCGAAAGCAAGGAAGAGCGGATGGCGAACCTTGCGCCTGAAAACCACAATGACGAGCAGGACGACCATCGCAACCAGGCGCAGAAAGTCGCCCGCGAAGCACAGCAGACGACCCGCGAAACCGGCAGCCCGACCGAGAGCACGAAAAGCGACAACAGCTCAGGCCTGATGGGCGATTCGACCCAGGACACGGTCGATCATATGCGCGACATGGAAAGTTCGGGCCGGATTGATATGGACGCCTACAAGGGCGAGCCGAACCATGACGACAATGTTGACAAGTATGGCAAGGCGGTCAAGCCCGATGGCCTTCGCGGCGACGGCACCTGATTTGAACTGATTTACTCTGGTTCAGGCGGCGGCTGGTCTTCGAGATCAGCCGTCGTGCAGGACCCACAGGGCTATGGCGAGGAATACCGCGCCGGCAGTGACGCCCCATCCCAGCCAGCGAATACTGGGTATTTCCGGCGCATGAAGCTGGTGTGCGTTGAGCCGGGTAAAGGTCCGGCAAGCGCGCCGCTCTGCCGTGAACGCGACAAATGCGCCCAGCAGGATGAACGCGGTCGCGATGGCGCGGGCGAGCCATGGCGGGTCGAACTCGCCGAATACGGCCCTGAATGCGAGGCCGATACCGATGGCGGCAAAAGCCGTCCGCATCCACCCGGCAAAGGTCCTCTCCATTGCCATGATGTTGCGGTCTTCCGCCAGGTCCGTCCGTTCTGCAGCAAGGTCATTGCTGTCGGTATTCCGGTGCTTGTCGGAGATGTCGTGTTTCTCGCCCATGCGCGCCTAACGCACGAACGGCGCTCTAGGGTTCCAAACCCCCTGCGACCACCGGCGACCCGACACCCAATTGCGAGACGCCGTTCTCATTGCCTTCGATGACGCCGACCACTTCACCCTCTGCCGGGTCGTCGACGACGGGCGAGGGGTCGAACCCCCGCGCATCGTCGATCAGGCTCTCGTCATCGGCAAACTCGGTGGGAAATTGCGCGGGGGCAGGCGGCGAGGCGATCTCCGTTACGGCGGCCGGGGCAGTTGCATCAGGGTTGCGCGGTCCCGCTTCCGAAGACGCGGCGGCCTTTTCGGCCAGTGCCTTCGTCGCCGACGTCAGGGCGCCTTCATTGTCCTCGGTACCCACAAGGCTCGCCACACCGGCCAAGGTGAGGACGACGATGGCGATGGCGGCCACCCGGTTCCGGAGCATGGGACCTGACATGCCATAAACCTATCCACCGCGTCCTTAATCTTTGGTTTCGCCTGCCAGTCGCTTCAGATCGTAAAGCAGGTCCAGCGCTTCGCGCGGGGCGAGGGAATCGACGTCCAGTGCGTCCAGCCTGTCGCGCAGGGCATCGCTCTCGTCCGCCTCCGGCTGCGCCAGCGCTGCGGCAAACAGGGGCAAGTCGCCCAGGCCCGCCGCCAGCCCGCCGGTTTCCGCGCGGCCCTTCTCGAGCCGGTCGAGCACCGATTTGGCGCGTTTGACGACGCCCTGCGGCACGCCTGCCAGCTTGGCCACGGCAAGCCCGTAGCTGCGGTCTGCGGGCCCTTCTGCCAGTTCGTGAAGCAGGACCAAATCCCCTTTCCATTCACGGGCACGGACATGGTGCAGGCTCAGCGCATCGCAGCTATCCGCCAACCGCGACAATTCGTGGTAATGCGTCGCGAACAGGCAGCGGCTGCGGTTCGTCTCGTGCACCGCTTCCACGACCGCCCAGGCCAGCGCCAGCCCGTCATAGGTCGATGTGCCTCGCCCGACCTCGTCCAGGATCACGAAGCTGCGCTCCGTCGCCTGCGACAGGATGGCGGCGGTCTCCACCATCTCGACCATGAAGGTGGAACGGCCACGCGCCAGATTGTCCGATGCTCCTACACGGCTGAACAGGCGATCCACCAGCCCGATCCGCGCAGCGTCCGCCGGGACGTAGCCCCCGGCCTGGGCCAGCAGGACGATCAGCGCGTTCTGGCGCAGGAAGGTCGACTTGCCGCCCATGTTCGGCCCGCCGATCAGCCAGAGCCGATTGTCCGGTGCCAGCGTGCAGTCATTGGGCACGAACCGCTCGCCCGACGCGGCAAGAGCGCTCTCGACCACAGGATGCCGGCCGGCCGTAATTTCGAGGCAAGCTTCGTCCATTATCTCGGGCCGGGCCCAGTTTCCGTCGGCCGCCCGCTCCGCCTGCCCGGCGGATACGTCGATCCGGGCCAGTGCGTCGGCCGTCGCGGCGATGGCTTCGCGGCTGGCGGCAACCTGTTCGCACAATTCCTCGAAATGCGCCTCTTCCGCTGCCAGCGCCTTGCCGCCCGCTTCGCTGATGCGTCCGGCTTCCTCGTGCAGTTGCAGCGAGTTGAACCGGACGGCGCCGGCCATGGTCTGGCGATGGGTAAATCCGCTGTCCGGCGCCATCAGCGTGTCGGCATGCCTGCTCGGTACTTCGACGAAATAGCCCAGCACGCCATTATGCTTGATTTTCAGGTGCTCGACGCCGGTTTCATCGCGGTAGCGGGCCTCCAGCGCGGCGATCGCGCGGCGTGCATTGCCGGATGTGGCGCGCAATTCGTCGAGCGCTGCGTCGAACCCCTCGGCAACGAAGCCGCCCTGGTCGCGCGAGGTCGGCGGCGATGCCACCAGTGCGCGCTGCAGCAGGTCGACCAACGCTCCGTGGCCGCCCATTGCAGGCAACAGGCTTTCCAGCAGGGCCGGCCGGTCGGGCTTGGCCGAGAGATGGTCGCGCAGACGCCGCGATTCGGCCAGGCCGTCGCGCACCTGCCCCAGATCGCGGGGGCTTCCCCGGCCCGAGACGATCCGGCCTAGCGCCCGCCCGATATCGGGCACGGAGCGTAAGGCATCGCGCAGGTCCGACCGCAGCAGAGGATCCTCGTGGAAGAACCGCACCAGCGCGAGGCGTTCCTCGATCCCGGCGCTGTCGTATAGCGGCGCGCCCAGGTCCTCTGCCAGTTGCCGGGCTCCTGCGCCGGTTACGCAGCGATCGATGGCCGCCAGCAGGCTGCCTTCGCGCCGCCCGTCCTGTGCCGCCAGTATTTCCAGGCTGCTGCGCGTGGCGGCGTCCATCGCCATGTGGCGCTCGCCCCCCTGCACGACGGGTGGGAGCAGGAGGGGGAGGGTGCCGCGCCCGGCATGGTCCAGATACGCGACGAGGCCGCCCGCCGCTGCCAGCATGGCGCGGGAGAAGCTTCCGAACCCGTCCAGCGTCGCGACCTTGTGGATCGATTTCAGCCGTGCCTCGCCCTCGTCGCTGCCGAAATCCGTTTTCGGCCGAGCGATGGCGCCTGCCGGGCCAGGCTCCCACCCTTCGGGCACGATGACCTCGCTCGGCGAAAGGCGTGCCAGCGCCGCGTCCAGTGCGCCGTGCGCGACCTCCTCCAGCGTCATCCGTCCGGTGGAAATGTCGATGGCGGCGAGCCCGATAACACCCCGTACCTCGCATGCCGCAGCCAGCAGGTTCGCCCGGCGCGGTTCCAGCAGCGCATCTTCGGTCAGCGTACCGGCGGTCACGAAGCGCACGATGTCGCGCGCGACCAGCGCCTTCGACACCGGCGATCCCTCGCGCTTCGCGCGCTTCTTTGCTTCTTCAGGGGTCTCGGTCTGCTCGGCAATGGCGACGCGGCAGCCTGCCTTGATCAGCCGCGCGAGATACCCTTCCGCTGAATGCACCGGTACACCGCACATCGGCACCGGCTCCCCGTCCTGCTCTCCGCGAGAGGTCAGGGCGATGTCCAGCACGCCGGCCGCGACCTTCGCATCGTCGAAGAACAGTTCGAAGAAATCGCCCATGCGGTAGAACAGCAGGCACTCCCCGGCCTCTTCCTTCAGGGCCAGATATTGCTGCATCATGGGGGTCGATTTGGCTGCCACGGGGACGGCGTAGCCCCAGCGGCGACGATTCGGGAGTCACGCGGACACGGCTTTCCCCTATCGCTCGCGCCCGGCACGCGATAGTGGCACCTCCATCATTGCAAGAGGTTGGCATGGCAGACGATAACGCACCGGGTGAAAAGCAGGCCGGTTTCACCACGCGCGAGGCGCTTTTCTATCACGAGACGATCCGGCCGGGTAAGATCGAGATCGTCGCCAGCAAGCCCATGGCAACACAGCGCGACCTGAGCCTCGCCTATTCGCCGGGCGTGGCTGCACCGGTGGAAGCGATTGCCGAAAACCCCGCCGACGCGGCGAAATACACGGCGCGCGCGAACCTCGTGGCGGTCATTTCCAACGGGACGGCCATCCTTGGCCTCGGCAATCTGGGCGCGCTGGCATCGAAGCCGGTGATGGAAGGCAAGGCCGTCCTGTTCAAGCGCTTCGCCGACGTCGATTCGATCGATATCGAGCTGGACACGGAAGACCCGGACAAGTTCATCGAGGCGGTCGCCCTGATGGAGCCGAGCTTCGGCGGCGTGAACCTGGAAGACATCGCCGCGCCCGAATGCTTCATCATCGAACAGGCCCTGCGCGAACGCATGAATATTCCCGTCATGCATGACGACCAGCACGGCACCGCAATCATCGCGGCCGCCGGCCTGATCAATGCCTGCCACCTGACGGGCCGCAACCTGAAGGACTGCCGCATGGTGGTGAACGGCGCAGGCGCCAGCGCTCTCGCCTGCACCGCGCTGATCAAGGCGCTCGGTATCCCGCACGATCAGGTCATCGTATGCGATCGCTCCGGTCCGATCACTCCGGGGCGCGAGAATGTCGACCAGTGGAAGAGCGCCCACGCGGTGGAAACCGATGCGAAGGACCTGCACGAAGCGCTGAAGGGCGCGGACATCTTCCTCGGCCTGTCGGCGGCCGGCGCGCTGAAGCCGGAATGGATCGAGGACATGGCGGACCAGCCCATCATCTTCGCGATGGCCAACCCCGTGCCCGAGATCATGCCGGACGAGGCCAAGAAGGTCCGCCCCGACGCGATCATCGCCACCGGGCGCAGCGACTATCCCAACCAGGTCAACAACGTGCTGGGCTTCCCCTTCATCTTCCGCGGCGCTCTGGACGTGCGCGCGACCGCCATTAACGAGGAGATGAAGGTCGCGGCGGCCGAAGCCATCGCCGCGCTGGCCCGCGAACGCGTGCCCGAGGAAGTGGCCGCCGCCTATGGCATCAACCACAAATTCGGCAGCGATTACATCATCCCTGCTCCGTTCGACCCGCGCCTGATGGAAGTCGTGTCCTCGGCCGTGGCAAAGGCGGCGATGGACAGCGGCGTGGCGCAGGACCGGATCGAGGATTTCGATGCCTACCGCCTGAGCCTGAAGGCGCGGCTCAATCCCACCACTTCCGCGCTCACGCGGGTCTACGACCAGTGCAAGGCCAACCCGAAACGCATGGTGTTTGCAGAGGCGGAGGAAGACGTCGTCCTGCGCGCCGCGATCCAGTACCGCGATTTCGGCTACGGGACGCCCATCCTTGTCGGGCGGACGAAGAACGTCGTCGACCGCCTGCATGCCCTGGGCGTCGACGATCCGGGCAGTTTCGAGATCGAGAACTCGAACATCTCGGACAAGGTGCCGGAGATGAGAGAGTTCCTGTACAAACGCCTGCAGCGCAAGGGATACACCCAGCGCGACGTCAGCCGCATGGTCAACCAGGAACGCAATGTCTTCGCTGCGCTGCTGGTGGCGCTGGGTCATGGCGACGCGATGATATCGGGCCTGACCCGTACTTTCTCGCAGACGGCACGCGAAGTGAACCGCGTGCTGGACCCGAAAGAGGGCGCTGTCCCGTTCGGCATTCACATGATGATCGGCAAGTCGCACACGACCTTCCTCGCCGACACCACGATCAACGAACGGCCCACGGCGGAAGAATTGGCGCATATCGCCAAGGAAACGGCTGCCGTCGCGCGCCGCATGGGGCACGAGCCGCGCGTGGCGTTCCTGTCCTATTCCACCTTCGGCAACCCTTCGGGCCAATGGCTGAATAATATCCGCGAGGCTGTGGCCATCCTCGACGAGGAGGATGTCGGCTTCGAATATGAAGGCGAGATGGCGCCCGATGCCGCGCTGAACGAGAAGGTGATGCAGCAATATCCCTTCAGCCGTCTTTCCGGCCCCGCCAACGTCCTCATCATGCCGGGCCTGCAAAGCGCCAACCTGTCGGCCAAACTGTTGCGCGAACTGGGCGGGGATGCGACCGTTGGACCAATGCTGGTCGGCATGGAAAAGCCGGTCCAGATCGCGCCGATGACGGCGATCGCTCCGGACCTGCTGACACTGTCGGTGCTGGCAGCCGCAGGCGTCGTCGGGTAGGCCTCGTCTACCGGAGTGGGCGACTGTCCAATTACAATCACCCACTCCCGGACTACCGCGGATGACCCTCCGCTCAGGCGGGGTAGACCACCGTTTTCAGGTTCATGAATTCGTGCAGGCCGAACTGCGCCAGTTCGCGGCCATGGCCCGATTTCTTTATCCCGCCGAACGGGGCCTCGATCTTCGATCCGTTGACCGCGTTGAACGTGGTCATGCCGGCCTCGATATTGCGGGCGAAGAATTCCTGCTCGTCTTCGTCGGTGGTGCAAACCGCGGAGCCGAGGCCGTAGGGTATCGCGTTAGCGATCCTGACCGCGCCTTCCTTGTCCTGCGCTTTATAAAGCTGCCCGACGGGCCCGAAGATCTCGTCGGTACCTGTTTCGCTGCCCGGTTCCACATCGGTCAGCAGTCCGGCCGTCATCCAGGCGCCGTCGCGATCCAGTTTTTCCGCGCCGAACATCAGGGTCGCGCCCTCCTTCTTCGCGGTTTCGACCTGTTCCAGCACGGTATCGCGCTGTTCGGTGCTCGATAGCGGCCCCAGGCGGGTGTCCTCGTCCATCGGATCGCCCGGCTCGATATCCTTCATGGCCGCGACGAAGCGATCGGCGAAATCGTCGTGGATGTCTGCGTGGACGATCGTCCGCTTGCCGCAGATGCAGGACTGGCCATTGTTCTGGATACGGGCCGTCACGGCATCGGCGACAGCCTGATCGAGATCGGCGCTGGGCATCACGATGAAGGGATCGGAACCGCCCAGTTCCAGCACGACCTTCTTCAGGTGCTTTCCGGCCTGCTGGGCCACCGCGCTTCCGGCGCCTTCGCTGCCGGTCAGGGTGGCTGCCACGATGCGGTCGTCGGCAATGACGTCTCCGATGGGATCGGATGTGACGCACAGGTTCTGGAAGACGCCTTCGGGCCCGCCGGCTTCCAGGACCATTTCCTCCAGCTTTGCCGCGACGCCCTGCACGATGCTGGCATGTTTCAGTACGCCGACATTACCTGCAAGGATGGTCGGGGCGAGAAAGCGCACGACCTGCCAATACGGGAAGTTCCACGGCATGACCGCCAGGACCGGGCCCTGTGGCAACCAGCGGCCCACCGCCTTGCCGCCATCGCCGAGTTTCCACTCCAGCGGATCCAGCATGGGCGGTCCGTTCTCCGCGTAATGGCGAAACAGGCTGGCGCATTTCTCGACTTCGCTGCGGGCCTGCGAGATGGGCTTGCCCATCTCGGTGACGGCGAGCTTTGCCAGCTCGTCCGAATGCTGTTCATAGAGATCGCCGAGTTTCGCCAGCAGGTCGCAGCGCCGGCTGATCGAGGACCTGCTCCAGTCGGCATAGGCCTTGTCCGCCCGGGCCAGCTTTGCCTCGATGCCGGATGCCGACAATTCCTCGTATTCGGCGACGGTCTGGCCGGTGGCGGGGTTGGTCGTCGTGATCATGCTGCCTTCTCCAATGCCTTGCCACTCAGGAGGTCGTGCATGTCCGACTGGCCGTCCTGCGCGTTCTCGTAACAGGTCTGCAACGTATCGGCGTCGTCGGACAGGCCCAGCCTTTTCGCGAACTCGCTCAAGGTCTTGTAACCGGCGAGCCCGTAATAGGTCACATGCATGTATTGCGCGATGATCGCGGCATCCCGGCCGGCGTCATCGGGCAGGTCGGCGTCGAACACCCGCGCCTTCGTATCGGCGACGAGCCCGGCCATCGCTTCCGATACCGGTGCGTTCCCATCGCCCGACCCGTGTTTCTCGAGGACCGAGAGGACTTTCTCCAGCCCCTCCTCGATCCCGCAGGTTCCGTTCTCCAGGGCTTCGCGCAAGGCGTCGTCGCTCGCCCGGTCGCGCAGCTGCCTGGTCAGTTCGAGCGATTGCCGGTCGGCGCTCGCCATGGTCTGCAATTGCGAAAGATATACGGCTTTTAGGGAATTGTCGGCCACGGACCTGCTCCTGATTGGTTCAGGAGATCAAGCCATCCGGACCTCTGCCGGTTCCCCCGGCATCGCCATTTCCTCAGCCGCGGCGGCGATACCGGAAATACCAGACCTCGTGCCCCATCTGTGTGCGGGCCTTGTTCTCGTAACGGGTTTCGCACCAGCCGGATGGGCGATTTTCGAAGCTGGACCGGTGCTGCGCGACCCATTCGAACTGGTCGGTGAATCGCCGCATGACCATCAGCGCGTGGCGGACATAGACCGGGTGATCCGTGCCGAAACGAAACTCCCCGCCCGGCTTCAGCTTGTCGGCAATCATCTGCACCGGGCCGTTATTCATCATCCGGCGCTTGGCATGGCGCGCCTTGGGCCACGGGTCGGGGTGTAGGAGGTAGGCCATGGTCAGCGCGCCATCGGGAATACGTTCCAGCACCTGCAGTGCATCGCCGTGATGCAGCCTGATATTGGCGAGCTTCTCCTGCTCGATATGACCCAGCGCCTGCGCGACCCCATTGAGATAGGGTTCCGCGCCGATAAGACCGTGATTGGGCAGCAGGTCGGCGCGGTAGGCAAGGTGCTCCCCGCCGCCGAAGCCGATCTCGAGATGCAGGGGGCAATCCTCGCCGAACAGCCCTTCCGCGGTCACCGGGCCTTCCTCCGGAACGGCAAGGCGCGGCAGCAGGGTGTCGACCAGCTGCTGCTGGTGCTTGCGCAGGGGCTTTCCCTGGCTGCGGCCATAAAGGCGGTTGAGCGTCGTGGGATCGCCGGACTTGTGCGCTGTCATGGCGCGCGCGTTAGCGTCTGGGACGGGCGCGGTCCAGCGGTGCGCGGCTTGACGGCCCGCTCAGCCGAACGTCGCCCAGATGGCAAGCGAGACCGCCACGCCGACCCCGATATTCATCGGGATGCCGATCTTGACGAAATCGGCGAAGCGGTAATTCGCCGCGCCATAGACCAGCGTGTTTGTCTGGTATCCGATCGGCGTTGCGAAGCTGGCACTGGCCCCGAACATGACCGCGACGATCAGCGGGCGGGCATCGATCCCCGCCGCATCGGCCAGCCCGATGGCGATAGGGGTCATGATGACGGCGATGGCATTGTTCGTAATCGCCTCCGTCATCACGCTGGTGACGCCGTAGACGATCAGGATAAGCAGTAGCGGCGAACCGGCCATCATGAACGGCTGGATGGAGGCCACGATGAGCTCGATCGTTCCGGCATTTTCCAGCCCCTTGCCAAAAGCCAGCATGGCGAAGATCAGGACCAGCGTATTGCCGTCGAGACTGCCCCAGGCATCCCCCGGCTCGATACACCGCGTCAGCAGCACCAGCGCGACGCCGCAGATGGCCAGCGCCTCTATCGGAAGGCCGAACAGCGCTGCGCCCAGCACCACGGCTGCCAGGCTGGCGATGGCGATGGGCGCCTTGTTCCGGCGGAAGGAACGCGCGGTGCTTTCCGCCACGTCGGTCAATTGCATGTTGCCCTGCAGCGCCTGCGCCGCGTCCTGTCCCGCCGCGATCAGCAGCCGGTCGCCGGCGCGCACGCGAACTTCCGCGAGGACCGGTCCCGCAAGGTGGCGCGGGCGCGAAAGGCCAAGGACGCGGACCTGCAGGCGCGAAAGCAGCGGAATTTCCGCGAGCCTCTGGCCGACCACCGGGTGCGAGCCGGAAACCACCGCCTCGATCACACGCAGGTCGACGGGCCTGTCCGGCATGGCCGTTGCCACTCCGCCGCCCACGCCCACCAGCCCGGTACGGAAATCGGGTGCCTCGGCGAGCGAGGCGATTTCCTCGGGACTTGCCGCGACCACCAATTGGTCGCCCGCTTGCAGGACGACATTTTCCAGGTCCCGGCGCTGCAGTTCGGAACCGCGCTGGATCGCCTGTATCTTCAGTCCCGGACGCCGCGCGACATTGGTATCGCCCAGCCGCCTGCCGGCATAGCGACTGTCTGGATTGAGGATGAGGTGGGTGAGGTAAAGGTCGCTCTCGCGCTCCTCGTCCTCCATCCGTGGGCCGCGGTCGGGCAGCAGGAACGGCCCGAAAATCATCAGCACGGCCAGACCCGCCAGCGCCCCGACGAAGCCGACCGACGTAATCTCGAAAATACCGAACGGGGCTTGCCCGCGTTCCTGCGCGACCCCGTCGACCAGCAGGTTCGTCGACGTGCCAATCAGCGTCATCGTGCCGCCCAGGATGCAGATATAGGACAGCGGGATCAGCAGCCGTGTCGCCCCCGTCTTCAGGACGCCGGCAAGACGCTTGACCACCGGAATCATCACGATGACCACCGGCGTGTTGTTCATGAAAGCGGATGCGGCGAGGGTACCCAGTCCGATCTCGCCGATAGCGCGGCGCGGGGATTGCGTCGTGCGGTGGACGACCCAGCCCGATACCGCCTCCAGCGCCCCTGTCCGCAGCAGCGCGCCCGACAGGATGAACATGGCCGCAATGGTAATCGGGGCGGAGTTGGAGAACGTGCCAAGCATGTCCTTGGGAGACAGGTACCCCAGCACCAGCATCGCGGCACCCGCAACGATTGCGACGACCACGGGCGGACGGCGTTCCATGGCAAATGCGACGAAGGTCAGGAGCAGCAGGCCGAGGCCGATCTGGGCCGCGTAATCGGTAAGGAACGACATGGGGAACGCAACCGCTATTGTTGACACGCGCAAATCGCAAAAGCGGCCCATCTTGCCAAGCGAAATCGCGCGGCGATCACTTCAGAAACGCTGTGTCCGATTGCAGAAGACCCGGGACGTTTCCGCCCCGGGTCTTCTTTCGATACGAAACCGGAAGACTTACGCCGCTTCGGCAGCCTCGTCCGGATCGCGCAGCACGTAGCCGCGACCCCAGACCGTCTCGATGTAATTCTCGCCGCCGCAGGCGTGGGACAGCTTCTTGCGCAGCTTGCAGATGAAGACGTCGATGATCTTGAGTTCCGGTTCGTCCATCCCGCCATACAGGTGGTTGAGGAACATTTCCTTGGTCAGGGTCGTGCCCTTGCGCAAGCTGAGCAGCTCGAGCATCGCGTATTCCTTGCCCGTCAGGTGGACACGGGCGCCATCGACCTCGACCGTCTTGGCGTCGAGGTTCACGGCCAGCTTGCCCGTGCGGATGACCGACTGGCTGTGGCCCTTGGAGCGGCGCACCACGGCGTGGATGCGGGCGACCAGTTCTTCGCGGTGGAACGGCTTGGTCACGTAATCGTCGGCGCCGAAACCGAAGCTGCGGATCTTGGAATCCATCTCGGCAATGCCGGACAGGATCAGGACCGGCGTCTGCACCTTGGCGACGCGCAGTTTCTTGAGCACGTCGTATCCGTGCATGTCGGGCAGGTTAAGGTCCAGCAGGATGATGTCGTAATCATACAGCTTGCCCAGATCGAGGCCCTCTTCGCCCAGATCGGTCGAGTAGACGTTGAAGCCCTCGGTCGTCAGCATCAGCTCGATGGCCTTTGCCGTTGTCGGCTCGTCTTCGATCAACAATACGCGCATCGGGTAGTCCCCCTTGCCCCAGTAAACGTTTCGTTCGTGCCCCGTAAGGCCGCTAACCCCTCGTTCAGAGGTGTTGCCATGGATTAACCACAAAAGGTCTGAACGGAAAAGGTTAATATGGCGTAAACCCGCATGCCTGCGCGAGTCGCGGGGACATGAAGCGCCGTTAACGACCGGGTTAACCCGCTCTTGCGACAGTCAAAGTCCTGCGAGTTTCTTGGCCCGTCGGCGCTGGACACTGGACCCGATGCCCATCGCTTCGCGGTATTTCGCAACCGTGCGCCTTGCGATGTCGAACCCTTCCGCCTTCAGCATCTCGACCAGCTTGTCGTCGGACAGGATTTTCTTCGGCTCCTCGGCATCGGTCAGCGCCTTGATCCGTGCCTTGACCGCCTGGCTCGACGCGCCTTCGCCCTCCGCGCCCAGCCGGCCAACGCCGCTGGAGAAGAAATATTTGAGCTCGAATGTCCCGCGTTCGGTCGAGATGTACTTGTTGCTGGTCACGCGGCTGACCGTGCTTTCGTGCATCTCGATCTCCTCGGCCACTTCCCGCAAGGTGAGTGGCTTAAGCTTCGAGACGCCTTCCCGGAAAAAACCGGCCTGTTGTTTCACGATCTCTGCCGACACGGCCAGGATCGTCTTCTGCCGCTGGTCCAGCGCGTTGATAAGCCAGCGTGCATCGGCCAGCTTTTCCTTGAGCCACGACTTGCTCGCCCTGTCGGTGCAGCCGTCCTGCAATTCCAGGGCATAGTCCCGGTTCACCACCAGCCGGGGCAGGGTGTCCGGATTGAGCGCGATTTTCCATTCGCCCGCAGGGCTGCGCGACAGCAGGATATCGGGGACGACAGCCGACGCCTCGATGGAACCGAAGGCGAGGCCCGGCTTGGGATCGTATTGCCTCAGCTCGGCCAGCATGTCGGCGAAATCCTCGTCATCGACGTCGCACATCCGTTTCAGCCGGGCGAGATCGCCCTTCGCCACGAGGTCCAGATTGTCGATCAGACGCTGCATGCACGGATCGTAGCGGTCGGCCTCCCTTGCCTGCAGGGCCAGGCATTCGGACAGGCTGCGCGCGCCCACCCCCGTGGGATCGAGCGACTGGACCACGAACAGGGCGTCCTCCACATCGTCCAGCGTCGTGCCCAGCTCGCGCGCCACGGGGCGCAGGTCCGCCGGCAGGTAGCCGGCATCGTCGACCATGGCGATCAGGTGGCGCGCGATGAATTCCTCGCGCGGATTGGCGGCAATGCTGCCGACCTGTTCGAGCAGGTGGTCCGTCAGCGAAAGCTGGCCGCTGGTGCGTTCCTCGAAGGAGCCGGCGTCCTCCGGTGCTGCGGCCGCGCAGCCGCTACCCCATTCGCCGTCGCCCGTATCGCGGTCGCGGTCGATCGCGCTCACGCTGATGTCCAGCGCTTCGTCCCCGGTTCCGCTGTCGCCACCCCTGTCGCTGCCCCTGTCGCTGACGGTGTCGTCGGCGCTTCGTTCCGCGGCCGGGTCGCCGGTCGCTTCCGCATCGCCGTCCCCCTCCTGCTCGCGGCGGACTTCGCCTGCCTCCAGCAGCGGGTTTTCTTCCAGGGCTTCGGAAACGAATGTCTCGATCTCGAGGTTGGACGCTGCCAGCAGGCGGATGGCCTGCTGCAATTGCGGCGTCATCACCAGCGACTGCGATTGCCGAAGATCCAGCCTGGGACCGAGTGCCATGACCTAAACCCCGCCGCGCAGCATCGTCAGAGCGTGAAGTTTTCGCCCAGGTACAGGCGCTTCACATTCTCGTCCGCGACCAGTTCCTGCGGCGTACCGGCGAACAGGACCTGCCCGCCGTAGATGATGCAGGCGCGGTCGACGATTTCCAGGGTTTCGCGCACATTGTGGTCGGTGATCAGCACCCCGATGCCGCGCGTCTTCAGATCGGCGACGAGATCACGGATGTCGCTGATCGACAGCGGGTCGATCCCGGCGAAGGGTTCGTCGAGCAGCATGATCGACGGCTTCGCCGCCAAAGCGCGGGCAATCTCGCAGCGCCGTCTTTCACCGCCCGACAACGCCATTGCCGGCGAACCGCGCAGGCGCTGCAGGCCGAATTCGTCGAGCAAACGCTCCAGTTCGGCCCGGCGCGTGGCCTTGTCCGGTTCGTTGAGCTCCAACACCGAGTTGATGTTCTGTTCCACGGTCATGCCGCGAAAGATGCTGGTTTCCTGCGGCAGGTAGCCAAGGCCCAGGATCGCGCGCCGGTACATGGGCAGGGCAGTCACGTCCTCGCCGTCCATCAGGATGCGCCCGGCATCGGGCTTCACCAAACCCATGATGGAATAGAAGCAGGTCGTCTTGCCCGCACCGTTGGGGCCGAGCAGGCCGAGCACTTCGCCCTTGCCCACGGTCAGCGATATGTCGGTCAGGATCGCGCGCTTGTCATAGCTCTTGGCGATCGAGACGACTTCCAGCCCGCCCTGCGGGATGGGCGGCGCAGCGCCCGCCTCCAGCGCCTGTTCGTTCGGCACGGTCTCGTCGTGATCAAGCATGTCCATGGCCACTGTCTAGCATCGCCTGCCCGGCGCAAAACCCCCATTGGTCGATTTCTGGCAGGCTTTGTGCATGAGGCGTATGAAGATTGGGTTGTCGTAACCGCGCCAGATTCGCGATCCGCGCAAGATTCTTGCGAATTTCGAGGCAGGCTTGATTGCCCGTACCGACTTTGGGATATGTGTTCATCGGAGAGACATAAGGAGAGAGTCGAATGGCAAAAGCTATCGACGACAGGCGTCGCACCGTTTCCGGTTACGATCAGGCGCATGGCGCGCCGCGCGACTGGCGCAAATCGATGAGCGACAATGTCGCCTATGCCTTGCTGGCCTATACCGCGCTGCAGATTTTCGTGAGCGTCGCCGCGATGAAGGAAGGCACGTCCTCAATCCTGCCCTACCTCGCTCTCGTCATCCTCGTCGCAGCCATCATTCCGGCGTGCCGGGCCTTCGAAAACCGCTGGAAGTTCATCAGCGACGAAGAGGCGCACGATCCTGCCCTGTCCGGCCAATTCCGGCGGGACCAGCTTTTCCTGTGGGTCGTCGCCATCGGGCTCCCATTCCTGATTACCGGTCTGGCGAAGGCGTTTTTCGCACTGGTCTGACGACGCCTGACGCCGGCGCCATGCGTGTTCGCGGGAACCGGAATGCATGGCTGTCCGCTCTGTCGGTCATGAAGCCCTCTGCATTGTTCGCTGTGCGCACCTTCGCGGCCGCCATCTTCCTTGCGCTTGCCTCGCTGGTCGGTCCGTCCGCGCTGGCATTGCCGCTTGCCGGCACCGAGACCGAGGGATCCGGCACGGCGGAGGCCGCGCCGGGAATCGAGGCTTCTCCCGAGGCCGGGGCCGACGCGGCGATACGCGAACGCATGGGTGCAATCTTCGCGGAAATCTCCAGCCTGGAAAACGTGACCTACGAGGTTCGGTCCGGGGTCGTCACCCTGTCGGGCGAGGCGCCGGATGCCGACGCGATAGATCGGGCTGCGGACATTGCGGGCCGGATCGACGGGGTCGTCACGGTCCAGAACGATATCGAACGCTCCGCCAATGTGGATGACGGGATCGGCGTGCTCGACGAGATCGCGCAAAAGGCGAAGCGGTGGTCGGGCATGCTGCCGCTGATCGCGCTCGCCGTGTTCGTCGCGCTGGTCATCGGCGTCGTCGGGTACATCATCGCCGGCTTCGGCGCGCTGTGGAACAGGATCGCGCCCAACGGCTTCCTTGCCGAACTGATTGCCAGCGCCATCCGGTTCGTCTTCGTCATTCTCGGCATAGTCGTCGCGCTGGACATCATCGGCGCGGGCGCGCTGCTGGGCGCAGTCCTCGGCGGAGCAGGCGTGGTCGGCATCGCGCTGGGCTTTGCCATGCGCGACACGATCGAGAATTACGTCGCGTCCCTGATGCTGAGCCTGCGCCAGCCCTTCCGCGCCAACGACCACGTTATGATCGGGGAGCACGAGGGCAGGGTGATCCGGCTGACCAGCCGGGCAACCGTGCTGATGACGCTGGACGGCAATCACCTGCGCATTCCCAATGGCGAGGTGTTTCGGGCCGTCATCCTGAATTACACACGCAATCCGCAGCGACGGTTCGAATTCGCGCTGGGGGTCGATGCCGACGACGATGCGCGCGCCGCCCGCCGGCTGGGCCGCGAGACTCTGCAGGCCCTGCCCTTCATCCTCGACGAACCGCCTGCAGAGGCGCGCATCGTGGAGGTGGGGGATTCCAACGTCGTGATCCGCTTCATGGGCTGGATCGACCAGCGCGAGGCAGACTGGAACAAGGCCCAGAGCCGGGCGATCCCGGCGGTCAAGGAAGCGCTGGAGGATGCCGGGTTCGGACTGCCGGAACCGATTTATCGCCTCCGCTTCGATCCGCGCACCACGGCCCTGCCTTTCGAGAATATCGGCCAGCCGGCAGGGTCGGCTGCCGCGACCGGCGACCCTGCACCGGCCCCGGCAGCGACGCACAAGGCAAGAACGACGCGCCTG
Source organism: Erythrobacteraceae bacterium WH01K (assembly GCA_027941995.1). Lineage (NCBI taxonomy): Bacteria > Pseudomonadati > Pseudomonadota > Alphaproteobacteria > Sphingomonadales > Erythrobacteraceae > Erythrobacteraceae bacterium WH01K. Next base: position 220,033 of record CP115966.1, on the reverse strand, counting down.
AGCGATGCCGACCATGAGGATGTTCGCCCCGGGGACGAAATCGCCTCGATGGTCGAGGCAGAGCGCGCGACCGGTGGCGAGGAAAAGGATTTGCTGGACAACAGCCGCCCGGTCGAGTGATCCCGTCCGGGCAGCGCTGCTGCAGGGACGCGATCAGCCGCCGGTCTTGTACCGCTCGATAGCTTCCAGGACGATCTGGCGCGATTCCGCCCGGTCGCCCCACTTGCCGATGCGGACCCACTTTTCCTTCTCCAGGTCCTTGTAGTGGGTGAAGAAGTGCTCGATCTGCTGGAAGATGATCGAGGGCAAATCCTTCGTCTCGCCGACGTCGGAGTAATAGGGGAAGGTCGTGTCGACCGGCACGCAAATCAGCTTTTCGTCCCCGCCATGTTCGTCTTCCAGGTTCAGCACGCCGATGGGCCGGGCGCGCACGACGCAGCCCGCCATGAACGGGCTGCGCGCGATGACCAGCGCATCCAGCGGATCGCCATCGGGCGACAGGGTGTGGGGCACGAACCCGTAATTGGCCGGATAGCGCATCGGCGTGTGCAGGATGCGGTCCACGAACAGCGCGCCCGATTCCTTGTCGAATTCGTACTTCACCGGTTCGCCGCCGGTCGGCACTTCGATGATGACGTTGAGATCGTCGGGGGGATTTTCGCCGGTCGGGATCTTGTCGATGCGCATGGTCGAACCTTGTAATCGCGTAGAAGGGATGTTGCGCCGCCGCGTCTAGCGCGGTCACGCGTCACTGCAACCGCCAATTGCTGCGCTGCGGCGATATTGCGGCAATCCGCCGCCTCGCCTAAGCGGCTGGTCATGAGCAAGACCCCCCAAGCCATCAGAGGCACGCAGGACATCTTCGGCGCGGATGCGGAAAGCTTCGCCTTTGTCGTCGAAACCTTCGAACGTGTCCGCAAGCTCTACCGCTTTCGCCGCGTCGAGATGCCGGTTTTCGAGAAGACCGAGGTGTTCAGCCGCGCCATCGGCGAAACGACCGACGTGGTGTCGAAGGAAATGTATTCGTTCGAGGATCGGGGCGGCGATTCCCTGACCCTGCGCCCGGAATTCACCGCAGGGATCGCGCGCGCATTCCTGACCAATGGATGGCAGCAGCATGCCCCGCTGAAGGCTGCGACCCATGGCCCGCTGTTCCGGTATGAACGCCCGCAGAAGGGCCGGTATCGCCAGTTCCACCAGCTGGACGCGGAAATCATCGGCGCGGCCGAACCGCAGGCGGATGTGGAACTGCTGGCGATGGCCGACCAGGTGCTGAAGGAGCTGGGCATTACCGATGTGACCCTGCATCTGAACACGCTGGGCGACGGCGACAGCCGCGAGGCGTGGCGCGCCGCACTGGTCGAGCATTTCCGCGCGGTGAAGGACGAGCTTTCGGAAGATTCGCAGGAGCGGCTGGAGAAAAACCCGCTGCGTATTCTTGACAGCAAGGACCACCGGGATCAGCGCTTTGTCGCCGACGCACCGAAGATCGACCAGTTTCTGTCGGGCGATGCCCGGGCGTTCTTCGATGCCGTGACCGGCGGTCTCGATGCAGCGGGCGTCAAATGGGTTCGCGCCGAAAGCCTCGTGCGCGGGCTCGATTATTATCGCCACACCGCATTCGAGTTCGTTCCCGACGAAGGCAGCGCGGCGGCGGATGCGCTGGGCAGCCAGAGCACAATTCTGGGCGGCGGGCGCTATGACGGGCTTATGGAGAGCCTCGGCGGTGCAGCCACACCTGCGGTTGGCTGGGCAGCAGGCATTGAGCGGCTGGCGATGGTTGCCCGCCCGCCGCTTTCGAATACAGAGGTATTCGGAGTGATTGCTGAGAACCCAGAATCTCTTACTCTCGCCCAAGAAATTGCGACCTTGCTTCGCTCACAAGCCCTAGAAGTCGATCAGGTATTTCAAAGTAACCCACGCAAGCAGATGGACAAATTGAAGAGAAGAGGGATCACCACAGCTCTGTTCATCGAGAGTATGCCCAACCAGAACGGAAAAAGATGCGGTTTGGTATACGCGAAGCGCACCCATGGTTTCCGCCACCCAGTACACAATATCGTCGGAAATCGAATTGGCCAGAAATACAAAATTGTAGCCTATGATCCCGATGGTTTCGAGCACGATAACCACCAGACAAAATTGATGTTCAGCGAGTATTGATGACCGTACCCGCCGAACGCCTGCGACAGATCGCCCAGCGCTTCGCCGAGATCGAGGCGCGTCTTGCTTCCGGCACGCTGGAAGGGGACGCCTTCGTCCAGGCGAGCCGCGACTATGCCGAACTCGAACCGGTGGCGAAGATCGCCGCGGAGGTCGAGGCTATGCGGGCGGAAACGGTCGAGCTCGAAGAGATGCTGGCCGATCCGGAGATGAAGGCCATGGCGGAGGAGGAACTCGCCGCAATTGCCGCCCGCCTGCCGGAGGCGGAGAAGCAGCTCGCCATCGCGATGTTGCCGCGCGACAGCGCCGATGCGAAGCCTGCCATGCTGGAAATCCGCGCCGGGACGGGCGGCGACGAGGCGGCGCTTTTTGCAGGCGATCTTTTCCGGATGTACGAACGCTTCGCTGCCGAACAGGGCTGGCGCGTCGAACCTGTCAGCATGAGCGCGAGCGAAGTCGGCGGCTTCAAGGAAATAGTCGCCAACGTCACCGGCAGCGGGGTTTTCGCCAAGCTGAAGTTCGAAAGCGGTGTCCACCGCGTCCAGCGCGTGCCCGAAACCGAAAGCGGGGGGCGCATTCACACCAGCGCCGCGACGGTCGCGGTCCTGCCGGAACCGGACGACGTCGATGTCCAGATCGACCCCACGGAACTGAAGATCGACACCTACCGCGCGAGCGGGGCGGGCGGCCAGCACGTCAACACGACCGACAGCGCCATTCGGATCACCCACCTGCCGACGAACACCGTCGTCACCTGCCAGGATGGCCGCAGCCAGCACAAGAACCGGGAGAAGGCGATGCAGGTCCTGCGCGCCCGCCTGTTCGAACAGCAGCGCGACGCCATGCAGGGCGCAGAAGCGGAAGCGCGCAAGGCGATGGTCGGCAGCGGCGATCGCTCCGAACGAATCCGGACGTATAATTTCCCGCAAGGCCGCGTGACCGACCACCGGATCGGCCTGACGCTGCACAAATTGCCGGAAATCATCGCCGGGCCCGGCCTTGGCGAACTGATTGGCGCACTGATCGCCGAAGACGAGGCGAAGCGCCTTGCAGCCCTCGCCGAATAGCGGGCCTGATTGTGTGCCCGTGACCGTCGCCGATGCCATCCGGCAGGCTGCCGGAAGATTGGCCACGGTCAGCGACACGGCTCGGCTCGACGCCGAATGGCTTATGGCAGCGGCGCTCGATGTTCCGCGCAGCACCATGCTGCTGACCCGCATGCAGGACCCCGCGCCGCAAACTTTCGCCGCGATGGTCCGGCGGCGCATGACGGGCGAACCGCTGGCCTATGTGACCGGCAGCCAGTCCTTTTACGGGCGCGAATTCATCGTTTCTCCGGCCGTCCTCATTCCCCGGGCCGACAGCGAATCCGTGGTGGAGGCGGCGTTGGGGCTTTTGCCGGAGCGTGCCCGCATCCTCGATTGCGGGACGGGATCGGGCGCGCTGTTGCTCACCTTGCTGGCGGAGCGGGCCGATGCCTCCGGTCTCGGGATGGACCGTTCGCCGTATGCGCTGGCCATCGCCCGGCGCAATGCAGAGGCGCTGGGCGTCGCAGGCAGGGCGGAACTGATCGAAGCCGACTGGACGCAGGCGGGCTGGAAATCCGGATTTGGCCGCTTCGACCTGGTCATCGCCAATCCGCCCTATGTGGAAAGCAGTGCAACACTCGACGACAGCGTCCGCAACTATGAACCGCATGAGGCGCTGTTTGCCGGGCCCGATGGGCTGGGCGACTACCGCGTCCTGATCCCGCAATTGCCATCGCTCCTGTCGCCCGGCGGGGCCGCGGTCGTCGAAATCGGGTGGCAGCAGGCCGAATCGGTCGGCGCGCTGGCGCGCGAATGCGGAGCCGACGCTGAGACGTTCCGTGACCTTGCCCAAAGGCCGCGGGGACTGGTTTTGCGCTTTGGGGTTGGCAAAGGCGCAGCGAAGGGCTAAATCGAAGTCAAGACCGGTGATAAGCGTTTATTTGCTGTCGCGGTCTTGATCCAACATTTGCCAGTGAAATGCGGGTCCCGGAGCGGGGCCTTGCGTGCTAGGCAAGTGAGGGGCCGTGACCTGAGCCACAGTGCGGGCACGGCGAGGGGCTTTGCGAGTGCGCCCCGATGAGAGCGCTACGCTACTGAGGAAGAGTATTCCTTGAACAACCAACGCAATAACAACAGGCGTCGCGGTCGCGGCAACCGCAACCAGGGCGGTGGCGGCAATCCCAATGCGATGAACCGCATCGACAGCCGCGCACGCGGCAACGCGCCCCAGCTTCTCGACAAGTACAAGAAGCTGGCGCAGGACGCGCATCACAATGGTGACCGTGTGCAGCAGGAATACTACCTGCAGTTCGCCGACCATTACTTCCGCGTCATCGCCGACAACAAGGCACGCCAGGACGAACAGCGCGCCAAGCGGGATGCCGAGCGCGGCAATGATCGCGGGTCGGACGACAATGACGACGATGGCGAGGAAAACCGCCGTCCCCGTCGCAATACGCGCCAGCGCCGCGACGGGAATGACGAGGGCCGGAACGAAAATCGCGACGACAATGCGTCCGATGACCGCGAAGTGGCCGAGGAAAAGCCCAAGGCGAAGCGTACGCGCAAGCCCAAGGCTGCCGAACCCGATGGCGAGATCGACGCAGCGGTCCTGCCGCCCTCGATCTCTGCCGATGACGGCGAGAAGAAGCCGAAGCGCGCACCCCGTGCCCGCAAGCCGAAATCGGATGACGACGATACTGCGCTAAGCGCGGTCGGCTGATCCCGTGCAGGCGCAGGGCGACGCGGTGTTGGATGCGCCGCGCGCACTTCCCGCAATCTTCGTCCGCTATCCGCGCCTAACAGCCATAGCTGCGGGCGCGGTGGGCGCCTTCGGCTACCCGCCTTACGGCCTGTGGCCCCTGGCGCTGCTTGCGATTGGCCTGCTGGGCTTCCTCGTGTGGAGCGCGGCAAGCTGGAAGCGGGCCGCCCTGATCGGCTGGCTCTGGGGCTGGTCGCATCTTTCGGTGGCGAACAACTGGATCGCCACGGCGTTTACCCACCAGGGCGAAATGCCCGCTTTCCTGGGCTGGATCGCGGTGCCTTTGCTCTGCGTCTATCTTGCAATCTATCCCGCGCTGGCAGCGCTTGCAGCCTGGCGGGCGACGCGGGGCCGAGGCGCCAACGTCTTCGTCCTTGCCTTCGCCGCTGCGTGGATCGTTACCGAGTGGCTGCGTAGCTGGGTTTTTACCGGCTATCCGTGGCCGCCGCTCGGGCTGACATTGCTCGGACCGCTCGACCGGCCCGGCTGGGCTTCGCTCCTGCCGTGGCTGGGGACTTATGCCCTGTCCGGTATGGTTGTCCTGTTCGGCGCATGGCTCGTGCTCTTCGCCTATCAGCGGCGCTGGGCCTGGCTCGCTGGCGGGTCTGCCCTCCTTGCTGCGGGGATGTACCTGCCAGGTGGGAACGACGCTGCGGAAGGGACCCTGCGCTACACGCTGGTCCAGCCCGATCTCGACCAGGCCGAACTGAACGATCCCAGACAATACGAACCGGCCTTCCTGACCCTGGCCGCGCTTTCCGCACGGGAGGACGACGCAGAGCCGCGCATCGTTCTGTGGCCGGAATCCGGGCTGCCTGACTACCTGCGACCCGGCTATCCGGCGCGCTATTACGCGGCGACCACCGCGCAGGCCGATCCCGACTACGCCCGCCAGCGGATCGGTAACGTCATCGGGGAAAACAGCCTGCTGCTGACAGGTGCACAGGACCTGCGGATCGAAACGGTGGACGGCGCTCCGAAAGCGACGGGGGCCTACAATGCCGTGACCGCGATCGACAGCGAGGGCGAACTGATCGGCAGTTACGCGAAGGCGCATCTCGTGCCTTACGGAGAATATCTTGCCCTTCGCTGGTTGCTGGAGCCGCTTGGCGCTTCCCGGCTCGTCGCAGGCACTATCGATTTCATCCCCGGCCCGGGGCCGGCGACGCAGGATTTCGGCCGATTTGGCCGCGTCGGGGTGCAGATTTGCTACGAGATCGTGTTCAGCGGGCAGGTGACGGAGCGCGGCAATCGGCCGGACTATATCTTCAACCCGTCCAATGACGGCTGGTTCAGCTATTGGGGGCCGCCGCAACACCTTGCACAGGCACGGATGAGGGCGATCGAGGAAGGCCTGCCGGTCCTGCGTTCGACCACCACGGGGATCAGCGCGGTGATCGATGCGGACGGAGTCGTTCGCGACCATCTGGGTCCGGGCGTGCTGGACCGGATGGAAGGGTTCGTGCCGCCGGCGAAGTCGCCGACCCTGTTTTCCCGCATGGGCAATGCGCTCGCCATCCTGTGGGCGCTCGTCCTGATCGGGGCGGCATACGCGGCCTCGTCGGTTGCAAGGCGGCGTACGCGTGGCTAAGTCCGTCTCAAACACATAAAGCTTTCTTTATATTGAGGCTCCCGACTTCATGCGCAGCAATTATCTCTTCACCTCCGAAAGCGTATCCGAGGGGCATCCCGACAAGGTTTCGGACCAGATTTCCGATGCCATCGTGGACCTCATGCTGGCGAAGGATCCGGAATCGCGCGTAGCCTGCGAAACGATGACGACGACGCAGCGCGTCATTCTTTCCGGAGAAATCCGCTGTGCCCCGATGTATAATGCCAAGAAGGAAGAATGGCGCGAGAACGGCGGCTGGGCGCCGGGCGCGAAGGAAGAGATCGAGAAGGTCGTTCGCCGCACCGTGCGCGAGATCGGGTACGAGCAGGAAGGTTTCCACTGGGAGACGCTGACCTTCGAGAACCACCTGCACGGCCAGTCGGTCGAAATTGCGCAAGGCGTCGATTCCAGCGGTAACAAGGACGAGGGTGCCGGGGACCAGGGCATCATGTTCGGCTTTGCCTGCGACGAGACGCCGGACCTGATGCCGGCGACCCTCGATTACAGCCACAAGATCCTCGAACAGCTCGCCGCCGATCGGAAAAGCGGCACGGCGCCGTTCCTCGAGCCGGACGCGAAAAGCCAGCTTTCGCTGCGCTACGAGAACGGCAAGCCGGTCGAATGCACCGCGGTTGTCGTCTCGACCCAGCATGCGAAGGGCTATCACGAGGGCGAGAAAGAAGCCGAGCTGAAGAAATACGTGAAGGGCGTGGTCGCCGCGATCCTGCCGGAAGGGTGGCTCAGCGACACGACCGAATGGCACATCAACCCCACCGGTGCCTTCGAGATCGGCGGGCCCGACGGGGATGCCGGGCTGACTGGTCGCAAGATCATCGTCGATACCTATGGCGGCGCGGCCCCGCATGGCGGCGGCGCGTTTTCGGGCAAGGATCCGACCAAGGTCGACCGCTCCGCCGCCTATATCACGCGCTATCTTGCCAAGAACATCGTGGCGGCGGGCCTCGCGACGCGCTGCACCATCCAGCTGGCCTATGCGATCGGCGTGTCGAAGCCGCTCTCGCTCTATGTCGATACGCACGGAAGCGGCACGGTTTCGGACGAGGCGCTGGAAAACGCCATCGGGACGATCGAGGCGCTTGGCGGCCTGACCCCGCGCGGCATCCGCGAACATCTGGGGCTCAACAAGCCGATCTATCGCAAGAGCGCGGCCTATGGCCATTTCGGCCGGACCTCGGAGGGCGATCATTTCCCGTGGGAACGGACCGATCTGGTCGGCGACCTCAAGGCCGCAGTCGGTTCATGAAAGAAAGGGCGGCCTGATCGGGCCGCCCTTTTCATTTCGGGTCGCAGGACGTCAGCCTAATGCGACGCCGGGTGCCTGCGGGCCTACAGGATTGCCGTAGCTGTCCTCGCGCAGCCATTCGCCCACCTTGCGGCCGAACTTGGCGACGGCGTTCATGTTGAAGAAGTGCATGATGCCGAGGACGACGACGACCAGCCCGATCTTGCTGGACAGGAACCGGATGGTCCCCGCGACGCTTTCGGGCGCGTCTCCGAACCGCAGGGTCAGGAGGATCCAGCCGAGATTCACCAGGTAGAAGCCCACGACCAGAAGGTGGTTGGTCGAACGGGCCAGCATGGCGTCATGCCCGAAGCACTCCTTCAGGAAGACGATGCCGTTCTTCGACAGGGTCCGCGCCACCCAGATGGTCAGGCCGACGCTGATAAGCAGGTAGGCGATATAGGCCGGGACGAGATACATAAGTTGCTCCTGTTATTTCTGTAATTTGAAATAGATGCTCGCGGTTCTGTCGTGGGTGCTCCTTGCTGTCAGGGGTTCGGGACTACGTGCCGCTCTTCCCACCGCCGGGTAGGAGCCTTGCGACCTTGCCCCCCAGCTTCATCAGGGTAATCAGCGTGGACTTGGGCAGGCGGCGCACATCGGCGTACCAGTTCGAAAGATTGCCGATGAAATCGTGCATGCGCTCGATCCGTTCGCGCACATGCGGAGCGACATCGTCCCGCTGTGCGAGGCTCTTCGAAAGCTCGCCGAGCAGCTGGATCGTCGGGTCGATTTCGCGGCGCTTTCGCTCCGCAGCGATCTTCATTAACATATTCCAAAGGTCGGTGTCCGCGACGAAGTGATCGCGTCGATCGCCCTCGACATGGACCCGTCGCACGATCTGGTAGGATTGCAGTTCCTTCAGCCCGCTCGAGACATTGGAACGCGCCAGACCCAGTGTCTCGCAGATTTCCTCCGCGTGACGCGGGCGGTCCGAAAGATAGAGCAGGGCGTGGATCTGGGCGACGGAGCGGTTGACCCCCCATTCGCTGCCCATCTCCCCCCAATGGAGAACGAAGGCGCGGACTTCGGGAATATCCTGCATCGGCATGACGACTCGCTCCGTTCGTTGTTTCTGTAATTACAGAAATCGCAGGAGCGGTCAGGGAATAGCAGCGCCGGCCCTTGTCCTAATCGTGCTTCCCGTGAGCGGGTGAGGGAGTGTCCAGCGCCAGTTCGGCGCCCGAAAACGCGAAGGGACTACGCACGCCCGCAACGCCATCCAGTTCGATCTTCATGCCCCGGTCCATGATTTGCGGATCGCTGAAAACCTGGTCGATGTCATTGATAGGACCGGCAGGCACGCCTGCCTCCGCGCAGGCGGCGAGGAGGTCGGACCGGGTCCGGGGCCGCGTTGCCTCCGCGATGATGCGGTCCAGCTGGTCCCTGTTGGCGAGCCTGCCCTCGTTCGTCGTGAACCGGTCGTCCTCCAGCAGGTCCTCGCGCCCCAGGACTTTCAGGGTCTTGCGGAACAGGCCGTCATTGGCCGGGGCGAGGACGATCTGTCCGTCGCTGGCCGGGAAGACGCCATAGGCGCTGACCTGCGCGTGCTCATTGCCCATGCGCGGCGGATTCTGGCCTGTCGCAAACAGGTGCATGGCCTGGCTTGCCAGCAGTGAAACCGAGCAATCGAGCAGTGCCATGTCCACATGCTGCCCGCGTCCGGTGCGCTCCCGCATCGCGAGCGCCGCCTGGATGCCGATGACCGAATACAGACCGCAGGTGAGGTCGGAGATGGAGATGCCCATTTTCATCGGCTGCCCGTCCGGTTCGCCGGTCAGCGCCATGAAGCCGCTCATGCCCTGTATCACGAAGTCGTAGCCTGCCTCGTGGGCGCGCGGCCCGGTCTGGCCGAATCCGGTCACCGAGCAGTAGACGAGCCCAGGATTGGCCGCCGATAGAGATGCGTAGTCGAGCCCGAATTTCGTCAGGCTGCCGGTCTTGAAGTTCTCGACCAGCACGTCGGCCCCGGCGGCCAGGGTACGAACGCGGTCGAGGTCGGCTGTGTCGCGAAAGTCTGCCACGATGGACCGCTTGCCGCGGTTCGCCGCGTGATAATAGGCAGCGGAACGTTCGCCATCGTGCTCGATCCACGGCGGGCCCCACTGGCGGGTTCCGTCGCCCTCCGGGCTTTCGACCTTGATGACGTCGGCCCCCAGATCGGCCAGCGTCTGCCCCACCCACGGCCCGGCGAGCACGCGTGCGAGTTCGAGGACTTTCAGCCCGGCGAGCGGGGCATTCGGATTGCGCGGTTTATCGAGCCACATGGTCTGGCCGATTGTGCCACCATCGTCACCGGGTCAAGGGACCGCGGCAGGTGAAACGCGCTGCAGGAAGCCGGCAAGCCTATGTCAGGCGGCCACGGCCAACGCCGTTTCGTAATGCGCCGTCGTCTTCTCTGCCACTTCATCGGCCGTGACGCCCGGCGCCAGCTCTATCAGGCGGAAGGGACCGTCATGGCTCTGACGCTGGAAGACGCCGAGGTTCGAGATGATCATGTCGACCACGTTCGTGCCGGTCAGCGGCAGCGTGCATTCGGGAATGAATTTCGGGCTGCCGTCCTTCGCATTGTGATCCATGACCACGATGATCTTCTTCACGCCCGCGACGAGGTCCATGGCGCCTCCCATGCCCTTGATCATCTTGCCCGGGATCATCCAGTTGGCGATATCGCCGTTCTCGGCCACTTCCATGGCGCCCAGCACGGTCAGGTCGATATGGCCCCCGCGGATCATCGAAAAGCTGGTTGCGCTGTCGAAATACGCGCTGTGGTCCAGTTCGCTGATCGTCTGCTTGCCCGCATTGATCAGGTCCGGGTCTTCCTCCCCCTCATAGGGAAAGGGCCCGATGCCGAGCATCCCGTTTTCCGACTGCAGCGTGACCTGCATGCCGTCGGGAATATGGTTCGCGACCAGCGTCGGGATGCCGATGCCCAGATTGACGTAGTAGCCGTCCTCGAGTTCCTGCGCCGCGCGGGCTGCCATCTGGTCGCGGGTCCATCCGTGTGTGTCAGTCATGACTATCCGTCTTTCAGTCGATTGGGTTGGGGGCGATGAACCACCGCGTTCCGATCAGGCGCTGCAGAGGAGCAGCGGATTCCGGGCGAAGCAGATGGTCGTAAAGTTCATCGAAATCGGCTTTCTCGTCGCCGAGCATTGCCAGGATACAATAATCCTCAGCCAGGTCCCTGCGCCTGGTCTGCTTCCGATCCGTTGGATAACGCATCGTTACCAGCGTGTCTTGTCCCGATACATCCAGGCCCGCGGCTGAAAGGCTGCGGCGCACCGCGCCCGCGCGATCCGCCGTATGGCCGGTAATCCAGAGCACTTCCACATCACGGTCCCTGAGGCCAGCAAGGGCCCGTCCAAGATGGGGATTGTTTCGCTGCGTGTTTGCAAGCGGGGCGAGCGCGTCCACGGGATCCATGTCGAGCAACACGGCGGATGGCTGATCGCCGCAATCGGTCAGTTCGGCGTCCAGCCTGTGCGGATTGAGCAGCATTGCGGACTGCCGCGCGTCGCCCGTTCCGGCCCCGCCGATTGCCTGGGCTAAGGCAGCGCCGAAAAACGCATCATACACTGGCTTAGCGGGCGCGGTGGCGGCGCTGTCGACCGATGATCCCATCGCCGCGCCATCGGCGACGACTTCCGGCGTTTCGGTATGTCCGCTTTCCTCCATCGCAACCATGCCGATACAGGACGCCGGTGCGAGAGTTGTGGCATTCACGCCAGCGTATTGTGCGATACCTTGTTCGGTCGCGGCAGCCGTCGCCTGCTCCTGCTGGCCGCGGGTGGCCATGATCGATCCGGCAGCGACCGGGATCAACGCCGCTGCGCAGCCGGATAGGAAGGAAGCCGCGATGGTCGCAGCGACAATCCGGGGCAAGGTGGCCTGGGACATGGCGAACTCAGGCAGTCTCGCGTTCGCGCACCGTGCGGAATTCGATCTTCTTGTCGTAGGGCGCGCCCACGATCATGCGCTGGACGAATACGCCGGGCAGGTGGATGTGATCGGGGTCGAGCGAGCCGGCCGGCACGATCTCCTCGACCTCGACGACACAGACCTTCCCGCAGGTCGCGGCCGGCTGGTTGAAGTTGCGCGCCGTCTTGCGAAACACGACGTTCCCCGTTTCATCCGCCTTCCATGCCTTCACGATGGAAAGGTCGGCAAACAGACCGTGCTCAAGGATATAATCCTCAGGCCCGTTGCCGGTGTCGAACTGCTTCACCTCCTTGCCTTCGGCCACTTGGGTGCCGACGCCGGTCTTCGTGTAGAAGCCGGGGATGCCTGCCCCGCCTGCGCGCATCCGCTCTGCCAGCGTGCCTTGCGGGCAGAACTCGACTTCCAGTTCGCCTGACAGGAACTGGCGTTCGAATTCCTTGTTCTCGCCGACATAGGAACTGATCATTTTCGCAACCTGCTTCGTGCGCAGCAGCTTGCCGATCCCTTCATTGTCGATCCCGGCATTGTTGCTGGCGAAGGTGAGGCCGGTCACCCCGCTGTCGCGGATCGCGTCCAGCAGGCGTTCCGGGATGCCGCACAGGCCGAAGCCCCCGCTGGCGATCAGCATGTTGTCCTGGAGGACGCCCTCGAGGGCAGCGGCGGCATCGGGATAGAGCTTGTTCATCGGGCCTCGTGCAAGCAGGTGGCGTTTCGGCATCGGGCAATAGGAGCCGCGCATGATTCTGTCACCCCTTCGGCACCATGTGCGGAATTCTCGAGTCCAGCTAAGCTGAAGCTCTAGTGTTGCGTATTTTGCAACAGATCATGCCCCTTTCGCACTTGCACAAAATCATGCTGCACTGCACATAGGGCAGGCCTTACAGGCATCCTCTCCCAAACTTTTCAAGCCCGGCCGGTTTATCCAGCCGGGCTTTTTTCTTGCCCGCTCCCGTCGTCGCAGGACCGATTGCGATGTTCGGTCATTTGAAAGCTGGGCGGGGCACTCCTAGCTAGGCGTCTCGCATCATGTTGAGCGAAGCACAGGAGAAAGCATGGCCGACGCGGATACGGCAGTCGAACAGAAGCAGGTGAGACTGCAGGTGGCAGCGGCCAGGCAGGAGGAATCGGGGCAGGGCATCGCCCGCATGCCGCGTTCCGCATTCCAGGCCCTGGGCATCACCGAAGGCGACGTCGTCGAGATCGAGGGCAAGCGTCCTACCGTCGCAATCGCCATGCCCGCCTATGACGAGGATCAGTCGCTGGAAGTGGTCCGGCTCGATGGCCTCCAGCGCGGCAATGCCGAGGCCGGCTCGGGCGAGCATGTTGTCATTCGTGCTGCCGAATCGAAGCCTGCGACCCGCGTCGTTTTCGCGCCCGCCAGCCGCGAAATGCGCCTGCAGGGCCCGACTCAGGCGCTGAAGCGCAATTTCTTCCGCAAGCCGGTACTGGCGGGCGATCTCGTCGCGACAACCGGGCAGCAGCCGGTCCAGAACATGCCGCCCGAAGTGCGCCGCATGTTCAACGCGCCGGCCTATGCGCTGACCCAGATCCGCCTGTCCGTCCATTCCACTACGCCCAAGGGTATCGTCCATATCGACGAGAATACCGAGGTCGAGCTGCGTGCCGAGTTCGAGGCGCCGCGCGATGCGCGTGCTGTCGTGAATTACGACGATGTCGGCGGCATTGATGATACGATCCAGCAATTGCGCGAAATGGTCGAACTGCCGCTGCGCTATCCCGAGCTGTTCACCCGCCTCGGTGTCGATCCGCCCAAGGGCGTGTTGCTGCATGGCCCGCCCGGAACCGGCAAGACGCGGCTGGCGCAGGCCGTTGCCAATGAAAGCGATGCCGATTTCTCTATCATCAACGGCCCGGAAATCATGGGGTCGGGCTATGGCGAGAGCGAGAAGCGCCTGCGCGAAGTGTTCGAACAGGCGGCGCAGAACGCGCCGGCGATCGTCTTCATCGACGAAATCGACTCCATCGCGCCCAAGCGCAGCCAGGTCAGCGGCGAGGCAGAAAAACGCCTGGTCGCACAGCTCCTGACCCTGATGGACGGCTTGGAAGCGCGCGTCAACGTAGTGGTGATCGCCGCTACCAATCGCCCCGATGCCATCGACGAGGCCTTGCGCCGACCGGGCCGCTTCGACCGGGAAATCGTTATCGGTGTGCCCGACGAAAGCGGCCGCCGCGAAATCCTCGGCATCCACACGCGCGGCATGCCGCTCGGCGACAGGGTCGATCTGAAGGAATTGTCGCGGATGACCTACGGCTTCGTCGGCGCGGATATTGCCGCGCTGGCCCGTGAGGCGGCGATCGACGCCGTGCGCCGGATCATGCCGCGCATCGATCTCGACGAGCGGACCATCCCGCCGGAGGTTCTCGAGGACCTGTGCGTGACCCGCGAGGATTTCCTCTCCGCCCTCAAGCGTATTCAGCCCAGCGCCATGCGCGAGGTGATGGTCCAGGTGCCGCAGGTCGGCTGGGACGATATCGGCGGCGTGGACGAGTCGATCGAGAAGCTGAAAGAAGGCATCGAGCTTCCGCTGAAGAACCAGGAGGCGTTCCGCAGGCTCGGTATCCGTCCGGCCAAGGGTTTCCTCCTCTACGGCCCGCCCGGCACCGGCAAGACCCTGCTGGCGAAGGCGGTCGCGAAGGAGGCGGAGGCGAACTTCATCTCGATGAAGAGCTCCGACCTGCTGTCCAAATGGTATGGCGAGAGCGAGCAGCAGATCGCCAAGATGTTCCAGCGCGCCCGCGCCGTCGCTCCGTGCGTCGTCTTCATCGACGAGATCGACAGCCTCGTGCCTGCCCGCGGTTCGTCCGGGATGGAGCCGCAGGTGACGGGCCGCGTGGTCAATACGGTGCTGGCGGAGATGGACGGTCTGGAGGAATTGCAGTCCGTCGTCGTAATCGGTGCGACCAACCGGCCCACGCTGGTCGATCCCGCGCTGCTGCGGCCGGGCCGGTTTGACGAACTGGTCTATGTCGGCACGCCGAACCGAAAGGGGCGCGAGCAGATCCTGGGCATTCATACCTCGGAAATGCCCCTGGCAGCGGATGTCGACCTCGGCGAAGTGGCCGCGAAGACGGACCGCTTCACCGGCGCCGACCTCGAAGACGTGGTCCGCCGCGCCGGCCTCAACGCGCTGCACCGGGAAGGTACGGAGGTGACCGAAGTCTCCGCCGCCGACTTCACCGAGGCGCTGGAGGACAGCCGTGCAACCGTGACCTCCAAGATGGAGGCGGAATACAAGAAAATGCGCGGCGAGCTGAAGAAGCGGGCGGCGGAAGCCATGCCGATCGGCTTCGTGCATGAGGGCATGGTCGAAAGCACCCGTGCGAAGAAGCACGGGGATACGACCGACCAGGCCGGCTAGGCTACGGCTTTCCGGTGCGAATGCGGGCGGGCCCTCAGGGTTCGCCCGGTTCGTTCGCCTTCGCATGGCCGCCCGGAACTTCCAGCCGGTGGCGGATCAGCGCCTCGGGCTGGGTCAGGTTGAGCCACTCGATCATGTGCTCGCGAACATCGCAGCGCAGGGCAAACAGATCGCCGATCGTATTCGCACTCATCGCGAGGCGCATTTCCTTCGATTCCGGATAGGCTTCTGTCAGCAGCGCGCCTGCGGTCCTCTTGTCCCACAGTTCGTGCCCCTCGACGAAACGCAGGAATTCGGCCCGGATCGCGGCGACATCGGCAATCGGGTCGAGATGGAGGAAGACCGGGCCGGTGAGCGATTCGTCGCGGCGCGACCAGTTCTCGAAGCTCTTGTCGAGAAACTCGCTGGTCGGCACGATCACCAGTCGCTCGTCCCACGTGCGCACGGTGACGAAGCTCATCTTGATTTCCTCGACCCGGCCCGTGTGTCCGTCGACCACCACCAGGTCGCCGATGCGGACCGGCTCGGTGATCGCCATCTGAAGGCCCGCGATGAGCGACTTCAGGGCCGGCTGCGCCGCAGCGCCGATGGCCAGGGCGGCCAGACCTGCCGAAGCGAGTAGCGTCGTGCCAATGTCCCGTACGCCCGGCACATCCAGCAGCATCAGGCCGACCGTGATGACGACGATGGCAACGGTCGCCGTGCGCGAGAGAATGGCGATCCGCGTCCGGCGGCTGCGCGTGGCCACGGGATCGTCGCTCGCCTCCAGCCGCATTTCCAGCGCGGCGGCCATGGCTTTCACCACGGTGTAGGCGATCCAGCCCAGGATGGCAGGCCGCACGAAGCGCGCGACCGGTTCCCAGAAGCTGCCGAGCCAGGCGTTGCTTTCCGCTGCGAGGGTGACGGACATGGCCAGCATCGCCCATTTTACGGGCTTGCGAAGCTTGTCGATGATCACCGCGCTGCTGCCATTGCGGTCGACGGCCACCAGTCGGCCCAGAATCGCGAAAATGACGCGGTAGAGAAGATAGGCGATGGCCAGGGCCAGCACCAGCACCACGCCTGCCTCCAGGGCGGCTTCGGTCGGCACCTGCCAGTTGGCGGGATTGAGCTTTTCGAACATTCCCGTCACTTATGGAACGGGGCAGCGCGGTTCAACGCCCGCGATGCAGCGCGTCGTCAGTGCGCGGCATCCCAGCTTGCCCCGGTCCCGATCTCGATCCCCAGTGGCACGCTGAGTTCGACGGCGGGCAGCGCCGCTTCCGCCATGACCCGCTCGATGACCGGGGAAGCTGCCGCGACATCGCCTTCGGGCAGTTCGAACACCAGTTCGTCGTGCACCTGCAGCAGCATGCGGACATCGTTCAGGCCGGCATCCGCCAGGGCAGGCAGCATGCGCGCCATCGCCCGCTTGATGATATCGGCGCTCGTCCCCTGAATCGGCGCATTGACCGCGGCGCGTTCGCTTCCCTGCCTCTCCGTCTGGTTCTTCGACGCGATGCGGGGGAACCATGTCTTGCGACCGAATAGCGTCTCTGAATAACCGCGTTCGCGGACCGATAGCAGCGTTTCGGAGATGTAGTTCTTGATACCGGGAAAGCGTTCGAAATAGCGGTCGATCATGGCCTGTGCCTCGTCCGCCTCGACCCCCAGCCGCCCGGCGAGGCCCCAACGCGAGATGCCGTAGAGGATGGCGAAGTTGATCGTCTTCGCCTGCGCACGGGTATCGCGGGTGACGTCGCCGTACATTTCCTGCGCGGTGCGGTTGTGGATGTCCTCGCCCTTCTCGAAAGCGTCCTTCAGCGCGTCGACATCGGCCATGTGCGCTGCCAGCCGCAATTCGATCTGGCTGTAATCGGCGGCCAGCAGGACATTGCCGTCCTCGGGCACGAATGCCTCGCGGATCTGGCGGCCAATGGGCGTGCGGATGGGGATGTTCTGCAGGTTCGGATCGGTGCTGGACAGTCGCCCGGTCTGCGCGCCGACGAGGCTGTAGCTGGTATGCACGCGTCCGGTATCGGGATTGATGGCCGCCTGCAACGCCTCGGTATAGGTGGAGCGAAGCTTGGTCAGTTGGCGCCATTCCAGCACCTTCTTCGCAATGTCCGCCCCTTGCGCGTCGAGCTTTTCCAGAACGCTCTGGTCGGTCGAATACTGGCCGCTCTTGCCTTTCTTGCCGCCCTTGTATCCCATCTTGTCGAACAGGATGTCGCCCAGCTGCTTCGGACTGCCGACGGAAAATTCCTCGCCAGCGATCTCGTGGATGTCCTTTTCCAGGCTCGCGGTCTGGCTGGCGAATTCCTCCGACAGCCTGGCGAGGCGGGAGCGATCGACCTTGATGCCTTCGCGTTCCATCCGCGCGACGACGGGGATCAGCGGGCGATCGACCCGCTCGTATATCTTCGTCCCGCCTTCTATCGGCAGGCGCGGCTTCAGGTGCCGGTGCAGTCGCCAGGTCACCTCGGCATCCTCCGCCGCGTATCGGGTGGCCTTGTCCAGCGGCACGTCGCCGAAGGGTATCTGCTTCTTGCCGGTACCGCACACCTCCTTGAAGGTCATGCAGGTATGGCCGAGATGGCGCTGGGCCAGTTCGTCCATCCCGTGGCCGCCGCCGATGCCGCTTTCCGCGCGGCCGGCATCCAGCGCGAAGCTGACGATCATCGTGTCGTCGATCGGGGCGACGTGGATGTCGTGGCGCGCCAGGACGTTCAGGTCGTACTTGATGTTCTGGCCGATCTTCAGGACCGCGTCGCTTTCCAGCAGCGGCTTGAGCGCGGCCAGCGCTTCGTCCAGCGGCACCTGTTCGGGCCGTTCGGCGAACATGTCGCTGCCGCCGCCATCGACATTGTGATGGGCAAGCGGGATGTAGCACGCCTCGCCCGCCCCGGTGCACAGACTCACCCCGACAAGGTCCGCCTGCATCGCGTCGAGCGCGCTGGTTTCGGTATCGACGGCGATTTCGCGGGCGGCGAATGCTTTCTCGATCCAGTGATCCAGCCGCTCGCGCGTCTGTACGGTTTCGTAGGCGTCGCGGTCGATCGCGGGCCAGTCGGGCAAAGGCTGCCGATCGCCGGCGGGCGCAGCATCGGCGCCCTTCTTGTCCGCCTTCACGGGATTGAGATCGTTCTTGCGATCGGGACTGCCCGAGCCTGCGTCCAGCCGCCGCAGAAGGCTGGTGAAACCATGGGTCTCGAGGAAATCGGCCAGCGGACCTTCGGGCACCCCGTCGAGCTTCATGTCTTCCAGCGGAACGGGGAGCGGGCAGTCTTGCTTCAGCGTCACCAGCACCCGGCTCAGCTCCGCATCGGCACGGTGTTCGAGCAGGCGTTCCTTCAGCTTGCTCTTCTTCATGTCGGCGGCGGCATCCAGAGCGCCGGTCAGCGATCCGTGTTCCTGGATCAGCTTGGTCGCGGTTTTCGGCCCGACCCCGAAAATGCCCGGGATATTGTCGACCGAATCGCCCATCAGGGCCAGCACGTCGCCCACCAGTTCGGGGCCGACACCGAATTTCTCCTCGACTTCCTCCGTCCCGATGCGCGCGCTCTTCATCGTGTCGAGCATGTCGATTGCGCCGATGCCGTCGCCGCCGGGACCGACCAGTTGCATCAGGTCCTTGTCCGAACTGACGATGGTGACGTCGAAGCCCTTCGCAGCGGCAGCCCGGGCGTAGCTGGCGATCATGTCGTCGGCCTCCACATCGGGTTCCTCGATGCAGGGGAGGCTGAAAGCGCGGGTGGCATCGCGGATCAGCGGGAACTGGGGGACCAGATCCTCTGGCGGGTCGGGCCGGTTGGCCTTGTATTCGCTGTAGATCTCGTTGCGGAACGAGTGGCTGGATTTGTCCAGGATGACCGCGAGATGCGTGGGCCCGTCCGCCTTGTCGAGGTCGTCGGCCAGCTTCCACAGCATGGTGGTATAGCCATAGACCGCGCCTACCGGCGTGCCTTCCGGGTTGGTCAACGGGGGCAGCCGGTGATAGGCGCGGAAGATATAGGCGGAACCGTCCACCAGGTAGAGATGCTGTTTATCGGACATGCCGCCCTGCTAGCAGCGCAGGGGAAGAAGGTCAGCCGCATTTCGTGTTGCGGGCGGCGCGAACGGACGATGTGCCTTCCTGGACATAGGATGCGGGCGCGCGCAATGATGGCGGAAAAGCGGCGGAAATGGGACATCCCGGCGCAGATTAAGGCAAGAATGTGGCGAATTATGGCAAAAAGGCTTGCGCTGCCACAAAGCCGCCACTATTTAGGGATTCGAAGCCGCCCATGTGGGGGAGGTTTCTCTACCAGGCCCGACACCGGGCCGGGTGGTCTAACCACTCGACAGAGTAAGGAAATTAATATGCGTAAGATTGCACTCGTCGCCGCTGCTACCGCAGCTCTCAGCCTTGCCGCTTGTTCGGAAGGCACGCAGGACGCTGCAGAAGCAACCGCCGAAGGCGCCATGGCTGACACCGAAGCCAACATGGACGCAATGGCTGAAGGCACCGAAGACGCAATGGCTGACGCCGAAGCCGGTGCTGAAGAAATGGCTGCAGACGCCGAAGCAGGCGCTGAAGAAGCTGCTGTCGAAGCAGAAGCTGCCATGGAAGGCGAAACCGAAGAAGAAGCTGCTGCTGATTAAGCGCGCTTCCCTTTCGGGAAAACAAGAAGGGCGGTGCCGCGAGGCGCCGCCCTTTCTTTATGTCCATTTGCCGAGCCGGCGTCGGGGTGCCGGCCTGCGTTCGTGTCCGGTCAGCCGCCCGGATAGGTTGCACCGGTCCAGTTGCGGCCGGGCCGGGCGACCATGCCGTCATAAAGGGCGCGCGCGATCTCCGCGATCTTGCGTTCGCGGTTCAGCTTCGCCCCCTGTCCGGTCACATAGATGGCGACCGCTATGGAGCGGCCATTGGGACCGCGGATGATGCCGACATCGCTCGACGTGTTGTTGAGCGAACCGGTCTTGTGCATCACTTCGGCCCCGGCAGGCATCAGCGCCGGAATCCGCCGCTTGCCCGTCCGCGTGCGGCTCATGGAACCGAGGATGACGCTGCGGCTGGCATCCGACAGGACACCGCCATTGTTCAGCGCCGCCAGCATCCGCACGATATCGCGCGGCGTCGCGCTGTCGCGCATGTCGATATAGGTCGCCGGGTCGTATTCGCCGTCGTCCCGCACCAGCGTCGCGATGTCGCGATCGATGCTGAAATTGCGGAAACCGTTGCGATAGGCCCAGGCGTTCACGGCCCGCGGGCCGCCGACTACGTCCAGCAGGGCGTCGGTGGCGGTATTGGACGACCGCGTGATCATGATCTCGATCAGGTCGCGTGCAGCCATGTAATTGCCCTTGCGCACGGGCGCGGTGGGCGAGCTGTACTTCGCCGAGCGAAGCGGAATGAGAAGCGGGAATTCGCTCGACAGGCTCCACCGCCCCTGCTCCGCGCCTTCGAGGAAGGTTGCGGCAACCGCGATCTTGCTGGTCGAGGCCATGGGGAAGCGCTGGTCGGCCAGCACCATGACTTCCTCGCCCGTGCTGAGGTCGAGCGCGGCGACCCCGATTCGTCCATCCGAACCGTCCGCGATTTGCGCAATGCGGCGTTCCAGCGCGGTATCGTAGACGGCGCTGAAACTCTGCGGCGCACGCACCTCGGTGCCGAACGTATTATCGAAGGCAGCTTCGAGATTGGTGGTCTGGGCAGAGGCCGGTGCGGCGGCAAGGCCGGTAAAGGCGGCGAGGGATACGGCGAGGGAAAAGAGAACGCGTTTCATAGGGTCCGGAACGTAGCTAAGCCATGGTTGGCAAATGCTTAACAGACTTTCGCGCGCGCTCCTGCAAGCCTGTTTCGGGTCCGGACGGGCTCCTGATGCGATGAACGACTCTGCATGTGCGACGGATCGATCACGCCGCACATGCAGGACATCGAAAAAGCCTTTTAGCTGTTGGCCAGGATCTCGCCGATCTTGTCGAGCGTCTCGCCGGTCACGGTCTTGTCGACTTCTCCGACCAGCCGCTTCTCCAGTTCCGAGTGATAGTGCCGCCGCATCTCGCCCAGCGTCTTGGGGTCGGCGACCACTACCAGTTCGCTGATCTCGCCTGCCACCGCCTTCTCGTTGAGCCATTCGGCAACGGCGGCACCGTGGGCCAGTTCGTCGAGCTGGGTACTGGTGCCCTTGTCCTGGCCGGCATCGTCCTGGTGCTTCACGCCGGCGCTGTAATTGCTCGCCGACAGGCTGGGTTCTTCCAGCTTCTCCAGCTTCGGCTCGAAAATCTGCCCGGTATTGCGGGTGAAGATGAAGCGTTCGCCATCGGCAATGGCGACATGGGCATTGTGGGGTATTTTCATGAGTGTCGTCTCTCCTTTTCCCTGTCCCAACGAGCGAGGCTGCGAATTGTTGCGTTGATAAAGGTGGCGGGGAATGCGACCACTGCCACCGATGGGAGACAGGGATAGCGATCTGGCAGAAGGGCTGGCCCGCGTGGCGGCACGGGCCGGACTGGGCCCGCCGGGTCCGCTGAAAAGGCTGACGGGCGGGGCCACGATGGAAAGCTGGCGGTTCGACGCCGGCGAAGAAAGCTACGTCCTGCGCCGTTCCCCCAGCGAGGCCTTCATGGCCGATCGCCCCTTCGGACACGATGTGGAGGCCGCAGTCATCCGCGCAGCCCATGCCGGAGGGGTGAGCGCGCCCGAAGTTGTGGCGGAGCTGGAGCCTGCCGACGGGATCGGTTCGGGCTTCGTCATGCGCGCCCTGCCCGGCACGCCCGATCCGAAGGTCATATTGGCTACCGGCGAAGCGGGCCGGCTCCTGGCCGAATGCGCAGCCCAGCTGGCACGTATCCATGCTTTGCCAGCGACCGCCATTCCGGGTTCCGTGCCGACGCTCGACCCGCGCGAGGGCATCGCCGCTTTCCGCGAGCAGTTCGAGGCTGCCGGGGGCGACAGGCCCGTCATCGCGCTCGGCATTCGCTGGCTGATGGACAATGTTCCGCCGCCTGTGGAGCCGGTGCTCAATCACGGCGATTACCGCGTCGGCAATCTGCTGGTGGAGGATGGCTGGCTGACCGGTGTGCTCGATTGGGAACTGGCGCACTGGAGCGACTGGCACGAGGACCTCGCTTTCGGCTGCATGGCTGTGTGGCGGTTCTCGCGCTACGAACGGGAGGCGCTGGGGCTGGGCAGTATCGAGGAGTATTGCGACGCGTATGAAGCGAATGGCGGGCGCGCAGTCGACCCCGGCCGATTTCGATTCTGGATGGTCTATCGCACGGTCTGGTGGGCGCTTGGCTGCCTGCGGATGGGCGAGACCTGGCGCAGCGGCGCGGACCGCACGCTGGAGCGGGCCGTGATCTCGCGGCGGACGAGTGAGCAGGAACTGGACCTGCTGATGCTGCTGGAAAGTGAGGCGGATGAAAGCGAGCGCGCCCACCGAGTCGAGCATCCCGGCTACAAACCGCTGCCGGAAGGGGAGGCCGGGTTCGGCGAGCTTGCCGCCGCGATCAGCGAATGGCTCGTTTCGATCAAGGACCGGATGGAAGGGCATGACCGTTTTCAGCTTGCGGTGGCCCGAAACGCACTCGGAATGATCGAACGGGAGGAAAGCATGGCCGCGCCGCACGATCTCGATCGCGATCTGGCGCAACGGCTGCTGGCAGGAGAGCGGTCGCTCTCCACGCCTTCGCTTCTCTGGCATTTGCGCAGTGTCGCGCTGGCAAAGGCCGAAGTCGATGCGCCCAGATACCCCGCGCTCGCTGTCGCGCGCAAGAAATGGACCGGAGAGGACTGACCGCATGGACTTCGCCATCCCGCAGGAACTGGAAGACTATTATGCCGAGCTCGTCGCCTTCATCGAGGCCGAGATCGAGCCGCTCCAGCACGAAGGCGACAACAACCGCTTCTTCGACCACCGGCGCGAGGATGCGCGGACCGACTGGCACCGCGACGGACTGCCGAACGAGGAATGGGAGGCGCTGCTGCGCGAAGCCACGAGCCGCGCCGATGCGGCGGGGCACTGGCGCTTTTCCGCGCCGAAGGAATATGGCGGGAAGGACGGATCGAACCTGTGGATGGCGGTCATTCGCGACCGCTTCGCCCAGCGCGGGCTGGGGCTGCACAACGACTTGCAGAACGAGCATTCGATCGTCGGCAATTTCCCCTTCGTCGCCATGTTCGACCAGTGGGGGACCGAGGCGCAAAGGCACGAATTCATCACCGGCGGCTTCGAGCGAAAACGCCGCGTCGCTTTCGGCCTGACCGAGCCCGACCATGGCTCCGACGCCACGCACATGGATACAGTCGCGGTGCGAGAGACGCGTGACGGGATCGACGGCTGGCGGATCGACGGGGCCAAGATGTGGATCACGGGCATGCAAGTCGCGACCCACGTCGCCCTGTTCGCCCGCACCGGCGGCGAGGATGGCGATGCAAAAGGCATCACCTGCTTCCTCGTCCCCAATCCCAGCGAGGGGCTGGAGATCGACGAATATGTCTGGACCTTCAACATGCCGACCGACCACGCGCGGTTTTGTCTGAAGGGCGTGTGGGTGCCCGGCAGCGCAATCCTTGGCGAGGAGGGGCGCGGGCTGTCGCTGGCGCAGAGCTTCGTCCACCAGAACCGTATTCGGCAGGCGGCCAGCAGCCTCGGCGCGGCGCAATATTGTGTGGAGGAGAGTGTGCGCTACGCCCGCCAGCGCAAGCCCTTCGGCGAGGAACTGGCAAAGAACCAGGCGATCCAGTTCCCGCTGGTCGAGCTGGCGACCCAGTGCGAAATGCTCCGCCTGCTCATCTACAAGACCGCGTGGGACATGGACCGGATGGACCACAAGGCAATTGAGAGGGATCTCTCCGACAAGGTCTCGATGTGCAATTACTGGGCGAACCGGCTGGTCTGCGAGGCTGCGGACCGGGCAATGCAGGTGCATGGCGGCATCGGCTACAGTCGGGAAAAGCCGTTCGAGCACATCTATCGCCACCACCGCCGCTACCGGATTACCGAAGGCGCGGAGGAGATCCAGATGCGGAAAGTCGCGGCCTACCTGTTCGGCTATCTCGGCCCGCGGCGGGAGACGTTCGCAGACCTGTGATCGCCCTTCGCAGACAGCGCCCTGCGTCCCGCTTGACCTGAGGGCGCGAATGCCGCTCTTTGCTGCCCATATATTTCGGGGAGCTATTACCATGACATCCTTCACCCGCACGCTGGCCGCCGGCCTGCTGCTTTCGACGTCCACCATCGCCGCAGCGCAGAACGCGCCCATCCTGCTCCCGGGTGCGCCCGGGGCCGAGCCGCGCGTCCTGACGGCGGAAGAGGCGACCGCCCTGTCGGACACCAGCTATTCGCCCGCCGATGTCGCCTTCATGCAGGGCATGATCGTGCATCACCGGCAGGCGGTCGACATGGCGGAACTGGTCCCCGACCGGACGAACAACGATGCGGTGACCAAGATCGCCGCGCGCATCCTCGACACGCAGGCGGACGAAATCTCGTTCATGACCGACTGGTTGAACGACCGGGACGAGCCGATCGCGATGGCAGGCATGATGGCGATGTCCGACATGCAGGGTCACGCGCATCATGCCGGACATGGCGGGATGCACAGGATGCAGGGCATGGCGACGCCTGCGCAGATGGCCGCGCTCACCGCGGCAAACGGGACCGAATTCGACCGCCAGTTCCTGACCCTGATGATCGAACATCACAAGGGCGCGCTGAAAATGGTGGAAGACCTGACCGATGCGCCAGGCAGCGCCTACGACCCGGTGATGTTCGAGTTCACCAACGACGTGGTGAAGGACCAGACCGACGAGATCGACCGGATGAACGCGATCCTGGCCGGGTTGTCGAGCGATCCGCGCGCCACGCTGGCGGCCGGTTTTCGCGATGCTGGCGAGGCCATCAGCGGCCTGCGCCTCGTCACCGCCATGCCCAAGCCCGCCGGTTTCTTCGACCCGGCGAACCCCGCGCAGCTCCAGCCCGAGAAGCCCAAAAAGGACGAGGAAGAAGGCAAGGGCGTAGTGGAGAGGACAGACAGCGCGGATGCCGGGGATGAGGAAGAAAAGCCCCAGTTCGGGGAGCGCGGCTCGCTGCTCAGTTTCGCCAATACCGACATGGCTTTTTCCGGCGACCTGATGGTGGCCGGTAGCTATCACGGCTTCAACATCTACCGGCTCGCCGCGGACGGCGTGCCGGCGCTGGTAAGCTCCGTCGTATGCCCCGGCGGGCAGGGCGATGTCTCGGTCGTCGGCGACCTGCTGGTGATGAGCGTGCAGGACAGCCGCGCACGCAAGGATTGCGGGCTGGAAGGCGTGACCGGCAAAGTGAGCGACGAACGCTTCCGCGGAATCCGTATCTTCGACATCGCCGATGCATCGCGCCCGCGTCAGGTCGGACAGGTGCAGACCTGCCGCGGCAGCCACACCCATTCGATCGTGAGCGCCGACGAAGACCGCATCGTGCTCTACAATTCCGGCACGTCCTATGTCCGCGACAACGAGGAACTGGCAGGCTGCTTCGACACCGCGGGCGACGAGACGGCGCTGTTCAGCATCGACGTTATCGAGATTCCCGTGGCCGATCCCGCGTCCGCCCGGCTGGTCGACAGCCCCCGCGTCTTTGCCGATGCGGCGACGGGCGACATCGCGGCGCTGTGGCGGGGCGGCGATCACGGGCGCAACCCCGATGGCAGCCCGACGCAGGAGACGAACTCCACGAACCACTGCCACGACATCACCGTGTTCCCGGCGAAGAACATCGCGGCGGGCGCGTGCTCGGGCAATGGCATTGTCATGGACATCAGCGACCCGATGAAGCCGGTGCGCGTGACCGACGTGACGGACAAGGGATTTGCCTACTGGCATTCCGCCACCTTCAACAATGACGGCACGAAGGTGCTGTTCACCGACGAATGGGGCGGCGGCGGGCGGCCGCGCTGCCAAGCCGGCGACCCGATGACATGGGGCGCGAATGCGATCTACGACCTGGAGGGCAGCAGCCTGCAGTTCCGCAGCACGTACAAGCTGCCGGCCCCGCAGGGCGACAAGGAGAACTGCGTCGCGCATAACGGGTCCATCATCCCGGTGCCGGGGCGCGATATCTTCGTGCAGGCCTGGTATCAGGGCGGCATCAGCGTGATCGATTTCACCGACAGCGCCAATCCGGTCGAGATCGCCTATTTCGACCGCGGCCCGGTAGACGAGGACCAGCTGGTGACTGGCGGATACTGGAGCGCCTACTGGTATAACGGACGCATCTACGGGACGGAAATCACCCGCGGGCTCGACGTGTTCGCGCTCGAGCCAAGCGAGTTCCTGACGGCAGAGGAAATCGCCGCTGCCGAGGCTGCCCAGTATGAAGGCGGCGTCTTCAACCCGCAGACCCAGACGCAGGTGACCTGGCCCGACGACATCGCCGCCGCGGCGATCGCCAGCCGCAAGGGCGGCTAGGTCAGAACCACGCGCGCAGGCCGAGGATCAGGGCGATGCCGTCCGGATCCTCGCCTGCCGCACGGGCGATGTCGGCGGTCTCGCCCAGCTTCGCTTCGTAGCCGACGCCGATATAGGGCGCGAATTCGCGGGCGAATTCGTAGCGCAGGCGCAGGCCCGTCTCGATCTTGGTGATGCCTGCACCGATTTCGCGTTCGGGTATGTCCTGCGCGGTGAGCTCGATCTCGGCGCGCGGTTGCAGGATCAGGCGCTGGGTCAGCTTGTAGTCGTATTCCCCTTCCAGCCGCGCGGTCAGGTCGCCGCGGTCGGACAGGAACAGCGCGCCGTCCACGTGCCACATGTAAGGCGCAAGACCCTGCACGCCGAGCACCAGATGACTGCGCGTTTCCGGCTCGACATCGAGCCGCGCTCCGGCTTGCAGGTCGAAGAACGGCCCGATCGCGTGGCCCCACAGGGCCTGCAGTTCGGCATCCTCGACCCCGTCTGAAAAGCCGCCTTCCCCTTCCGACTTGAAGACGAATTTGTCGATATCGCCGCCATACCAGCCCTGCACGTCCCACAGGAAACCGTCTTCGCCTTCGCGGATGCGGGCTTCTAGGCGCTCGGCCATGAAGGTGCCGACCTTCATGTCGCCATGGGTCGCGTGGTTGGTAGCGCGGGCCTCGGCCATGGCATCGGCGCCGAAGAACCGGTCGGCGGCGTGCTGGGGCCCTTCGAAGGCGCGGGCCGGGGGTCCGGAGCGGGGCAGCGCCGGATCGGGCGAGTGTCCCATGGCCGAATGATCCATCGCGCCATGCTCATGACTCGCTGGTGCATTCTTCGCCGGGCACTGCTCCGGGGGAAGGTGACCCATGGCGCAGTGATCCATTTCCGGCAAAGAGACCGGCTCAGGCGCCGAAGTTTCCTCTTCCTTCCCGCATTGCTTGGGCGGCAGATGGCCCATCGCACAATGGTCCATCGTGTCCGGAAGGGCGGGTTTGATATCCTGCGAAGGGCACTGCTCGGGCGGCAGGTGCCCGATCGCGCAATGATCCATCTCATCGCTTGGCTGCGCAGCTTGCATCGCGTGCCCGGCATGGCCCGAATGATCCTGCGCGGCCAGAGGCGGGGTGAACGGCGCTGCGGCGATCGCGGCAGCGAGCGGAAGAGCAAGACGCACGATCATGCGGGGAACGGCCGGACCGTCACGGTCTGCATCATGCCGGCATGCATGTGGTAGAGCAGGTGGCAGTGGAAGGCCCAGTCGCCCGGCTCGTTGGCCGTCACGTCGAAGGTCGCCGTGCTTCCCGGCTGGACGACGACCGTGTGCTTCAGCGGCTGGTTCATCATCCCTGCCCCGTTGACCAGCTCAAAGAAGTGGCCGTGCAAATGGATCGGGTGCGCCATCATGGTGTCGTTGACCAGCTTGACCCGCACCCGCTCGTCATAACCGAAACGGATCGGATCGTCGGTCACGGCGGAGAACTTCTTCCCGTCGAAGCTCCACATGTAGCGTTCCATGTTGCCGGTCAGGTGTATCTCGAGCTCGCGCTCCGGCATGCGGTGGGGGTTGGCGTTGCGCGCTCTGAGCTGCGTGTAGCGCAGGACGCGGTGATCGACATTGTCGAGGCCGAGGCCGGGAAAATCCATCCGGTCCGTCGGCATCGGCGCGACCATGTCGATCCCGGGGCCGACCTTCACGTCGGGCGGCAGGATGGAGGTGTCGCGCATCGAATGGTCCATCGAACCATGATCCATTGCACCATGGTCCGTCGCCGGCTTCGGCTCGGCGGGCATCGCATGCCCCTTTGCAGCTTGGTCTATCCCGCCATGGTCCATCCCGCCATGCGGGTCATGCTGCATCGCTCCGCCATGCGCGCCGTCCATCGCGCCCATGCCCATGTCCGCCATCGTCAGCGTCACCGGCTCGCGCAAGGGCGGCGGGGTTGCGCGGTGTCCGGCATGCGAGGTTAGCGAAGCCAGCCCCATGCCGCTGCGATCCATCGCCTCGGCCACTAGCGCATGGCTCCCATCGGGCGGGCGCACGATCACGTCATAGGTCTCGGCGACGCCGATCTGGAACTCGTCGACCTCGACAGGATCGACCTCCTGCCCATCCGCCGCGATCACCGTCATCGGCACGCCGGGAATGCGGACATTGAAAAACGTCATCGCGCTGCCGTTGATGACGCGCAGCCGCACCCGCTCGCCCGGGCGGAACAGGAATTCGAGATTGTCCATGGGCCCGTGCCCGTTGACGAGGAAGGTGTAGGTCGCACCCGTCACGTCGGAAATGTCGCGCGGGTTCATCCGCATCCCGCCCCACATCACCCGCTCCGATACGGGCATGTCCCCCTCGGTCGCGGTCTGCATGGTGTAGTTGTAATAATGCTCGCCGACCTTGAGCCGCCTCGCGATTTCGTGCGGGTGTTCGGGCGTAAATTCGCTCAGCAGCACCACGTAATCGCGATCGTAGCGCGAATCCGGCTCCGTCGCGTCGATCACCAGCGGCCCGTAATGTCCCGCCTGCTCCTGCAGCCCGGAATGGCTGTGCCACCAATATGTGCCGTTCTGGCGGATCGGGAATTCGTAGCTGAAAGTCTCGCCTGGCTTGATGCCGGGGAAGCTGACGCCGGGCACGCCATCGAACTGGAAGGGAAGCAGCAGGCCGTGCCAGTGAATGGAGCTGTCCTCCTCCAGATGGTTGGTGACGTTCAGTGTCAGGTCCTGCCCCTCCGTCAGCCGCACCAGCGGACCGGGCACGGTGTCGTTCACCGCGATAGCGTGGCCACTTCGCCCACCGGTGGTGAAATGGTGGTTGCCGATGGAAAGATTGATCGTGTCTCCCGACACTTCGCCAAATCCATTGCGCGCGTGGGAGAGGGACTGGCCGCGCGCCCATGCGGGAACGGAGAGGCCAGCGGCGGCCAGCGCACCGCTGCCCAGCAGGCCGGTACCCAGAAAGTTGCGCCGCGAAAGCGAAAGGGGTTGTGTCATTCCTCTCAGCTACATACCCTGGGGGGGTATATCAAGAGGACGAAGGACCATGGTCCAGCAGACAGACGCGCTGAAGAACCGGCTGGGCCGGATCGAGGGGCAGGTGCGCGGCATCACGCGCATGGTGGAGGAGGATCGCTATTGCATCGACATCCTGCACCAGATCCAGGCGGTGAAGGCCGCTCTCGCCAAGGCTGAGGACGAAATTCTGAAGACCCATGCAGCGCATTGCGTGGCCGATGCCATCGCCTCGGGCGATGCAAAGGAACAGCGCGCTAAGTTCGGCGAGCTGGTGGACCTGTTCGCCAACACGAAACGATAGGAGATCAGGCGTGAGGAACGAAGGAAACTACAAGCGCTTCATGGCGATGGTGGGCACGTCCACCCTCATCATGCTGGGGCTGATGTATCTCAATACCTATGCGCTGGACCACGTGTTCTGGAGCGAAACGCGCTTCTGGATGATGTTTGTCATGGGCGCGGTAATGGCGGTGGTGATGCTGCTGTTCATGTGGGGCATGTACCGGGACACGGCAAAGAACTGGATCATCATCGGCGTGTCTGTGGCGACCTTCGCCCTGTCGCTATTCCTCGTCCGCAGCCAGGTGAGCGTGGACGACAGCGAGTGGATGAGCGCGATGATCCCGCACCATTCCATCGCCATCATGACCAGCGAACGGGCGGGGATCGAGGATGCCCGCGTCCGCGCTCTTGCCAACGACATCATCCGCGCACAGCGCCGGGAGATCGCGGAGATGAAATGGCTAATGGAGGATATCGAGGCGAACGGGATCGCAGCGAGCGAAGAGGAAGCCCGCATGCGTCCTATTCCCGCCTTTAAAGGCGAAGTAAGCGAGGGAACGAGGCGGCCGACCCTATAACGCGGGGAACCATTTTCCCAAGCAAACGAAAAGGCCCCGCCGGATCGCTCCGACGGGGCCTCTTTCATATGGTCCGGGTGAGACCGGCGAGGTTGGCTTAGAAGCCGCCCATGCCGCCCATTCCGCCCATGTCGGGCATGCCACCACCGGCAGGCTTCTCTTCCGGAATTTCCGAAATGGCCGCTTCGGTGGTGATCAGCAGGCCGGCAACCGAAGCTGCGTCCTGCAGGGCGGTGCGAACGACCTTGGTCGGGTCGATCACGCCGGCATTGACCAGGTTTTCGTAGGTGTCGGTCGCAGCGTTGAAGCCCTGCGCTTCGTCACCTTCGCGAAGGAGGTTGCCCGAGACCACCGCACCGTCGTGACCGGCATTGGTCGCGATCTGGCGGATCGGTGCGAGGATCGCCTTGCGCACGATGTCGATACCGCGCGTCTGGTCATCATTCTCGCCCTTCAGGCCGTCGAGAGCCTTGGACGCGTAGAGCAGGGCGGTGCCGCCGCCCGGGACGATGCCTTCTTCGACGGCAGCACGGGTTGCGTGCAGCGCATCGTCGACGCGGTCCTTGCGTTCCTTCACTTCGACTTCCGACGCACCGCCGACCTTGATCACGGCAACACCCCCGGCGAGTTTCGCCAGGCGTTCCTGCAGCTTCTCGCGGTCGTAATCGGACGAGGTGTTGTCGATCTGCGTGCGGATTTCACCGACGCGCGCCTTGATGTCGTCTTCGCTGCCGGCACCGTCGACGATGGTCGTGTTGTCCTTGTCGATGGTGACGCGCTTGGCTTCGCCGAGCATGCCGAGGGTGACGTTTTCAAGCTTGATGCCGAGATCTTCGGAAATCATCTCGCCCTTGGTCAGGATCGCGATGTCCTGCAGCATGGCCTTGCGGCGATCGCCGAAGCCCGGTGCCTTGACCGCCGCGACCTTCAGACCGCCGCGCAGCTTGTTCACCACGAGGGTGGCCAGCGCTTCGCCTTCGATGTCTTCCGCGATGATCAGCAGCGGACGACCCGACTGCATGGCAGCTTCCAGAAGCGGCAGCATCGGCTGCAGGCTGGACAGCTTCTTCTCGTGGATCAGGATATAGGGGTTATCCAGTTCCACGGTCATCTTGTCGGGGTTCGTGATGAAGTAGGGCGACAGATAGCCGCGGTCGAACTGCATGCCTTCGACGACATCGAGTTCGAATTCGAGACCCTTGGCCTCTTCCACGGTGATGACGCCTTCCTTGCCGACCTTTTCCATGGCTTCGGCGATCTTTTCGCCGACTTCACGGTCGCCGTTCGCGGAGATGACGCCAACCTGGCTGATTTCCTCAGAGCCCGACACGTCCTTCGAACGGCCCTTCAGGTCTTCGACGATCTTGTGAACCGCCTGGTCGATGCCGCGCTTCAGGTCCATCGGGTTCATGCCCGCTGCGACCGACTTCATGCCTTCGCGCACGATGGCCTGGCCCAGCACGGTTGCCGTGGTGGTGCCGTCACCGGCGAGGTCGTTGGTCTTCGAGGCCACTTCGCGCAGCATCTGCGCGCCCATGTTCTCGTACTTGTCCTTGAGCTCGATTTCCTTGGCGACGGTAACGCCGTCCTTGGTGATGCGCGGTGCGCCGAAGCTCTTGTCGATCACGACGTTGCGACCCTTCGGGCCGAGCGTGACCTTCACTGCGTTGGCGAGGGTGTCGACACCCTTGAGGATGCCTTCGCGAGCGTCGCGGCCGAACTTTACGTCCTTGGCTGCCATGGTGTTTTCTCCTGAGAAATTACGTTGGTGTTGGAAAAGCGTTCGGGTCGGCGGATCAGCCGATGATTCCCATAATGTCGCTTTCCTTCATGATCAGCAGGTCTTCGCCATCGAGCTTGACCTCGGTGCCGGACCACTTGCCGAAAAGGATCTTGTCGCCGGCCTTCACGTCGAGCGGAGTGACCTTGCCGTCTTCTGCCTTGGCGCCCGAACCGACGGCGACGATTTCGCCCTCGCTCGGCTTTTCCTTGGCGCTGTCGGGAATAATGATCCCGCCGGCGGTCTTTTCTTCGGCTTCGATACGGCGGACCAGTACGCGGTCGTGCAACGGACGAAATGCCATAATGTTTGCCTCTTCAGGTTGCTGTTGTATGTTGATTGGCACTCCCACTGCGAGAGTGCCAGCGCGTCGCAAATGGTGCGCCGCCTGCATTGAGTCAACGGGGGCCGGGCTAAAAAAGTTGCGCGCCCTTTGCCGGGCTGTGCGACAGGTCAGGCAGGGCGGAGCTGCGCTGCTTCGCGCGATGTGAGTTGCAGCCGCTCGCGGGCGGTCCAGCGCCAGGTCAGCAGGATCGCGGCGACGAACAATCCGACCGCCAGCCCGATCCAGACACCGATCCCCTCCAGCGGGGTTGCGAAGCCGAGGGCCAGCGCAGTGCCGATGCCCGGGACCCAGTAGGCGAAGATGGCGAACCACATCGGCACGCGCGTATCCTGCAATCCGCGCAGCGCGCCGGCGGCGACCGCCTGCATCCCGTCGAACAGCTGGAAGGCGGCCGCAATGGCGAGATAGCTGAGGGCAAACGCAACCAGCTCTCCATTTGCGGGGTCGTATGGATCGATATAGATGGACAGCAGCGGCAATGGCACGAGGATCATGGCAGCGGCGGTCACGACCATGAAGCCCGTGCCCATGCCGATCCCGGTCCATCCGGCGCGGCCCATACCGGCTGCATCGCGCGCGCCATAGAAATAGCCGACCCTGATCGTGGCCGCCTGCCCGATGCCGAAGGGAACCTGGAAGGCGAGCGCGGCAATCTGCAGGGCCACCGTATGCGCGGCAAGCTGGGTCGCGCCGATATTGCCCATCAGGAAGGCGGCGGCCCCGAAAATGCCGGCCTCCGCGGTAATCGTGAGGGCGATGGGCGTTCCGATTGCAACAATTTGCCGGAACCGGGCCCAATCGGCGGCCCACCACCGGCCGAAGATGCGGTAGCGATGCATCCGGCGGTCGAGCCGGATCGCGGCAACATAAGCAGCCAGCGTCGCCAGGGAGGTCAGGATGGTCGCGACGGCGGCGCCCTTCAGGCCCAGTTCCGGCGCGCCGAAATTACCGAAGATGAAGGCGTAATTGGCCAGCGCGTTCACACCGATGCCGCCCGCCGTGATGGCAGTTGCGAAGATCGGGCGTCCCAGCGCCGACACGAAGTTGCGCAGGACGTTGTTGAACAGCATCGGCACCATCGACCAGATCAGCAGCACGTTGTAGCTGACGGCCAGCGCGATGATTTCCGGCTGCTGGCCGGTTGCTCGCATGATCGGCCCGAGCGCGAGGCATGCGCCCATGCCGGCGATACCGCTGGCCAGCGCCAGCCAGAGCGCCATGCGCGTTCCCCTTCGCACCGGACGAAGGGCCGGGCTGCGCTCGCCGAGTTCGGCGGAAATTACCGGCGCCACCGCCCCGGTCAGGCCCGACAATGCCCACAACACCATCCCGAACAGCGCGACCACCAGCGCCGAAGCTGCCAGCGGCTGTTCGCCCAGACGCGCGATGAAGATGACGTCGATCGCATAGGTCAGCATCTGCAGCAGGTTCGCGAGCGCCAGCGGCCAGCTCATGCGGAAGGTCGCGCCGATCTCCTCGCGCCAGCCAGAAGCGGGCACGATGTCTTCATCGGCCATTCCCGTCACCGGCGGGACCGGCACGGGTTCCGGCACCGTGTCCGGGGAGTGATCGGGAGAAGCGCCGCGTGTCATGGGGCCGGCTTGGTAGGCTGCGATGCGTCCGGTCGGCAAACGGAATTGGCGGACCGTGCCTGTAAGCCTTGGCGATGCGGCCTTCGGGGCACACGTTCAGCCCCCGTTGCGGGAGGGCGGGCTAGGCCATGGCACGAGTTTTTGAACAGGGGAGCCTTATTCCATGCCCACCATTCGATCTGCGGGCCTGCTGGCCGGTATCGCCGCTGCTACCAGCCTCGGCTCTCCTGCAATGGCCCAGGAGGTCTATGGCGGCGTCTACGCGCATGCGGTCGACACGCCTTTTACCTTCGACACGGGCGAGGGCGGGGTGGACCTGCAGGCGGGCTATCGTTTCGCCCCGATCGAGGGTCTGGCAGCTATCGGGTCGCCGGAGCCGTACATCTTCGGTTCGGTCAACCTGGACGGCGATACCAGCTTTGCCGGCGCGGGCCTTGGCTGGAAGGCGGAGATCGGCCCCGTTTATCTTCGTCCGGGGATCGGCCTGGTCGTCCACGATGCACCGTCCACGCGCGTGGACCCCGCGACCCGCATCCGCACCGATCTTGGCAGCCGCATCCTGTTCGCGCCCGAAATCGCCATCGGCACCCATCTGTCAGAGCGCGTGTCGGTAGAGGCGAGCTGGGTCCACATCAGCAACGCCCAGATCTTCGACAGCGAGCAGAACCCCGGTATCGATACGATGGGCCTGCGGATCAATTTCAAACTGTAGGAACCCAAACGGGAAAGGGCGCCACCATTGCTGGTGACGCCCCTTTCGTGATCCGCGAACGGATCGAAGCTGCAAGCGAGACGCTTACTTGAGTTCGACGGTACCGCCGGCTGCTTCGATCTTGCTCTTGATCTCTTCGGCTTCTGCCTTGGCAACGCCTTCCTTGAGCGGCTTCGGTGCGCCTTCGACCAGAGCCTTGGCTTCGCCCAGACCCAGACCGGTGATCGCACGGACTTCCTTGATGACCTGGATCTTCTTGCCACCGTCGCCGGTGAGAACCACGTCGAATTCGTCCTTTTCTTCAGCAGCGGCTGCATCGCCGCCACCAGCTGCCGGGCCTGCGACGGCGACGGCTGCTGCGGCGCTCACGCCCCACTCTTCTTCCAGTGCCTTGGCCAGCTCTGCAGCTTCCAGGACGGTCAGTTTGCTCAGTTCTTCAACCAGCTTGGCAATATCGGCCATGTTGTATCACTCCAAAATAATCGGCGGGGCGCAGCGTCATGCTGCAATCGAACCCCATTGAATGTCTGCTTTTGCGGAACCGCTTATGCTGCTTCCTTGGCGCCATAGGCACCGAAGACGCGAGCAAGCTTGTTGGCGGGCGCGTTGACGACCTGGGCGATTTTCGTCGCCGGGGCGTTGACGAGACCGACAATCGTGCCACGCAGCTCGTCGAGGCTCGGCATCGAGGCGAGTGCCTTGATCCCTGCTTCGTCGAGCACCTGTCCGCCCATGCTGCCGCCGACGATTTCGAGCTTGTCGTTCGTCTTGGCAAAATCGACAGCAGCTTTCGCTGCAGCGACCGGATCTTCGGAATAACCGAGAGCGGTCGGCCCCGACAGCATGTCTTCCATGCCGGCATACGGGGTGTCTTTCAGGGCGAGCTTGGCGAGGCGGTTCTTCGCAACCTTGTAGGACGCACCGGCTTCACGCATCTTCCCGCGCAGATCGGTGGACTGTTCCACCGTCAGGCCGAGATTGCGGGTCACGACGACCACGCCAACCTCGTTGAAGACTGCATTGAGCTGGGCGACCGCGTCGGCTTTCTGCGAACGATCCATGCCATACTCCTTCACAAATGGCCGACCGGAATGGCTCCCGGACGGCCGGCTACGTTTGTCCCGGACGCGAGCGAGGCCGCGCCAGGGGCGAGTCCGTTTGTCGAAGGGAAGGAGGAGGCGGGCAGCAACCCGCCAGGGGCCCCGTGCAGGCCGGGGCGAAATCTCTTTTCCCATCTCGGCTGGAGATTAAGAAGGGACAGGCCCTTCACCAGCTGTCTCGGACGGATGAGCGGCAGACACGAAAAGGCCCGCCGTTCGTGGCGGGCCTCTATACGCATGGCGCGGCGAGTCAAGGGCCGCGTAGAGTATCCTGCCTGTATCAGGACCCTGCGGTATCGGTCATGGTGTCGTTCATCGGCGCGTCTTCCACCATCATGGCATCGCCCGCTGCGCCTTCGTCGGTCATCGTCTCGTCCGGCACGACATCGTTCTGGAGAGGGCCGTCTTCGCCCGGCTCGTAATCGGCTGCACCTTCCATGCCGGTTTCACCGGTGGTCACGTCGCTGCCCAGATCGGCAGTATCCCCGCCATCGAGTTCTTCGCCGCAGGCAGTGACGGCGAGCGACAGGGGCAGGGCGGCAAGCAGTACGGTCTTCTTCATCGGGACATCCTTTCGTGCGGCGGACCATCCGAATGGCCCGGTATATGGGAGAAGGAACGGCCGGCCCTCGGCAATCGTTCCGGACGGCAGACACGAAAACAGCGCGCTTCCCGGGGGAAACGCGCTGTTTTCTTCAGGTTTGCAAAACCGATCAGATGCCGTCGGCAGTGTCTTCCAGTTCCTCGGCCTGCTGCTCGAGGTTCTCGGCCGACTGGTCTGCTTCTGCGGCGCCGACATCGTCGCCTTGTGCTTCGGCAACATCGGCACGTTCTTCGGCGAGGTCGGCTTCGGCTTCGACGACGCCGGCTTCTGCGTCCATCACTTCGGCTTCGGCTTCGGCCACGTCGTCCTGCTCTTCGGCGAGTTCTTCACCTGCGCCGTCGCACGCTGCGACGAGGAGGAGGGCGGGAAGCGTGGCGGCAGCAATAATCTTCTTCATGATTTGGACCCCTGTCCGGTTGATATCCGAGCTAATACTCCCGCCGTGCAAAGCGGTTCCCGAAAAAATGCCTACGCTGTTGCTGCATGGTTCCCGATGACGGGTCCGGGGCGGATGGCCGCGATCCAGTTGCCCGCGCCGATGACGATCGCAAGGGCGCCGACGACGAAGCTGTCGAGGATGAGCAGGGGCCATTTGAGCGCGTCCGGTGCGAAGATCGCCCCGATCCCCAGTCCGTAATGCACGACCATCAGCGGGAGCATCACCGTGAAGGTGAAGACGACCGCCCAGGCAAGAGAGGGTAGCATTTCGCGTGCCGAGCGCGCCGGCGACACCCAGATGCCCAGCGGCGCAGCGACCATCCAGCGCAGGAATAGCGGGGTCAGGACCAGCATCGCGGCGAACACGGCCAGCGAAACCGCAGGCGATCCCTGCATTGCGAACAGGTCCATCGCGGCAATTGCCAGCTGGATGAACAGGACGACGGCAAACGTCGCGGCGGCTCGCGGTTCCAGCGTGCGCGCAGCCGCCGCGTCGCGCCCACCCGCCAGGAAGCGGACCAGGGGATAGCCAATGAACGAGAGGGTGAAGATCTTGATCATCCCGGCCTGCATCCGTGCCGGTGCCGCCTCGGCCGCCTGCGCGCCGTCCGTCCCGTCATACATCCCGAGCCCCATCTCGACGTAATGCTGGAAAAGCTCGCCGACGACCGGGATCATCGCGATCAGGGGACATGCGAGCATGAAGGCGAGGGTCTCGCGATGGGCGTGGATGAATGCCTTTCCGAAAGTCATGAATCGTCTCCTTGGTCATAGGTCAGCAGGTCGCCGGGCTGGCAGTCCAGTTCGCGGCAGATGGCTTCGAGCGTGGTGAAACGGATGGCCTTGGCCTTGCCCGTCTTCAGGATGGACAGGTTGGCCAGCGTCAGGTCGATCCGCTGGGCAAGCTCGGTCATGGTCATGCTCCGGTCTTCCAGCAGCTGGTCGAGCCGGACGGATATGGATGTGCCCCCGGCCATCAGACCGTGCCCTCCAGGTCCTCGCGCATGGCGAGCCCCTCTGCGAAGATGCGGGCCAGCACGAGGAGGAGGCCCGATACGAGCCAGATCGAAAGGGAGGGCGACCAGCCGAGATATTCGCCCGTCTGCTCGCTCACGTCGATGGATGTCAGCCCGAAGGCGAGGTCGCCCACACCGATGCCCAGCATGCAAAGCGCAATGGTGCGCAGCGACCCGATGCTGGCGGGCGAGAACGCATCGCCCTGCTCGGAATCGCGGATCATGCGGCGCAGCCTGGTGAAGATGATGTGAGCGAGCGGAACGGTCAGGATGGACACGGCGCAGGCAACCCAGAGCCAGCGGACCAGCGCCCCCGTTTCGCGCGGATCGAACTCGGTCGCTATCTGGTTTGGCAATGCGGATGGCTCTATCGCGAGGAATGCAAACAGCAGGACGAACGGGACCCCGAGCGCCCAGTTGAGGCCGTTTAGTATGCCGAGGACAAGATGCGCGGTGCGAAGCATGGAGCGAAGCCTTTCGGTGCGAGTTATCGTTTTTCGATAAGCGCGATTCGCCTTATCGTCAATCGATAATATCGAAAAACGATAAGTAACCGATGTGGCCCGTTTGACAAAAGTGCGCCGCAATCCTATCTGGCCTCACACGCGCGCTTCGAGCACGGCCGATCCAAGCGCGGGGTTCGGCCAGGGATGGAAGCGGCGTACGCCATAATCGCGACGTTTGAAGACGAAAGCTGCAGTCCGCAGGCCCGGTGGGGCGTGCGAATCACTGCGGCCTTTTTCTGCGTCCGGCGATCATGGCCTTTCCCGTGACGAGCGAAATTTCATCGGCCGGCGGGATCCTCCTGCCGCCCGGGACGAGAGAAGGCGAAACTCCTCCATGGCGACCAAAGCGAAGAAACCGGCCCGCAAGCAGACCGGCACCGGCAAGAAGCGCATCCGCAAGATCTTCGGCGACATCCACGAAGTGGTGCAGATGCCGAACCTGATCGAGGTGCAGCGCGAGAGCTACGAACAGTTCCTGCGTTCCAACAAGGAGATCGATTACGTCTCCGGCCTGGAAAAGACCCTGCGCTCGGTCTTCCCGATTCGCGATTTCGCCGGCACGGCGGAGCTGGACTTCGTCGATTACGAGCTCGAGCCGCCGAAATACGACATCGTCGAATGCCGCCAGCGCGGCATCACCTATGCCGCGCCCATGCGCGTGACGCTGCGCCTGATCGTCTTCGAAGTCGACCAGGAAACCGAAACCCGCTCCGTGCTCGATATCAAGGAGCAGGAAGTCTACATGGGCGACATGCCGCTCATGACGGGCAACGGCACCTTCGTCATCAACGGTACCGAGCGCGTGATCGTCAGCCAAATGCACCGTTCGCCCGGTGTGCTGTTCGACCACGACCGCGGCAAGACGCACAGTTCCGGCAAGCTGCTGTTCGCCGCCCGCGTCATTCCCTATCGCGGCAGCTGGCTCGATTTCGAATTCGACGCGAAGGACGTCGTCAACGTCCGCATCGACCGCAAACGCAAGCTGCCGGTCACCAGCCTGCTGTTCGCGCTCGGCCTCGATAGCGAAGACATCCTGCATCACTTCTACGGCACCATGGAGTGGGAGCGAGCGAAGGACGGGTGGAAGATCCCGTTCGATGCGGAGGCATGGCGCAACCAGAAGCCGGGCTTTGCCCTGGTCGATGCGAAGACCGGCGAGGAAATTTTCCCTGCCGGCCAGAAGATCAGCCCGCGTGCCGCCAACAAGGCTGCCAAGGATGGCCTGGAAACGCTCCTGCTGCCGACCGAGGAAGTAATCGGCCGTTACGCATCGCGCGACATGATCGATGAAAGCACCGGCCGCATCTACATCGAGGCGGGCGACGAAGTGTCGGTCGAGAACCTCGAGGCGCTGGACGGCGCGGGTATCGACCGTCTCGAACTGCTCGACATCGACGAGATCAACACCGGCCCGTGGATCCGCAACACGCTGAAGGTCGACAAGGCCGAGAACCGCGACGAGGGCCTCGAGGCCATCTACAAGGTCATGCGTCCGGGCGAACCGCCGACCAAGGAAACGGCGGAAGCCCTGTTCGAAGGCCTGTTCTTCGACAGCGAGCGTTACGACCTGTCCGCCGTGGGCCGCGTCAAGCTCAACATGCGCCTCGACCTCGATGTCGAAGACACCGTCACCACGCTGCGCAAGGAAGACATCCTCGCCGTGGTGAAGGAAATGGTCGACCTGAAGGACGGCAAGGGCGAAGTCGACGACATCGACAACCTCGGCAACCGCCGTGTGCGTTCGGTCGGCGAACTGCTGGAAAACCAGTACCGCGTCGGCCTGCTGCGCATGGAACGCGCCGTGAAGGAACGCATGTCCAGCGTGGACGTGTCGACCGTCATGCCGAACGACCTGATCAACGCGAAGCCCGCTGTGGCTGCCGTGCGCGAGTTCTTCGGCTCCAGCCAGCTCTCGCAGTTCATGGACCAGACCAACCCGCTCTCGGAAGTCACCCACAAGCGCCGCGTCTCCGCGCTCGGGCCGGGTGGTCTCACGCGAGAGCGTGCGGGCTTCGAAGTCCGCGACGTCCACCCGACGCATTACGGCCGCATCTGTCCGATCGAAACGCCGGAAGGCCCGAACATCGGCCTCATTAACTCGCTCGCCAGCTTCAGCCGGGTGAACAAGTACGGCTTCATCGAAACGCCGTACCGCCAGGTGAAGGACGGCAAGGTCACCTCCGACGTGATCTACCTGTCCGCCATGGAAGAGCAGAAACACACCGTCGCACAGGCTTCGGCCGAACTGAACGACGACGGCAGCTTCGTGGAAGAGCTGATCAGCGCGCGCCAGAACGGCGACAACCTGATGGCTCCGCGCGAGACGATCACTCTGATGGACGTGTCGCCCAAGCAGCTCGTCTCGGTCGGTGCATCGCTCATTCCGTTCCTGGAAAACGATGACGCCAACCGTGCACTGATGGGTGCCAACATGCAGCGCCAGGCCGTGCCGCTGGTGAAGGCGGAAGCGCCCTTCGTCGGTACCGGCATGGAAGAGACCGTGGCCCGCGACAGCGGCGCGGCGATCACGGCGACCCGCGGTGGCATCGTCGACCAGGTCGACGCGACCCGTATCGTCATCCGTGCGCAGGGCGACGTCGAGCCCGGCCAGTCGGG
The DNA here is from genome assembly GCA_027941995.1 of Erythrobacteraceae bacterium WH01K. Taxonomy (NCBI): domain Bacteria; kingdom Pseudomonadati; phylum Pseudomonadota; class Alphaproteobacteria; order Sphingomonadales; family Erythrobacteraceae; species Erythrobacteraceae bacterium WH01K. The sequence goes on along the minus strand of CP115966.1, from coordinate 178,863 downwards.
CGTCGACATCTACACGCTGCAGAAGTTCCAGCGTTCGAACCAGGACACCTGCATCAACCAGCGTCCGCTGGTGAAGGTGGGCGACCTGATCGAACAGGGCGACATCATCGCCGACGGTCCCTCGACCGATCTCGGCGAGCTGGCGCTGGGCAAGAACAGCCTCGTCGCGTTCATGCCCTGGAACGGCTACAACTACGAGGACAGCATCCTCATCTCCGAGCGCATCGTGAAGGACGATGTCTTCACCTCGATCCACATCGAGGAATTCGAAGTCATGGCCCGCGACACGAAGCTGGGGCCGGAAGACATCACCCGCGACATTCCGAACGTCGGCGAGGAAGCCCTGCGCAACCTCGACGAGGCGGGCATCGTCTATATCGGCGCCGAAGTGCATCCGGGCGATATCCTGGCCGGCAAGATCACGCCGAAGGGCGAAAGCCCGATGACGCCGGAAGAAAAGCTGCTGCGCGCCATCTTCGGCGAAAAGGCCAGCGACGTGCGCGACACCTCGCTCCGCCTGCCGCCGGGCGTCGCCGGGACGGTGGTCGAGGTTCGCGTCTTCAACCGTCACGGTATCGAGATCGACGACCGTACGCGTGCCATCCAGAACGAGGAGATCGAACGCCTCAAGAAGGACAGCCAGGACGAACGCGCCATCCTCAACCGTGCGACCTACAACCGCTTGCGCGACATGCTGGTCGGCCAGACCGCCTCTGCCGCGCCCAAGGGCGTGAAGAAGGGCACGGAGATCGACGAGGACCTGCTCGAAGGCATTGACCGCCACGAATGGTTCAAGTTCGCAGTGGCCGACGACAATCGCCAGCAGCAGATCGAGGCGGTGAAGACCCAGTACGACGATGCGGTCAAGCTGATCGACGACAAGTTCGAAGACCGTAAGGAAAAGCTGGAGCGCGGCGACGAGCTGGCACCGGGCGTCCTGAAGATGGTAAAGGTCTTCGTCGCCGTGAAGCGCAAGCTGCAGCCGGGCGACAAGATGGCCGGCCGTCACGGGAACAAGGGTGTCATTTCGCGCATCCTGCCGGAAGAAGACATGCCGTTCCTGGAAGACGGCACGCCGGTCGACATCGTGCTGAACCCGCTGGGCGTGCCTTCGCGCATGAATGTCGGGCAGATCTTCGAGACCCATCTGGGCATGGCCGCACGCGGCCTCGGCCAGCAGGTCACGCAGGCACTGGAAGAGTGGAAGCTCGCCAACCCGAATGCGAAGGAAGACTACGCCAAGGCAGCACCGCCCAGCGCCGTCGTCGATCGCCTTAAGGAAGCCTACGGCGAGGACTATCACGACGAGATCGAAGCCCGTTCGACGGCAGAGATCGTGGAACTGGCCGGTCACCTCAAGATGGGCGTCCCGATGGGTACGCCGGTCTTCGACGGTGCCCGCGAAGGTGACGTGACGACCTATCTGGAAAAGGCGGACCTTCCGGGCAGCGGACAGGTGACCCTGTTCGATGGCCGCACGGGCGATGCCTTCGACCGCCAGGTGACCGTGGGCTACATCTACATGCTGAAGCTGCACCACCTCGTCGACGACAAGATCCACGCGCGTTCGATCGGACCGTACAGCCTCGTCACCCAGCAGCCGCTGGGCGGTAAGGCGCAGTTCGGCGGACAGCGCTTCGGCGAGATGGAGGTCTGGGCGCTCCAGGCCTACGGTGCGGCCTACACGCTGCAGGAAATGCTGACGGTGAAGTCCGACGACGTGATCGGCCGGACCAAGGTCTACGAAGCGATCGTCAAGGGCGACGACACCTTCGAGGCGGGCATTCCCGAAAGCTTCAACGTGCTCGTCAAGGAAATGCGCAGCCTCGGCCTCAACGTCGAACTCACCAGCCTGGGTGATGGCGACGAGGACGACGACGGCATGCAGATCGCCGCTGAATAATTCGGGGTGGGGCGGGCGCCGGTTCGACCGGTGACCCGCCCGCTCCTCTCGCCCCTGAATTCACCCGCAAGGGAACGTGAAAAATGAACGAACTGACCAAATTCACCAACCAGCTCGCGAAGCCGGAAACCTTCGACCAGATCCAGATCGGTCTGGCGAGCCCCGAGCGTATCCGCAGCTGGTCCTTCGGCGAGATCAAGAAGCCGGAAACCATCAACTACCGCACGTTCAAGCCCGAGCGTGACGGTCTCTTCTGCGCGCGCATCTTCGGTCCGGTGAAGGACTACGAATGCCTGTGCGGCAAGTACAAGCGCATGAAGTACAAGGGCGTCGTGTGCGAAAAATGCGGCGTCGAAGTCACCGTGACCAAGGTGCGCCGCGAGCGGATGGGCCACATCGAGCTCGCCGCCCCCGTCGCACATATCTGGTTCCTGAAGTCGCTGCCTTCGCGCATCGGCCTGCTGCTCGACATGCAGCTCAAGCAGCTGGAGCGCGTGCTTTATTTCGAGAGCTACATCGTCGTCGAGCCGGGCCTGACGCCGCTGGAGAAATTCCAGCTGCTGACGGAAGACGAACTGCTCGACGCGCAGGACGAATACGGCGAAGACGCTTTCAGCGCCGGCATCGGTGCCGAAGCGGTCAAGATCATGCTCATGGAGCTCGACCTCGAGCAGGAGCGTGATGACCTCATGGAAGAGCTTGCGACGACCAAGTCCAAGCTGAAGCCCGCCAAGATCATCAAGCGCCTGAAGGTCGTCGAAAGCTTCATCGATTCCGGCAACCGTCCGGAATGGATGATCCTGGAAGTCGTGCCGGTCATTCCGCCGGAACTGCGCCCGCTCGTCCCGCTGGACGGTGGCCGTTTCGCGACGTCCGACCTCAACGACCTCTATCGCCGCGTCATCAACCGCAACAACCGCCTAAAGCGCCTCATGGAACTGCGCGCGCCGGACATCATCGTCCGCAACGAAAAGCGCATGCTGCAGGAAGCTGTCGACGCCCTGTTCGACAACGGTCGCCGCGGCCGCGTGATCACGGGTGCGAACAAGCGTCCGCTGAAGTCGCTCAGCGACATGCTGAAGGGCAAGCAGGGCCGCTTCCGGCAGAACCTTCTGGGTAAGCGCGTCGACTATTCGGGCCGTTCCGTCATCGTGACCGGTCCGGAACTCAAACTGCACCAGTGCGGCCTGCCCAAGAAGATGGCATTGGAGCTGTTCAAGCCGTTCATCTACGCCCGCCTCGACGCCAAGGGTCTCTCCATGACCCTGAAGCAGGCGAAGAAGTGGGTCGAGAAGGAACGCAAGGAAGTCTGGGACATCCTGGATGAAGTCATTCGCGAGCACCCGGTCCTGCTGAACCGCGCTCCGACGCTTCACCGTCTAGGCATCCAGGCGTTCGAGCCCGTGCTGATCGAAGGCAAGGCGATCCAGCTGCACCCGCTCGTCTGCTCGGCCTTCAACGCCGACTTCGACGGTGACCAGATGGCCGTCCATGTGCCGCTCTCGCTGGAAGCCCAACTGGAAGCGCGCGTGCTGATGATGTCCACCAACAACATCCTTTCGCCCGCCAACGGCAAGCCGATTATCGTGCCTTCGCAGGACATGGTACTGGGTCTCTATTACCTGTCGATGGAACGGCAGGAGAGGAAGCCCGAATTCGTCGAGGAAAACGGCGAGAAGATCGAGATGCTGCCGCGCTTTGCCGACATGGCCGAAGTGCACCAGGCGCTCGAGACGAAGGCCGTCACGCTTCACACGAAGATCATCACCCGCGTCCCGCAGGCGGACGAGAAGGGCAAGATCGAAATGAAGCGTTTCGAGACGACCCCGGGCCGTATGCTGATCGGCGAATGCCTGCCTAAGAACCACAAGGTTCCCTTCGACATTGTCAACCGCCTGCTGACGAAGAAGGACATCGGCGACGTGATCGACGAGGTCTATCGTCACACCGGTCAGAAAGACACGGTGCTGTTTGCCGACGCCATCATGTCGCTGGGCTTCCGCCACGCGTTCAAGGCCGGTATTTCCTTCGGCAAGGACGACATGATCATCCCGGCCAGCAAGGAAGGCATGATCGAGAAGGCCAAGGACGAGGTTGCCGATTACGAGCAGCAGTACCAGGACGGCCTGATCACCCAGCAGGAAAAGTACAACAAGGTGATCGACGCCTGGAGCCGTACCGGCGACCAGGTGGCCGATGCCATGATGGAAGAGATCAAGTCGCAGCCGATCGACGACGACGGCCGCGAGGCGCCGATCAACTCGATCTACATGATGAGCCACTCCGGCGCCCGTGGTAGCCCCGCCCAGATGAAGCAGCTGGCAGGGATGCGCGGCCTGATGGCGAAGCCTTCGGGCGAAATCATCGAGACGCCGATCATCTCGAACTTCAAGGAAGGCCTGACCGTCCTCGAATACTTCAACTCGACCCACGGCGCCCGCAAGGGCCTGGCCGACACGGCTCTGAAAACGGCGAACTCGGGCTACCTGACCCGCCGTCTCGTCGACGTGTCGCAGGACTGCGTCATCGTGGAAGAGAACTGCAAGACGGATAACGCGCTGGAAATGCGTGCCATCGTGCAGGGCGGCAGCGTCATCGCTTCGCTGGGCGAGCGTATCCTGGGCCGCACCGTGGCCGAGGATATCGTCAATGCGGCGACGGACGAGGTCATCGTGAAGAAGGGCACGCTGGTCGACGAACCGATGGTCAAGGCCATCGAGGAAGCCGAAGTGCAGGTCGCCAAGATCCGCTCTCCGCTGGTCTGCGAAGCCGACCAGGGCGTGTGCGGCACGTGCTATGGCCGTGACCTTGCCCGCGGTACGCCGGTGAACATCGGTGAAGCTGTCGGCGTCATCGCCGCGCAGTCGATCGGTGAACCCGGCACGCAGCTGACCATGCGTACCTTCCACATCGGCGGTGCCGCGCAGCTCAACGAGACCAGCCACCTCGAATCCATCTCGGATGGTAAGGTCGTCTATCGCGACATGCCGACCATCGTGGACAAGAAGGGTCGTATCCTGTCGCTCGCCCGCAACGGCGAACTGGCAGTGATCGACGCCGAAGGCCGCGAGCGCGAGATCCACAAGGTGCCTTACGGTACCGTGCTGATGCACAAGGACGGCGAGAAGGTGACGGAAGGCGACCGGCTGGCGGAATGGGATCCGTTCACCCTGCCGATCATCACCGAAACCTCGGGCGTGGTGAAGTTCCAGGACCTGGTTGACGGCTCGACGATGGAAGAGCGCGTGGACGATGCAACGGGTATCGCCCAGCGTGTCGTGACCGAGAACCGGGCAACCGGGCGCAAGAAGAAGGAAGACCTTCGTCCGCGCCTGACCCTGCTCGGCGAAGGCCAGAGTGCCGATTCGGACGAGACCGAGGCCCAGCGCTACATGCTGGCCCCGGGCACGTCGCTGTCGGTCGATGACGGCCAGACGGTCGAAGCGGGTGACATCCTTGCCCGCGCCAGCCGCGAAGCTGCCAAGACTCGCGACATCACCGGCGGTCTGCCGCGTGTTGCCGAGCTGTTCGAAGCCCGTATTCCGAAGGATGTGTCGGTCATTGCCAAGATTTCAGGCAAGATCGAATTCGTCCGCGAATACAAGGCGAAGCGCAAGATCGCCATCGTCCCCGAGGAAGGGGATCCGGTGGAGTACCTGATCGCGAAGACCAAGGTCATCGACGTTCAGGAAGGCGACTTCGTGAAGAAGGGCGACACGCTGGTGTCCGGCTCTCCGAACCCGCACGACATCCTCGATGTCATGGGCGTGGAAGCGCTGGCCGAGTATCTCGTGAACGAGATCCAGGAAGTCTATCGACTGCAGGGCGTGAAGATCAACGACAAGCACATCGAGGTGATCGTTCGCCAGATGCTGCAGAAGGTCGAGATCACCGATGGCGGCGACACCGTGCTGCTGCCGGGCGAACAGGTCGACCTGGAGGAAATGCAGGAAGCGAATGCCAAGCTGACCCGCAGCAAGAAACCGGCACAGGGTACGCCGGTCCTGCTCGGCATCACCAAGGCCTCGCTCCAGACGCGTTCCTTCATCTCTGCCGCGTCGTTCCAGGAAACGACCCGCGTGCTCACGCAGGCGTCGGTCGAGGGCAAGAAGGACACGCTGATCGGCCTGAAGGAAAACGTGATCGTGGGCCGTCTCATCCCCGCCGGTACCGGCGCGGCGATGAACCGCGTTCGCGTCACCGCCTCCAGCCGCGATGCGGCCCTCCGCGCCCAGTGGAAGAAGCAGCAGGAAGCGCTCCTCGCTGCCGAAACCGCCAAGGAACAGCACGAAGCGGAACTGGCCCAGGATGCGGAAACTGCCGCGACCGGCGATGCCACCATGGCAGCGATGGTCGACAGCGGCACCGGGACCGATGCCGACGCCGGCGATTACCTGCGCGAAAACGAGGGCACTCAGCCCGAAGCCATCGCGAAGGAAGAGCAGGCACAGGACGACGGTGCTGCCGACGAGCCGAAGACCGACGACACCGAGTAATCGGCTAGCCCTACGGTAAAAATATCAAGCCCCGCCGGTTCGCTCCGGCGGGGCTTTTTATTCGTCGAGGCAACGCCTAATCTCGGCGCATGAGATGTCCCTTCGTCCTGGTTGCCATCGGGCTCAGTCTGGCAGGCTGCGGGCCGCAGGATGCGAGCCTGCGGCCGGAGAACGAGCTGCAGGACATCTCGACGAACGCGGAACCGGTGCCCGATCTGCAAGGGCACTGGACGGTCTCGCGACTAGATGGCGAGACACTGGACATGCGCATACCCCTGTCCGGCAGCAGCGATACGCTGGCGTGGGAACCCGGATGCGCCGGCTGGATCCTGTCATACAGGGCAGAAGAGGGTCAGCTGGTTATCGCAGACGATGTTTTTCCGCGCGGGATGCCAAGATGCGATATCGGCTATCCCGAACCCCTGCCTGCGGTCATGACAGCCCTTCAGGGGCGCTGGACTTCGACGAAAGAGCCAAACGGGAACATTGTCCTGTTGCGAGACGAAACCCGTCTCGTCCTTGAAGCACCTTCGTCGACGCCGCCGGAAACGCTGGAGGGAGAATGGGATGTCGTGCAGATCGACGGGCGCCCGTCAAAGCCAACCGGAAGCCTGCGCGTCACGGCAGATGCCCATGCAATCCGCGTCGAACCGGCATGCCTTGGGGGCGCCGTCCCCTATCGCATCGTGAACGAGCGTTTCATCGTCATGGAGATACCGGCGCCCCCTCCGCTCCCTCCGGGTGCAGAGCCGGCCCCGCTGCCCCAGGTTTGCGCGGTGGTCCCGCCAAAGGGCAGGAACACGGTTCTTTCCATCATCGGGAAGGCCGAGACGATTACACGCGGGGCCGAGCGCAAAGTTACACTGTCCGGTAGCGGCGGCAGTCTGACGCTGGCACGACGGGCTGCCGTTAGCACGCCCGGGGCAGGAACGCGGCAAAGTCAACCAAACCGGGAATAATCGACGGGAAGGGCGAGATGCGAAGCCCGATCTACCTGCCCAGCGCAGGGATGCAAAACTTCCCGTCCGCAGCCCCGGCGGCACTCGCGCTGCCGGCTCCTATCGGCTATCGGACTTGGCCATGACCACTACCCGTTTCGCCCCTTCGCCCACCGGACGGCTGCATGTCGGCAATATCCGCACGGCGCTGCACAACTGGTTCCTCGCCCGCAAATCCGGGGGGGCATTCCTGCTCCGCAGCGACGACACCGATGCCGAACGGTCGAAGGAGGAGTATGTCGATGCGATCCGCGCCGACCTCGCCTGGCTGGGGCTGGAGCCGGATGGCGAGGCGCGGCAATCCGATCGGCTGGCCCTCTACGACGAGGCTTTCGAGAAGCTGAAAGCCGAAGGCCGCGTCTACCCGGCTTACGAAACCGCCCGCGAGCTGGAGCTCAAGCGCAAGATCGCGCTGGGACGCGGCAAGCCGCCGATCTACGACCGCGCAGCACTCGCGCTGTCCGACGAGGAACGCGCGGCGAAGGAAGCAGACGGCGTCACTCCGCACTGGCGGTTTCGGCTCGACCATGACTCGCCGATCCAATGGGACGACGGCGTGCGCGGCGCGGTGAAATTCGACCCTGCGACCCTGTCCGACCCGGTGATCCGCCGCGCCGACGGAAGCTGGCTCTACATGCTGCCAAGCTGCGTCGACGATATCGACATGGGCGTGACTCAGGTGCTGCGCGGCGAAGACCATGTCAGCAACACCGCCGTGCAGGTGCAGATGTTCGAGGCGCTGGGAGCGACCCCGCCCGCTTTCGCGCACGAGGCGCTGCTGGTCGGCAAGGAAGGCAAGCTGTCGAAGCGACTGGGCTCGCTCGGCTGCGATGCATTCCGCGAGAAAGGGATCGAGCCCGAGGCGGTCATCGCGCTGCTGGCGCGGCTCGGCACCTCGCAGCCGGTCGAGCCGATCGCCGACCGCGAGAAGCTGCTCGAAACCTTCGACCTCTCCACCTTTGGCCGCGCGCCAGCCAAGTTCGACGAGGCCGAGCTGGAGCGAGTGAACACGGCCATCGTCCACCAGATGCCCTTCAGCGACGTGGCCGATCGTCTGCCCGCCGGCATGGACGAGGCCGGCTGGCACGCTGTGCAGCCCAACGTGTCGACCGTTGCCGAGGCGCAGGAATGGTGGCGGCTGGTCACCGGGCCGGTGGATGCCGTGGACTTCTCCGACGAGGATCGCGCCTATCTCGCCGAAGCGGCGCAGGCGCTGGAATGGGGCGAGAACCCTTGGGGTGCGCTGACCGGAAAGCTGAAGGAGGCCACGGGCCGCAAGGGCAAAGCGCTGTTCCTGCCGCTACGCCAGGCGCTGACCGGCATGAGCCACGGCCCCGACATGGGCGAACTGCTCCCGCTGATCGGCGAGACGGAGGCGCGCGCGCGGCTCGAGCGCGCTTCTGCCTAGCTGCCGTGTTTCTCCAGTTCGTCGCCGGTTAGCGTCACCACATGCAGCAGGTTCGTGCTGCCCGGGGTCCCGAAAGGCACGCCGGCGAGCGCGATCAGCTTGCTGCCCGCCTCGCCGAAGCCGTGGCGCAGGGCCATGCGCTTGCCCTTGGCGATCATCTCTTCGAAACTGCCGATGTCCTTCGTCGCAACGGCGTGCGCGCCCCATAGCAGGGCGAGGCGGCGCGCCGTGCGCATGCTGGGCGTCAGGACCAGCATCGGCACGCTCGGGCGTTCGCGGGCGACACGGCGGGCCGTGCTGCCGGAGCCTGTGAAGACCGTCACCGCGCCGATCTTCACTGTGTCCGCGATGGTCATGCAGGCATGGCTCAGCGCGTCGGCAGTGGTGGCGTCGGGCGGTGTGTCGAGGAAGCGCACGCGGGCGAGATATTCCGGATCGTTCTCAACCTTGGTCGCGATGCGGTGCATGATGGTGACCGCTTCTTCTGGCCAGTCGCCAGCAGCCGTCTCCGCGCTGAGCATCACGGCGTCGGCCCCGTCATAGACTGCATTGGCGACGTCGGAGACCTCGGCCCTGGTCGGGCTGGGGCTCTCGATCATGCTTTCCAGCATTTGCGTGGCGACGATCACCGGCTTGCCCGCCGTGCGCGTCTTGTTGACGATCGTCTTCTGCAGCGGCGGAACGTCTTCCGGATCTAGTTCCACGCCCAGGTCTCCGCGCGCGACCATGATGCCGTCGGACAGTTCGATGATCTCGTCCAGCCGGCGAACCGCCATGGGTTTCTCGATCTTGGCACACAGGGCGCCATAGCCGCCCATCAGCCGCCGCGCTTCGGCAAGGTCTTCGGGACGCTGGACGAAGCTGAGGCCGATCCAGTCCGCGCCCTGTTCCACGGCAAAGGCAAGATCCTTGCGGTCTTTCGCTGTCAGGGCCGGGATCGGGATTTCGGCATCGGGCACGTTCACGCCCTTGCGGTCCGAGATGACCCCGCCGACCTCTGCCGAGCACAGGATTGCGTCCTCGTCCGCCTTGATCACCCGCAACCGGATCTTGCCATCGTTGATCAGCAGGCGCTGGCCCTTTTCCAGCAGGCCGAACAGTTCGGGATGGGGCAGCTGAACCCGCGTTTCGTCGCCGGGTTCATCGCGCCGGTCGAGCGTGAAGTGCCCGGAATGGCGAATGACCGCCTTGCCATCCTTGAATTTGCCGACCCGCAGCTTGGGCCCCTGCAGGTCGCAGAAAACCGCGATCGGGCGGTGGAATTCCTTCTCCAGCGCGCGGATCGCCTTGATCGTTTCGGCATGCTGCGCGTGTTCGCCATGGCTCATGTTCACCCGGAACGCATCGACGCCTGCGCGAAAGAGGCGGCGCAGCATCTCGGGATCGCGGCTGGCAGGACCCGTCGTCGCGAGGATCTTGACCTTGCGGCCCCGGGGATCGAGTTTGGGCGGGGCGGATTTTGCAGGGCGCTTTTCCATGGCGGGAAGCTATGGCACCGCCACATTGCAACTCAAGGACGAAACGCATGGATACGAATACGCCCCGCTCGCAAGGCAGTCTCGATACGCTGGACGATGCCGTCGCAGCGGCTGCCTTCCGCAGGCTGGTGCGGCATTTGCAGCACCGCCACGATGCACAGAATATCGACCTGATGGGCTTGAGCGGTTTCTGCCGCAATTGTCTCGCCGACTGGATCATGGATGCCGGCTTCGAAGGCGACAAGGTCGCCGCACGCGAGCTCATCCACGGCATGCCGCAAGACGAATGGAAAGCCACGCGCCAGACCCCGGCAACGCGGGAACAACTGGACCGCATGGAAGCGAGCGTCGCAAAGAACGCGCGATAATAATCGTCCGATAAATCGGGTTGGCGGTTCACCCCTCCGGACTGGCTCGCTAAAGCGCGCGCAACTGATTCTCACACATGACCGGAGACCCCCGATGGCCGATACCGATGCCAATGCCGCCGATGACCGCCTGCGCCTGCTGATCGAACGGATCGAGCGGCTGGAAGAGGAAAAGAAGGGCATCGCCGAGGATATCCGCGACGTTTACGCAGAGGCGAAGGCGGTCGGGTACGATCCGAAGATCATGCGCCAGGTCGTCCGCCTGCGGAAGATGAAGCCGGACGATCGCAGCGAGCAGGAAATGGTGCTCGACACCTACAAGACGGCGCTCGGCATGGTGTGATCGCCCCTGCTGTGTCATGCTGGTGGCACAGTCAGAGGAGGACAGAATGGCCGGACCCTGGAGTGATGCGCGCGGCATCATCGTAACCACGACCCCGACGATCGAAGGACGCCCGATCGAGGCCTATCTCGGCATCTTGACGGGCGAAGTCATCGTCGGGGCGAACCTGTTCCGCGACCTGTTCGCCAATATCCGCGACATCGTGGGCGGGCGTTCGGGCAGCTACGAACGGATCCTGCGCGATGCCCGCCAGCAGGCGATCGACGAATTGCAGGCGAAATGCGGGGCGCTGGGCGGCAATGCCGTGGTCGGCGTCGATCTCGATTACGAGGTGATCGGCGATACCGGCTCCATGCTCATGGTGTCGGCCAGCGGTACGGCGGTGAAGCTTTCCTGATCAGGCTTGCCGGGCGCGCTCAACCGGCGCCCGGCAGCATCTCGCCAAGCACCAGAACCAGCGCGACCGCCGTGCCGTTGTGCATGGCGTGCAGCAGCATCGCTGCCCACAGCCCGTAATGGACGCGGGCATAGCCGAACAGCGCCCCGGCAATGAATTGCGGGATTACCAGCGGCAGCAGGATCAGCAGGGTCCCGTCGGTGTAATTGGCCAGGTGGACCAGCGCGAAAGCCAGTGTCACGAGCCAGAAGACGACCGGGAATGCAGCGGCAAACCAGCGGAAGGGCGCTCTTCCACGCAAGGTGTAGAGCGCCGCGACCGCACCCGCTCCGGTAAGAAGCGCGCCGCCGATCGCCTTGACGTTCACGGGCGCGTCGGACCGGGAGATGTCGGTCTGGGTCAGCAGGAAAAACCCCGCCGCCAAAACGCCGAGTACGAGCCAGTGGCCGGGCCTGCCCGAGAGCCAGCTGCGAAAGGCGGTTTCCTCCAGCAGGGGCGCGCCCAGCACGATGGCGGCAATCACCATCGGCGTCAGCGCGATCTCGTTCAGCGAGTTCGACGGGAATTCGAACCCTGCGGCAAGCGCTGCCATGGCCAGGATGCCGAGCAGGCTCATCGCCGCGAAATCAATTACGTAAAGGCGCAGGACGCCGAGAAAACCTTCCACGCCGATCCCCGTTGCGCGTTCCGGCAGGACTGGCCTGCGCAGGAAAGCGGCAAGCGGCGGCCTTAGGCCGGTCGAGGCAGGCGAAATGTCGTCGCGCTCCGGCGAGGGAAGGGTTGAGGGAGACGGGGTCATGGGGCTATGCGCACCTCTTACAGATTCATCCACTTACAATCGGTGCACGCGACCCATGGCAGGCCATTCCAAATTCAAGAACATCATGCACCGCAAGGGTGCGCAGGACAAGAAACGCTCCAACCTGTTTTCCAAGCTTTCGCGCGAAATTACGGTCGCGGCGAAAATGGGCACGCCCGATCCGGACATGAATCCGCGTCTGCGCCTGGCGATCAATACGGCCAAGGCGCAGTCCATGCCCAAGGACAACATCCAGCGCGCGATCGACAAGGCGAGCGCGGCGGATGGCGAGAATTACGAGGAAGTGCGCTACGAAGGCTACGGCCCCGGCGGTAGTGCCATCATCGTCGAGGCGCTGACCGACAACCGCAACCGCACCGCCACGGCCGTGCGCACCGCCTTCAGCAAGAATGGCGGCAATCTGGGGACCGAGGGCAGCGTTGCCCACGGCTTCGAACGGCTGGGCTATATCGAATACGGGCCCGAGGCAGGCGACGAGGAGAAGATCCTGGAAGCTGCCATGGAAGCCGGGGCGGAAGACATTTCCTCCAGCGAAGACGGCCACGAGATCTGGACGGCGGCAGAAGACCTGCACCAGGTGTCGAGCGACCTGGAAAAGTCGCTGGGCGAGGCGAAGGAAGTCAAGCTTGCATGGAAACCGAACCTGACCGTCGACATGGACGAGAAGGGCGCCGGCACGCTGCTGAAGCTGATCGACACGCTGGACGATGACGACGACGTCCAGACCGTGTGGGGCAATTACGAAATCTCTGACGAGGTGATGGCCAAGCTGGACGCGTGATCGTCCTCGGCCTCGACCCGTCGCTCAGCTGCACGGGCTGGGGCGTTATCCGCATCGAGGGAAGCCGCATCGCGCATATCGCGAATGGTCAGGTGCCCACCGCGCCGAAATCGCCCATGGCGGATCGGCTCGACCAGCTTTACTCCGCCATCGCTGCGGTCGTCGCTGCGCATCGCCCCGACCGCGCGGCGGCGGAGGAGATTTTCGCCAACAAGAACGCGCAGTCGACCATAAAGCTGGCGCAGGCGCGCGGCGCGGTGCTGGCGGCCTGCGGTGCTGGCGGGCTGAGGGTGAACGAGCATTCCGCGCGGCTGGTGAAGAAATCGGTCGTCGGAACCGGCGCAGCGGACAAGCGCCAGGTCCAAGCGATGCTGAAGGTCCTGCTTCCCGGCGTACAGGTCGCCGGAGCGGACGCTGCAGATGCGCTGGCTGTGGCTATCGCCGACGCGCATCTGTCGCCGCGGTGAATTCCCGCAAAGGAACAATGCCTTAGCTCGGCCGTAATACCGTCATGCCGCAGCGGCTTTGCCGAAGCAGGCGTTTCAAGCGGAGAGCCGGAATGCGAAAGATCCTGACGACTGCCTTTGCCACGACCACCTTGCTGCTGGGCGGATGCGCCACGGGCTATGGCGGCAATCCGATCGGTGCCGTGCTCGGATCGGTCCTTGGCGGGGCCGGAACGCAGGGCGGTTACGACACGAACCGCCTCAACGATTTCGAGCGGGCTGCGGCCAATGCGTGCGGCAGGGAAGCGTCGCGTTACGGACGCATTTCGCTGGAGCGGGTCGAGCAGCGCAGCCGCGACATCGTGCGCGTCGATGGCCGCATCGATTCCCGCGACCGCAATCGCGACCAATTCCTGTGCGAATTCCGCAGCGACGGCCGGATCGTGAATTTCCGTACCGGCTGATCGCGGGGAGCGATTGACTCCGGTGCATCGCCGACGGAAATGCCGGCGATGTTTCTTGTCGTTTTTCGCAACACGAAACGCGCCGATATGGACGCGCAGGCATATGCCGAGGACGCCGCGCGCATGGAGCGCGAGGCCTCCGGGCAGCCGAGATTCCTGTCCTTCAAGAGCTTTACTGCGGATGACGGGGAGGTGGTCGCCATATCCGAATGGGAGAGCCGGGAGGCGGCGGCTGCGTGGCGGCGACAGGCTTCCCACGCAAGGGCGCAGGCTCGTGGGCGCAATGCCTATTATGATCAATATACCGTCGTGACCTGCGACAATCCCGATATCCGGCGTTGGCAGGCGGGCGAACCGACCTGAAAAGACGTGCGTTCGGCCATGCTTAATATGAGCACTTGCAAGGACCTTGTCATATGCAGGTGCTGTGGCATTCCCGGCCCGGTGTGAATGTTCTCCAGCGAAGAAGTGCCAGTCATGACCATACAGCTTTTCGGCATCCCCAATTGCGACACGGTGAAGAAAGCACGCAAATGGTGCGATGCGAACGGCATCGATTACGCGTTCCACGACTACAAGAAAGAAGGCGTGGACCGCGATAGATTGGAACGCTGGGCCGATGAATGCGGGTGGGAGCCTTTGCTGAATCGGCGCGGGACGACCTATCGCAAGCTGGATGACGCGGACAAGTCGGACATGGACCGCGACAAGGCGCTGGACCTGCTGGTGGAACACCCGAGCATGATCAAGCGGCCAATTGCCCAGCACGAAGACGGTAGCCGCATCCTGGTCGGCTTCAACGAAAGCGAATGGGAGAACGCATGGTGCTGAGACTTTCCGCAAGGCTGTTGGCTCTGGCCGCATACGTCCTCGCGCCGATGCCCGCTACGGCGCAGGATGATCTTCTGGTGATTGCACATCGCGGCGCGAGCGGGGATCGCCCTGAACATACGCTGGCGGCCTACGAACTCGCGATCGACCAGGGGGCCGATTATATCGAACCCGACCTGGTCGCGACGAAGGACATGGTGCTGGTCGCCCGGCACGAGAGCGAGATCGGCGCAACGACGGACGTCGCCTCGCGCGACGAATTCCGCGACCGGCGGCGGAGCAAGACCATCGACGGCGAACTGGTTTCCGGCTGGTTCGTGGAAGATTTCACCCTGGCCGAACTTCGCACCTTGCGAGCCAAGGAGCGCCTGCCCGCACTGCGTCCCTCCAACACCCGTTTCGACGGTCTTTACCAGATCCCCACATTCGCGGAAATCGTGACATTGGTGCGGGCAAAGGAGGCGGAGACGGGCCGTGTGATCGGGCTTTACCCCGAATTGAAGCACCCCACTTTCCTGTTGCAGGACGCAGGCATCGACATGGTCGATCTGCTGGTGGCCGAATTGCGGGAAGCGGGGCTGGACGATGCGGACGACGCCGTGTTCGTCCAGAGTTTCGAAGTCGGCACGCTGGAACGGCTGGACCGGATGCTGGATGTCAGGCTGGTCCAGCTGGTGAAGGACGAGGGCGGCCCCGCCGACATGCGCGACCTCAGCTATGCCGACATGGTCTCGCCGGCGGGCCTGGCGGAGATTTCCGCCTACGCCGACGGTATCGGGGCACCCGTCGACCTGCTTTTCGGACCTGCCGGTACGGCGTTGCCGGTCATTGCCGACGCGAAGGAGGCGGGGCTGCTGGTCCATGCCTGGACCGTGCGGAAGGAAAACGCCTTCCTCCCCGAACAGCTCAGGGGGCGGGGCGGCCCGGCGCAGACGGGCTGCGACGAATCTCTTTATGCCACGCTCGCAAGCAGTGGTATTGACGGGGTCTTCACGGATGATCCGGGGCGCATGGTTTCGCCCGATCCCACCGGCAATCCGGTCTGCATGGGCGGAGGCTAGGCCGCGCGCACGCTCATGATGTAATTCAGCGAGAGATCGTCCGACAGGTGCAGCCCCTTGCCCGGTCGCCACGCGATCCCGCGTGTCTCGGTGACTTGCAGGCCCGTATCCGCCAGCAGCGCTTCCAGTTCTTCCGGGGTGACGAAATCGTCCCAGTGATGCGTGCCAGCGGGGATGGCGCCGGTGCCTTCTGCCGCGCCGACCAGGAGGAGACGGCTTGCGGCTGTCCGGTTGGGCGTGGACAGGACCATCAGGCCGCCCGGCTTCAGCCTCCGGGCAAGGCCCAACAGAAACGCGCCCTTGTCGGCGACGTGCTCCAGCACCTCTAGCGAAGTCACCAGGTCGAACTGGCCGAGCGCCGCATCCGACAGCTCTCCCGCACGATAGTCTATCTCCAGACCGCTGCCCGCCGCATGGGCGCGCGCCGCCACGATATTCTCTTCCGCCGCATCGAGCCCCGTCACTGCCGCGCCCATCCGGGCCAGCGGTTCGCATAGCAAGCCTGCCCCGCAGCCGACATCCAGCGCGCGTTTCCCTTCCAGCGGGCGCGGGCTGCGCACATCGCCGCCCCGGTGGGTATCGATCGCCTCGCGCACGAAGCCCAGCCGCACCGGATTGAGCTTGTGCAGCATGGCGGAGGAGCCCTTCGGATCCCACCATTCCGCTGCCAACGCACCGAAATGCGCGGCCTCGTCCGGGCGGATGGTGGCCGCTGCATTTGCCTGCGGCGTAGAATTGCTTCGCGCTTCGTGTCTTGCATCGCTCATGCCCGCTTCGTAACAGCGCCCGTCTGCCCGGGATAGGGGCGAGCAGCGGGAGTGACGGATACTTGGCGCGCATCGTGATGAAATTCGGCGGCACCTCCATGGCGGGGACCGAGCGCATTCGCCGCGTCGCGCAGATCGTGCGCCGCCAGGCCGCGCCCAAGCCCGATGGCACGCGTGACGAGGTCGTGGTCGTTGTCTCCGCCATGGCAGGCGAAACCGACCGCCTCGTCAATTTCGCGCGCGAGGCCCATGCCCTCTACGATCCCGCCGAATACGACGTCGTCGTCGCGAGCGGGGAACAGGTCACGTCCGGCCTTCTGGCGATGACCCTGCAATCCATGGGCTGCAAGGCCCGCAGCTGGCTTGGCTGGCAGCTCCCCGTCCGCACGGTGGAGGCGCATGCCAAGGCGCGGGTCGAGGGAATCGACGCCGATGCGCTCCTCGCCTCCCTTGCCGGAGGCTCCGTCGCCGTCGTCCCCGGTTTCCAGGGCATCAGCGCCGAAGGCCGCATCACCACGCTGGGCCGCGGCGGGTCCGATACCAGCGCCGTGGCCGTCGCCGCCGCGGTGAAGGCCGACCGCTGCGACATCTACACCGATGTCGACGGCGTTTACACCACCGATCCCCGTATCGTGGCCCGCGCGCGCAAGCTGAAGGCCGTGACCTACGAGGAGATGCTGGAACTTGCCAGCGTCGGGGCCAAGGTCCTGCAGACCCGCAGCGTGGGCCTGGCCATGAAGGAACAGGTCCGCGTGCAGGTCCTTTCCAGCTTTACAGACGACGATTCCCCTCCCGCAGACGACCTGCCCGGCACGCTGATCGTGTCCGACACCGAAATGGACGCGATCCTCGAAAGGAACGACATGGAACGCCAGCACGTCACCGGCATCGCCCACGACAAGAACGAGGCCAAGATCATCCTGACCCGCGTGCCGGACAAACCGGGCGCCGTGGCCGAGATTTTCGAACCGCTGGCCGCCGCGTCGATCAATGTCGACATGATCATCCAGAACGTGGGCCGCGACAAGGGCGAGACCGACGTCACCTTCACCGTGCCCCAGACCGACCTGCCGCGCGCGCAGGCCCTGCTGGAGGACCGGCGCAGCGGCATCGGCTTCAACCGCATCATCACCGACAGCCACATCGCCAAGATCAGCGTGGTGGGCGTGGGGATGAAGAGCCATGCAGGCGTCGCCAGCACGATGTTCCGCAGCCTGTCCGACCGCGGCATCAACATCCAGGCGATCAGCACGTCGGAAATCAAGGTCAGCGTGATGATCGACGAGGACGAGACCGAACTCGCCGTCCGCGTCCTCCACACCGCCTACGGCCTCGACGCCCCCGAGGAAGGCTGAGCAGAGGGCTGAGCACCCCCCCTCTCCGCTACGAAGTTGACAAAGTAAACACCGCCCCGCGGCGCGAAATCTCCTTTTCCCGTGGCACGTCAACAGCTTGCGCCCGAAAACGAAGTTGACACCTTGCCGGGGGCAAACGCGAAAACGCGCAACTCCTACACTTCGACGATGCCATTACGGCCCGGTGCCGCAGGTAGCGGTAGCAAGCGGGAGGCGTGTAGGAAAATCGTAATCCTGCGGGAACGCTCGGCCTCGGCTTCCGCGCTCGAATGCGCGGCCTCCCGCGCCCTGCAATGTGCTGCGCCAATCAATCCTGCGGGACCCAAGCTGAAATCAAATGCTATTGCGAATGATTATCATTGACACTTTTCGAGGGATCCATCACTAGCGCGCCATGACGCGCCGCAACATCCGGTTCTGGTATCTGGTCCACAAATGGAGCAGCCTCGTCCCGACGGCTTTCCTGCTGATGCTTTGCCTGACTGGCCTGCCGCTCATTTTCCACGACGAGATCGATACGGCTCTGGGCGAAGACTACGAGGTCATCCTGGAAGGACCGCCTTCAGCCGCGATGGCGAATGCGGGCGAGGGCGGCAAAACGGCCGGCGCGGGCCTGCCGCTCGACACCATGCTGGCGCGCGCACTCGCCGAAAGGCCGGGCGAGGTGCCGCTCTTCATGGCGTTCAGCCAGGACAGCCCGCTGCTGACTGTGACGACGGGCCCCGCACCCGACGCGCCCGGTTCGGAAATGACCCTGCTGTTCCTCGATCGCGCGACCGGCGAATCGCTCGGCCCGGCCCCATCGGGCGGCGTGATGGATTTCGTCCTGCAACTCCACACCGACATGCTGCTCGGCCAGTGGGGCATGTGGTTCCTTGGCGCGATGGGCGTGGCCTTTGTCGTCGCGCTGCTATCGGGCGTCGTGCTCTACGCACCCTTCATGCGGCGGTTGCCGTTCGGCACGCTCAGGGCGGGGCGGGCGAAGCGGACCGCGCGGCTCGACCAGCACAATCTCGTCGGCATCGTCATCCTCGCATGGGCACTCGTCATCGGCCTCACCGGGGCGATCAATGCGTTTGCAGATCCGCTGGTGGAAAGCTGGCGCGACGGCGAGGTTGCCGCGATGGCGCACGAATTCGGCAGCAAGGACGCGCTACCACCTGAACGTTACGGCTCGCTCGATACCGCGATGGCCAGCGCGCAGGCGGCGCTACCGGGACGCAGTCCACAATTCATCGGTTTCCCGGGCGGAGCATGGTCGAGCGGACGACACTATGCGATCTTCTTGCAGGGCGACCGTCCGCTGACTTCGCACCTGCTGACTCCGGCCTTTGTCGACGCGGAAACGGGCGCGCTGGCAGATGCGCGGACCATGCCTGCACTCAACCAAGCATTGATGCTGTCCAAGCCGCTCCATTTCGGCGATTACGGCGGCGTGCCGCTGAAATTGCTGTGGGCGGCGCTGACATTGGCGACGATCTGGGTGCTGTGGACAGGTATCTGGCTGTGGTTCGCGCGCCGGCCCGGCGCGGTCGACCGGCGGGTGGAAGAAATCCGGCGCGGTTCGCAGCTTGCCGACCGGCGCGGGTTTGCATCGTGAGTGTGCGACGTACCGCCCCCCGATCCATGACAGCCATTTTCGCGTGGCCGCTGGCACTCGGTATCGCCTGCCTTGCGGGCCTCGTCCTGGGCCTCACCGGTGACGGCTGGCGCGACCTTGCCGCCTGGCTGCTGCTCGGCGCGATGCCGCTCGTCATCCTCGCGGCGAGCCTGCGCCATCGCGGCACGTGACCTCCGATCCCGACATCCCCCCAAGAAAGAAAGATCTGAAATGCCCCACACCGTTCGCCTGCCTGCCTTCGTCATCGCTGCGGCTCTGGCTTCCCCCGCGGCTGCCCAGCAGGCTGAGGAGATCGTCGTCACCGCGCAGGGCCGCAACGCGACCGAAGTAGCGGCGGCAGGCGATCTCGGCGCGCTGGGCAACAAGGACGCGCTCGACGTGCCGTTCGTCGTGCGGACCTTCGATGAAAGCCTGATTGCCAACCAGCAGCCGCTGACGCTGGGCGAGGTGCTGGAGAACGACCCGACCGTTCGCACCACCTACGCATTCGGTAATGCAGCGGAACAATTCGTAATCCGCGGGTTCGAATTGTTCGGTGACGATGTCGGCATGAACGGCCTGTACGGTATTACTCCGCGCCAGCTCGTCGCGCCCGAACTGTATTCGGGCGTGCAGGTGCTGAACGGTGCGAACGCCTTCCTGAACGGTGCCGCGCCCGGCGGGACCGGCGTCGGCGGCAGCGTCAACCTGCAATTGAAGCGCGCCGAAAACTATCCGCTCGCCCGGGTCACCGCGAACTACATCGGCAGCGGGCATGTCGGCGGCAGTGCCGATATCTCCCGCCGCTTCGGCGCGGATGGCGCGCTGGGGCTGCGGATTAACGGGGCTTATCGCGATGGCGAGGTGTCGATCGACGACGAGGATCGGCGGACCGCGGTGCTGGGCGGAGCGCTCGATTTCGACCGCGGGGCGGTGCGCGCCAGCGTCGACGTCGCCTACCAGTCGATCCGCGTCGACCGGTTGCGGCCCAAGGTCGTGACCAATGTCGGCATTCCCGACGTGCCCGAAGGCGACACCAATTACGGGGCGAGCTACACGGTCACTGATCTCGACAGCCTGTTCGGCGTCGCGCGGGTCGAATGGGACGTGGCGGACGATGCCATGCTCTATGCCAGCGCCGGCGCGCTGGAGAGCGATGAATACGGCGTCTATGGCGATTTCACGCTGAGCGACCGGGATACCGGCGACGGGGCTTATTCCTTCGCCACGATCATCCCGGCGGAGCAGAGCAATCAGGCGGTGGAAGCAGGCTTTCGCACGAAGTTCGGCGCGGCGATCACGCACGAATTCAACATTGGCGGCAACGTCGCCTGGCAGGAATTCAGCACCGCGTACGATTTCCGCAGCGGCTATGCGAGCAGCCTCTATGATCCGCTCGATGCGCCGCTGTCGGACGTGCCGCTGTTCACCGGGGGCGACCTCGACGATCCCTTCCCGATCAGCAAATCGCGCCTGTCCAGCGTCTTCGCATCCGACACGATCGGCGTGTGGGACGACCGGATCCTTCTGACAGGCGGGTTGCGGCTGCAGGTGATCCACCAAGAAAGCTTCAGCTATTTCGGCGGCGACCTGACCAGCGAGTACGACGAGGATGCTGTCACGCCGGTTGTGGGTCTGGTGGTCAAACCGGCCGACGGCGTCTCGCTGTTCGCCAACCGTATCGAGGGCCTGCAGCCCGGCGCGATCGCCAATGCCACGGCGGCCGATCCGGCCGACCCTGCGACAATATTGCCCGTGACCAATGCCGGGCAGGCGCTTTCGCCCTATCGTTCGGTCCAGTATGAGATCGGTGGCAAGGTGGCCTTGGGCGGGCTGGAGGCAAGCCTGGCGCTGTTCGATATCGACCGTCCCATCGCCGGATTCGACCGCGACCCGGACAATCCGGCGCAACTGTTGTTCGCCACTTACGGCACCCAGCGCAATCGCGGGATAGAATTGTTCGCATCCGGCGAACCTGCTCCGGGCCTGCGTGTGATTGCGGGCGGCACGATCGTGGATGCCGAACTAATCGACACGATCGGTGGGCTGAACGAAGGAAACGACGCTGTCGGCGTTCCCGAATACACGGCCAATGCGAATGTCGAATGGGACCTGCCATTCGTGCCGGGCCTCACAATCACCGGCCGGGTCGTGCATACGGGGGCCCAGGCGGCGAACGTCACCAATACCCTCGGCCTGGATGACTGGACGCGCGTAGACCTCGGTGCGCGCTACGTAGTGGCCGCCGGGGATGCGCCCCTGACCGTGCGTCTGGGCGTCGATAACGTGGCCGATGCCGAATACTGGAGCAGCGCGTTTTCCGCGTTTGCTGCCGGCGACACCGCGCGCCTTCTGCAAGGCCGCCCGCGCACCTTCAAAGGCTCGGTCACGGTAGAATTCTGACGCAATTGCGGGCGGCGGGCTGTCGAAAATGCCCGCCGTCCGCCGTTCGGATTCGCCTAACTCCCCGAAATCTCCCCGCCCACGGGGGCGGCGGCTCTGAGGGTTTCGACCAGGGCCTGGCCTGCGGCCATGGCGGCGGCGGCGTCGCCTGCTTCCACCGCGTCGCGGATCGACTGCAGGTCCTCGCGCGCCGCTTCGACCAGCGGGGCGGGCAGGACGCGCTCGTTCTCGCCCAGATAGCTGGCCATGCGATCGACCACCACGGTGCGGTCGGCGCTGATCGTGGGGCGGGCCAGTTCACGCGCGGTCAGGCCGGCGCCGGAGATGGCCTGGTTGATCTCGGTCGCATCTTCGGAAATGCCGTAAGGGTCCGCGCCCGCCGTGGTCTGTGCCTGCGGCTCGCCCGCCGGGTCGGCTTCGGGCGCGGGCGCTTGCCCACCGCGCGCCGCTCCCCTAACCGCGGCTGCCATGACTATCTATCCCAAAAGCCACGCCCTGATGGAGCGCGGGCGCGAATTTCTCGGCTGCGAACACGCCGTCCTGTGCGGCGCGATGAGCTGGGTTTCCGAGCGCAACCTGGTCTCCGCCATTTCCAATGCCGGCGGCTTCGGCGTGATTGCCTGCGGGGCGATGACGCCCGACCTGCTGGACGCCGAAATCGCAGCGACGAAGGCGATGACGGACAGGCCGTTCGGCGTGAACCTCATCACCATGCATCCGGACCTGATGGACCTGATCGACGTGTGCGCGAAGCATGGCGTCGGCCATGTCGTGCTGGCAGGCGGCATCCCTCCCAAGGGCAGCGTCGAGCGGATAAAGGAGGGCGGGGCCAAGGTCATCGTCTTCGCCCCCACACTGGCGCTGGCGAAGAAACTGCTGCGGTCCGGTGGGGACGCGCTGGTGATCGAGGGCATGGAGGCGGGCGGCCATATCGGCCCCGTTTCCACCAGCGTGCTGGCGCAGGAATTCCTGCCCGAGCTTTCGGCAGATCACCTGGTTTTCGTTGCCGGCGGCATCGGCCGGGGCGAGGCGATTGCAGGCTATCTGGAGATGGGCGCGGTCGGCGTGCAACTGGGCACGCGCTTCGCCGCCGCCAGCGAAAGCATCGCCCATCCCGATTTCAAGAAGGCGTTCTTCCGCGCCAATGCCCGCGATGCCGTGGCATCGGTGCAGGTCGATCCGCGCCTGCCGGTCATCCCCGTGCGCGCGCTGAAGAACAAGGGCACCGAGGCCTTCACCGCCAAGCAGCGCGAAGTGGCGGGGCTGGTGGATACCGCCAAAGAGAATGGGGGCCTCGAGATGATGGAGGCTCAGCTGCAGATCGAGCATTACTGGGCAGGCGCCCTGCGCCGCGCGGTGATCGACGGCGATGTCGAGAACGGCAGCCTGATGGCCGGGCAGTCGGTCGGCATGGTGAAAGAGGAAGAGCCGGTGGCGGACATCTTGCGCGGCCTGATGGACCAGTGCGAACAGGCGCTCGGCCAGAGGCATGGCGCCGAATGAGCGAGCCGCTCGTCCTGACGCTCGCCTGCGAGGACCGGCCGGGCATCACGGCCGCCGTCACCTCGTTCCTGTTCGAACGCGGCGGCAATGTGCTTGAGGCGCAGCAGTTCGGCGACCACCAGAGCGGGCGGTTTTTCATGCGGGTGGAATTCGACTCCGCCGACACCTCGCGCGAGGTCCTGCGTCGCGAATTCGAAGACGTTGCGGGCCGCTTCGCAATGGACTGGAAGCTGGCCCTGCGGGACCGCCCGCGCCGGGTGCTGCTGATGGTCAGCAAGTTCGATCACTGCCTGGCCGACCTGCTCTATCGCTGGCGGATCGGGGAAATGGCGATCCGGCCGGTGGCCATCGTCTCCAACCATCCGCGCGAAAGCATCACGCATACCGATATCGGCGACGTGCCGTTCCACCACCTGCCTGTGACGCGCGAAACGAAGGCGGAGCAGGAGGCGCAGGTGCGCGCCATCGCGGACGAAACGGATGCCGAGCTGGTCGTGCTCGCCCGCTACATGCAGATCCTGTCGGACGAGCAGGCAGCCCATTTCGCCGGGCGCTGCATCAATATCCACCATTCCTTCCTGCCCGGCTTCAAGGGCGCGAAACCCTATCACCAGGCCCATGCGCGGGGCGTGAAGATGATCGGGGCGACGGCGCATTACGTGACCACCGACCTCGACGAAGGGCCGATCATCCACCAGGACGTGGAAGCCATCAGCCATGCCGACACGCCCGATGCGCTGGTGCGCAAGGGCCGCGACATCGAACGCCGCGTGCTGGCAGAGGCGGTGCGCCTCCATGTCGAGGAACGCGCATTGCTGAATGACGGGCGCACGGTGGTGTTCCAGCGATAGACGGCCAGTGATAGACGGGAAGTGGAAGAGAGAGCATGAACGGACCGGACCTGACAGGACGCGTGGCGCTGGTGACGGGCGCGTCCTCCGGCTTTGGCGAGCGGTTCGCCCGCGTGCTGGCCGCGCAGGGCGCGAAGGTCGTGCTGGCCGCGCGGCGTGTGGACCGGCTGGAGGCGCTGGCGGATGAACTCGGCCGCGAAAACGCGCTGCCGGTCGAGATGGACGCGAGCGATGCCGAGGCGCTGGTGGCGGCGGTGGAGGCGGGCGAACAGGCGTTCGGCACGATCGACATCCTCATCAACAATGCCGGCATTCCCGACGCGCAGCGTGCCCACAAGATGAGCCTGGAGCTGACCGACCGCGTGCTGGACGTGAACCTGCGCGCGCCGTGGGTGCTTTCCTGCGAGGTCGCGCGGCGGCTGATGGCGGCGGACAAGCCGGGGCGGATCGTCAACATCTCCAGCACGGCGCATTACCGCTACGATGGCGGCGGCGCGGCGCTCTATGCCGTGACCAAGACCGCGCTTGCCCGCATGACGGAGGCGCTGAGCGTCGAGTGGGCCTATGCGAACATCAACGTCAACGCGATCTGCCCCGGCATGTTCGTGACCGAGATGACCGACGGCATGTTCGAACGCATCGGCGATCCGAAGCCGGGCCTTGCTCGGCAGCGCGTGCCCGAGGTCGAGCAGATGGATTCCACCCTGCTCTACCTCGTCGATCCCGCCAGCGAATGCGTCACCGGCGCGGTGATCCGTGTGGATGACGGGCAGGCTGCAAGGGGGCGGGTTCGCTAGTCCGCCAGCCAGCCTGCCTTCCGGATCTCGGCCACGTTCGCGCGGCTGACCGGGGCCACGCTACCATCGACCAGTTCGAGTTCGACCGACCTGCCGCTGCGCCTTGCCTGTGCCACTGCGCCGTGGGCGACCCACCATGAACGGTGGACCTGCTCGCCATGCGTCTCGCCGATTTCGGCAATCGCGTCGCGCAAGGGAAGCAGGAGCATCTCCTGTCCGCCGTGGCCGATGGCGATCGTGTAGTGGTCCTCCACGCGCAGGGCCAGAACCGGTCCGAAGGCGGGCGGCAGGCGCTCGTGGAGCTTCGTATCGACCGGTAGCGAGGGATGCTCGAATGACGGGACGGGCGGCGTGGTGGCGGGCGGTGCGGCCAAGGTCCCGGTATCGCCCGTGCGCGCGGCGCTCAAGGCGAACAGACCACCGAACAGGAGAAAGATGGCAACACCCACGGCCAGTGTCTGGACGAACAGCAGGCCGAAGCGCACGTCGCCCTCCAGAACCGTTGGCGGCGCGGTCAGCCAGAACGCGACCAGGAACCCCGCGCACAGCAGCGGGAGCGCCATCAGGTAGGCCCAGTGCTCGCCGACTGCCAGCATCCTGCAGACGCCGCGCATCGGAATGACAAGAAGCTGCATGAGCATCCCCGCGCCGACGAGTCCGCCGATCCAGTAGGCGAGCCGGGCCGGCAACGGTAGCCCACCCGTGCCGAAAGCCCCGGCCAGTGCGAGTACCACCCCCAGCAAGGCGACGATGGCTGCGTGGGTTGCGAAGCCCACTCGGGTGTCTGGCGTGCTTGCTGCGTCAGTCATGCCCGTGCCTCATAGCAGCCATTCGCGAATGGGCGAATGGGCAACCACGCCCGCCTGCGTATCTCTCGCTTCGTCCACGCAATTCGCGTTGCGCGCTTCGCCTGCGCGGGCAAACTCGCAGCGGAAAAGGCGTCCAGAGAAAAGGAGTTACGAGGTGGACAATTCGATAGCCCGCGAGAAGAAAACTGCCGGCAAGCTGATCGGGACGATCCTGGTCACGGGCGCGATCACCGTTGCGATCACCATAGCCCTGACGCTGATGTCGGCCGCATCGGGCGGTTTCGCATCGGATGGCTCTGCATCGAACGGGGCCGGCGGATCGCGTCAGTGGACCTGGCCCATCGCCATACACCTCGCCACCGTGCTGCCGGCCTTCGCGATCGGCGGGTTCATGATCGCCCGGCCCAAGGGAACGCCGCTTCATCGCCTGCTCGGTCGGCTTTATTGCGTGCTGATGCTGACGACCGCCACGGCAACGCTGTTCATCCGCGCCCCGGGCGCGGGGCTTTTCGGGACGGGATACAGCCCGCTGCACCTTTTCACCGTGGTTGCCTTCACCACCGTCCCCTACGCCATCTGGACGATCCGCCGCGGGAACGTGCAGGCTCACCGCGAAGCGATGAAGGGCAGCTATATCGGCCTGTGCATCGCCGGGGCCTTCGCCTTCATCCCCGGCAGGCTGCTGTCGACGGCGCTTTTTGGATAGGGTGGGTTCGGGTGCGTTGGTCGCGTCAGCTTCCGCTCCGCGCACCCTCCATCGCCTTGTCCTCGTTCGCGCGGGCGATGACGTATTCGCGGATCGCGTCCATCTCTTCCTTGCTGAGCGATTCCGCGAAGCTGGCCATGCCGCTGTCTTTCAGCAGGCCGTCATGGACGACGCTGAGCCAGGCGGCCTTGTTGCCCAGCGTGCCTGAGCGCCTGAGGTCCGGCAGGACGGTGCTGCCGACGGCTCCGGGTGCGTGGCACACGGCGCAGTAGCGGGCGTATCTCGCCTTGCCGAGCGCAATGGTTTGCGCGCTTGCGCGGCTGGGCGGGGGGTCGAGCGGGATGTCGGCCAGCGCCGGTTCGGGCGGCAATGCCGCCTTAGCGCCCAGCCGGAAGACCAGCAGGCGCGATATGTTGCGCACCGGGGCCTTCGCCTTCATCAGGTCGCCGTCGACGCTGAGCGCATAGGGGCCGCCCCAGCCGGCCAGCACGGCGACATATTGCTGGCCGTCCACGGTGTAGGTGACGGGCGGCGCGACGATGCCGGTCTGCGCGGCGAAGCGCCACAATTCCTCGCCGCTGGCTGCGTCGAACGCCTTGAAGTCGCTGCCCGCCGTGCCCTGGAAGACCAGGCCGCCCGCGGTTGCCAGCAGGCCCCCGTTCCACGGCCCTTCGTGTTCGACGCTCCAGCGGGCCTTCTTCGCCACCGGGTCCCACGCGACCAGCATTCCGCGCAAGGTTCCGGCCACTTGCCTACGGAAGCCGAGATCGGGCGGCAAATCGCCTGCGCCAAGGTCGAAACCTACGTTGAAGCCGCGCGCCCGGTCGGGCTTCCAGTCGGCCTGAGGGGCGTAGACCATGCCTGCCTCGAAGGCCGGGATGTAGACGAGGTTTTCGCCCGGGTGATAGGCCATCGGGTGCCAGTTGTGCCCGCCCAGCGCGCCCGGCGTGACCATCGCCGGCTGGCCCGTCCGGTCGATGCGGGTTTCGGGGTTCTCGATCGGCCGGCCCGTTTCCGGGTCGATTCCGGTCGCCCAGTTGACGGTGACATAGGGATCGCCGCTGATGAACTCGCCGGTCGCGCGGTCGAGGACGTAGAAGAAGCCGTTCTTGGGCGCCTGCATCAGCACCTGACGCTCCCGCCCCCCGATTTCCATGTCGGCCAGCATGATGTGCTGCGTGGCGGTGAAGTCCCAGGTCTCGCCCGGCGTGGTCTGGTAATGCCAGACATATTCGCCGGTCGAGGGGCGCAGGGCCACGATGGAAGAGAGGTAGAGGTTGTCGCCTTCCCCGCGTCCGTCCGCGCCGGGGCTGCGATAGGCGCGGTTCCATGGGCTCCCGTTGCCGACGCCGATATACAGGAGGTCGAGTTCGGGGTCGTAGGCCATCGCGTCCCACACCGTGCCGCCGCCGCCGATGCCGTCCTCGCCCGTCAGCGTGTCGCCTTCCCAAGTGGCGGCCGCTTCGCGCAAATATTCGGGCGAGCCCTCCGTCTCCTCGCCATCCGGCACGGTGTAGAAGCGCCACAGCTCCTCGCCATCGACCGCGTCATAGGCCGCGATGTAGCCGCGCACGCCGAATTCCGCGCCGCCATTGCCGATGATGACCTTCCCGTCGATCACGCGCGGCGCGCCGGTCACGGTGTAGGACTTCGACTGGTCGACCGTGACGGTTTCCCAGACGACCGCGCCCGTATCCCGGTCCAGCGCCACCAGCCGCCCGTCCAGCGTGCCGAGGAACAGCCGGTCGCCCCATGCGGCAAGGCCGCGGTTCACGACGTCGCAGCACGCCTTGACCGCGGTTTCGCCGGGGACTTGCGGATCGTAGCTCCATAGCGGCTCGCCCGTTGCGGCATCGAATGCCTTCACCTTGCTCCACGCGGTGGTGAGGTAGAGCCTGGCGTCCATCACCAGCGGCGTTGCCTCCTGCCCGCGCGCGGTGTCCATGCCGGCGGCCCATGCAAGGCCCAGTTCGCCCACATTTTCGGCGGTGATCTGCGCCAGCGGGCTGAAGCGCTGCTCCGCATAATTGCGGCCGTAGGAAATCCAGTTCGCCCCGTCGGCCTGCGCGTTTAGCAGCCTTGCGCCGTCGATCCCGCCATTCGCTGCCGGGTCGTACCCCTCGCCGCACGAGCCGAGCGTGAACGGCAATGCCATTGCGGCCAGTGCCGCGAGCGCGAGACGCTTCATCCTATCCCCCTCCCAAGGCATCGACTCTTTTCCGGTCGCCGGTTGAAACGGAGTGTGCATCCTGCACGAAGACTTGTCCATCATCGCAAGTCGGCTAGGCTGGCCCCCGAAGAGGAGACGAGATCATGTGCAAGGACACCGGCAACACGCAGATCCCCGATACCGAGTGGTATCGCAGCCCCGTCAGCAGGCGGCAATTCGCAGCAGGGGGCGGCGCGCTGGCACTGGCCGCGTGTACCGGCATGGGGACGAATGGCGATGCCGCTGCGGGCGCTGGCGGACTTGCAGAAAACACCATCATAATCGACACGCCCGACGGAGATGCCGATGCGGTGTTCATCCATCCTGCCAGCGGCGCGCATCCGGCCATCGTGTTCTGGCCCGACATTGCGGGCGTGCGCGATGCGAACCGGATGATGGCCCGGCGAGTCGCGGCGGAAGGATACTCCGTGCTGCTGGTCAATCCCTATTACCGCGACGTAGCGGGCGAGCAGTTCGCCGATTTCGCCTCCTTCCGGGCGGGCGGCGGGTTCGACAAGGTCGGCCCGTGGCGCGACAAGCTCAGCAGCCAGGCCGTAATGCGCGATGCCACTGCACTGGTCGGCTGGCTTGACGGGCAGCAGGCGGTCGACACCGCGCGCGGCATCGGCAGCGAGGGATACTGCATGGGCGGTCCGTTCACGGTCTATACCGCCTCTGCCGTGCCGGGCCGCGTGAAGGCGGCGGCCAGTTTCCACGGCGGGGGGCTGGTGCGCGAGGACGAGCAGAGCCCGCACAAGCTGCTGACCGGCACGCCCGATACGTCCTACCTCTTCGCCATCGCGCAGGACGACGATGCCGATGCGCCGGAGAACAAGACGATACTGCGCGGCGCAGCGGATGCCGCCAATGTCCGCGCCGAAGTCGACGTCTATGCCGGGGACCATGGCTGGACCGTGCCCGACAGCCCGGCTTACGACCGCGCGGCGGCGGAACGCGCCTATGCGGCCAAGATGGCGCTTTACGGTTCGGCGCTCTGATCCGCTTTTCCTTGGCGGGGCCGGGGGCGTGCTCTAGATTGCCGCGGACTTGTGGGAAGGGGACGACATGGAACTGATTTTACTCGGACTGCTGCTGGCATTGCTGGTGGTATTTCTTCTGTCGGCGGTCACGGTGGTGAAGCAGGGCTTCGTCTATACCATCGAACGGTTCGGGAAATTCACCAAGGCCGCCGATCCCGGCCTGACCCTGATCGTCCCGTTCATCGAGCGGGTCGGCCACAAGATCAACATGATGGAACAGGTGCTCGACATTCCGGGCCAGGAAATCATCACCGCCGACAACGCCATGGTCGGCGTGGACGCGGTCGTCTTCTTCCAGGTGCTGGACGCGCCCAAGGCGGCGTATGAAGTCAGCGGCCTGCAGAACGCCATCATGGCGCTCACCACCACGAACCTGCGCACCGTGATGGGCAGCATGGATCTGGACGAAACGCTGTCCAAGCGCGACGAGATCAATGCCCGCCTGCTCAGCGTGGTGGACCATGCGACCTCGCCGTGGGGGATCAAGATCACCCGGGTCGAGATCAAGGATATCCGCCCGCCTCTGGACATCAGCGAGGCGATGGCCCGCCAGATGAAGGCGGAGCGCCTGAAGCGTGCCGAAATCCTGGAAGCGGAGGGCGACAAGACCAGCTCAATCCTGCGCGCCGAGGGCCGCAAGCAGTCCGCCATCCTCGAAGCCGAGGGCAAGCGCGAATCCCAGTTCCGCGACGCCGAAGCGCGCGAGCGCGCGGCCGAGGCGGAAGCCAGGGCGACGCAGATGGTGTCCGATGCCATTGCCAGTTCGGGCAGCCAGGCGATCAATTACTTCATCGCGCAGGAATATACGAAGGCGGTCGGCAAGTTCGCCGAAAGTCCCAATGCCAAGACCATCCTGTTCCCGGTGGAAGCGACCCAGCTCATCGGCTCGCTCGGCGGCATCGGCGAACTGGTGAAGGACGCGGTCACGGACGGCACGGTGCAGGCGAACAGCGGGGCCGAGCTGCCGAAGGGGCGCACGAAAGCCCCGGCGCGCGCCAGTGTCCCGCGCACGGGCGACGGGCGATAGATGCCGGTGACGCGAGGCCGCAATGCTTGACGGGATAGAACCGCACTGGATCTGGGTCGCCATCGGCCTGGCGCTGGCCATTACCGAGATACTGGTCCCGGGCGTGTTCCTGATCTGGCTGGCGGTGGCGGCGATTGCTACCGGCCTGCTGACCTTCCTGTTCGGCCTTCCATTGTCGCTGCAGGTCGTGCAATTCGTGGCGATTTCGCTGATCGCCGTCTACAGCGCACGGCGTCTGCTACGGGACAAGCCCATCACCAGCACCGACCCGCTGCTCAACAACCGGATGGGGCGGCTGGTCGGCGAAACCGCCATGGTGGTCGAGCCGATCGAGCACGGGCGCGGGCGCGTGCATCTCGGCGATAGCGACTGGACCGTGCGCGGCCCGGAAACCCCCGCGGGGGAGCGGGTTCGGGTCACCGGCCATGACGGTTCGATCCTGATCGTGGAACCGCTGACCCTGCTGCAGGACGAAGGCACGCAGCCGCCTGCCTGAGGGCTCTGGCCGAACGCTCAGCTCTTGCCAGCGCTCGCCAGCTTCTCGGAAAACCGGCCATGCTTGCGATAGCGGGTCATCCAGCGATCGAGGTAAAGGCCCAGCGGTGCAGGCTCGATCCCGAACGCCTTGAAGCCCGGCAGGTCGCCCGACACGGTGCTGCCCTGCTTCAGCAGGGTCCACTGGTCCGTGCCCATCGGCGTGCCGGGCAATGCGGCAAAGGCACCGGACAGGGCGTCGGGCATCGGGATGAAGCTACGTCGGCGACGCTGCGCCGCGGCGATCCGTTCGTTGATTTCCATCATCGTCAGCTTTTCCGGGCCGCCCAGTTCGTAGGTCTTGCCGCCGAACTTCGCAGGGTTTTCCGCCGCGATGGCGACCGCTTCGGCGCAGTCGTCGACATGGACCAGCTGAAGCTCCGACTCCGGTCCGAAGATGGGCAGGGCGGGCATCATGCGGATCAGCCCGGCAAACATGTTCAGGAAATTGTCGCCCTCGCCAAAGATGATGGACGGCCGCAGGATCGTCGCCCCGGGGAAGGCGTCGGACACCAGTTTCTCGCCCAGCGCCTTGGCCTGAGCGTACTGCGTCGGGCTGTCCGGATCGGCCCCGATGGCGCTGACCTGGACCATCGCGCCTGCGCCTTCATCGGCGGCCGCGCGGGCGATCGTGCCGGCCGCCTCGCCCATCAGCTTCATCAGATTGCCTTCGAACGATCCGACAAGGTTGACGACGACATCCGCGCCCTGGACACAGGCGCGCACGCTGCGTTCGTCCAGTACGTTGCAGCGGGCGAATTGCAGCTGGCCCAGATTGGCCAGCGGTTTCAGCGAGAATGCCGCTTCCGGATGCCGCGCCGCAATACGCAACCTCGCCCCGCGCGACAGAAGGGCCTGCGCGACATGCGTGCCGAAAAATCCGCTGCCGCCGAAAACGGTGACGAGCTTGCCGGAAAGCGGGCTGGACGAAGGCATGGGCGTGATCCTGAGCGGTTACGAAACGTGACGCTGGCGCTCTGCCCCAACCACCATCACAGGGCAACCGTTCCCCGAGGCGCGCAAGCGAAATACCGGCGCAAACCGGCCGAAGAAGGGCAGGGCCGCGCGTTCAGGACGCCGCGTCCGAAGCCGGGCTCCAGAAGCCGCGTCAGCCCAGCTTCGCGAAATTGGCCACTCCGGGGGCCGGACGGCGCGGTTCTTGCGCTGGCTCGCCGGCCAGCCCGCCAAGTTCCTGCGCGGTATCGAAAACCGTGGCCAGCATTCCCTCTTCGATGCGGTAATAGACGAGCTTCGCGTCCTTGCGCGTCTTCACGAGGCCGGCATTGCGAAGCACTGCGAGCTGCTGCGAAAGCGTAGGCTGGCCGATTTCGGCGGCCTCGTCGATTTCCCCGACATTGCGCTCCGTCCCGGCAAGCGCTCGCATGATCCGCAGCCGCACCGGATGTGCCAGCGCTTTCAGCGCATCGACCAGCTCCTCGTCGGTCATTTGCGAGAGCCTCGCCCGGTTTCCTTCAGGAACCAGTCGGTCTGGCCCTTTGCGGCATAGACCGTGTCGAGCGATGCGTCGGGCTGGGCGAGCAGGGCGTCCCCCCGGGACCAGTTCGCAGGGGCGAGCACAGGGCCGTCGTCCACTGCCTGGAGGGCATCCAGCGTTCGCAGCATTTCGGGCGTGGAGCGGCCCACATTCGCAGGATAGCAAGTCATCGCGCGGATGATCCCGCCGGGATCGATGAAGAATGTCGTTCGCACGGTGGCGCTGTCGTTATCGTTCGGGGCCACCATTCCGTAAGCCCGCCCGATCACGAGGGTCGGATCCTCCAGGATCGGGAACCGCACCTCGATGTCGTAGCGGTCGCGGATCAGGCGGAGCCAGGCGAAATGCGAGAACAGGCTGTCGACGGACAGCGCCATCAGCGCGCAGCCGCGTTTTTCGAACTCGTCCGCGGACCTGGCCAGCGCGACGAATTCGGTCGTGCAGACGGGTGTGAAGTCCGCAGGGTGCGAGAACAGGATTAGCCACCGGCCCCGATAATCCGACAGGCGGACCTCCCCTGCCGTGCTGCGCGCGGAAAAGTCCGGGGCGGCATCCCCGATACGCAGTCCGGCGCAGGGCGCGTCGCGTCGGGCACTGGGGTCTGTCATGTCGTTCATCAGGCCCTCCATATCACTTGACAGTTCAATAGCAAAACATATAAACAGTTTATGTAAACGTTTGGAGACAAAGCCGTGGCGGACGACCGGAACCTGAACAGCGCTGCCTCCCAGATCGAGCGCGCCCGGGCCGACAAGGGCCTTCGTCCCTCCATTGCGGGCTTTTTCGACGAGGCGACGAACACGGTTTCCTACGTCGTGCACGATCCGGCGACGAAGGAATCCGCCATTATCGACTCGGTGCTGGATTTCGAGGCGGCGTCAGGCCGGACCTCGAACGGGTCGGCCGACCGCATTATCGAATACGTCGCTTCTAATAATCTGAAAGTGAAGTGGCTTATCGAGACCCATGCCCATGCGGATCACATTTCGGCTGCGCCGTATCTGCAGGAACGCCTCGGCGGAAAGCTGGCGATCGGGCGGGACATCATCCGCGTTCAGGAGGTGTTCGGGAAACTCTTCAATGCCGGCACGGATTTCGAGCGCGACGGATCGCAATTCGACAAACTGTTCGAGGACGGAGAGACCTTCAAGGTTGGCGACCTGGAAGGCATCGCCCTGCACGTGCCCGGCCATACGCCGGCCGACATGGCCTTCATCATCGGTGACGCGGCATTTGTCGGCGACACGATTTTCATGCCGGATTTCGGGACGGCACGGGCCGATTTTCCCGGCGGGGATGCCGCCCAGCTCTATCGTTCGATCCGCCGGTTGCTCTCGCTTCCCGGTGAAACCCGCCTGTTCCTCTGTCATGATTACAAGGCCCCGGGCCGCGACGAATATGCTTGGGAAAGCACCGTCAGGCAGCAGCGCGAAGAGAACGTGCATGTGAAGGACGGGGTGAGCGAGGCCGAATTCGTCGAGATGCGGACGGGCCGGGACAGGACGCTGGCCATGCCGAAGCTGATCATGCCCTCTGTCCAGGTCAACATCCGCGGTGGCCGCCTGCCCGAACCGGAAGACAACGGGGTCAGCTACATCAAGATTCCGGTGAATGCCGTATGATGCTCCCCGGTTTCCCCGAAGCCGCCCCACTTGCCGGACTGGCGGGCGGTGTCCTGATCGGCCTCGCGGCGGCAGTGATGCTGCTCGGACTTGGCCGCATTGCCGGCGTGTCCGGCCTGGCCGCGAAGGCAGCCGGGCTTGGCGGCAGCGGTATTTCCGCAAGCGGCGCCTGGATGTTCGTGATCGGCCTGCCGCTGGGCGCGCTGGTCGTCATGCTGGCGTCGGGCGGGATCGAGGCCCGTTTCGCCAGCCCCCTGACGCTCGCGATAGCCGGGCTGGTGGTTGGCGTCGGAACGCGCCTCGGCAGCGGATGCACCAGCGGGCACGGTGTCTGCGGGGTCAGCCGCCTGTCCGCCCGATCGGTCGTCGCCACGCTCGTCTTCATGGCGACCGGCATTGCGACGGTCGCCGTCATGAATGCGCTGGGGCTGGAGGTATTGTGATGCGAACCGCTATCCCCTCGCTTGTCTCCGGCGTCCTGTTCGGTGCCGGCCTCGCCCTTGGCGGCATGACCGATCCTGTGCGTGTGCGCAGCTTCCTCGACATCTTCGGTGACTGGGATCCCACGCTCGCTTTCGTGATGGGAGGGGCCCTCATCGTGATGGCCATCGCATGGCGCATCGTACCGCGCCTCGCGCGGCCGGTTCTGGCGGCCGAGTTCCATTTGCCGACCAGGTCCGACCTGACCCCCCGGCTCATAGGCGGGGCGGCGCTGTTCGGCATCGGCTGGGGGATCGCCGGCCTGTGCCCGGGGCCGGGCATCGCCGCGCTCGTCATCGAACCGGTTTCCGCCGCCATCTTCGTGGCCGCGATGCTCGCCGGCATGGCCATCGTGCGTTTCGCAGAAGGAACCTCGTCGTGACATCGGCCCAGGTCAGCGAGGCGTTTGCGGTGTCGTCCCAGATCCGGCCCGGGGACCTGCAGGACATTGCAGATGCCGGGTATCGCACCGTGATCTGCAACAGGCCCGACGGCGAGGAGCCGGACCAGCCGACCGCGGCATCGATGCAGGACGCCGCCGAGGCCGCCGGTCTCGCCTTCCACCATATCCCGGTTTCGGGCGGCGAATTTCCGCCAGGCGCAGTCCGGGCCTTCGCCAGGGTCCGCGAAAAGGCGGATGGCAAGGTGCTCGCATATTGTCGCACCGGCATGCGTTCGATCACGCTCGATGCACTCGCCAACACCGCGAACGAGACCGCCGACCTGCGTATCGAGCGCGCCAGGCGAGCAGGTTACGATTTGTCCGGCCTGCGCGGCCGGCTCGGCGAATAGCGACATGATACAGGAGAGTCCGTCATGGCCCAAAGCCTGAAGCACGAAGTCGTCATCATCGGCGGAGGATCGGCGGGAATTGCGACGGCGGCTTCCATGTTGAAGCGGCGACCGTCGCTCGACATCGCGGTCGTCGAGCCGAGCGAGGACCATTATTACCAGCCCGGCTGGACGATGGTCGGCGGAGGCGTCTTCGAAGCGCCGGCCACCAGGCGCGCCACGCAGAGCGTGATGCCGAAACAGGCGACCTGGTTGAAAGTAGCCGTTGTCTCGTTCCAGCCGGAAAGCAACCAGGTCACGCTGGGCGACGGCACCACGATTGCCTACCGCGTCCTGATCGTCGCTCCGGGTATCCGGCTGGCGTGGGAGAAGATCGACGGGCTGGAGGAGACGCTGGGCAGGAACGGCGTCACGTCCAATTATCGCTACGACCTGGCGCCCTATACCTGGGACCTCATACGCAGCCTGAAATCGGGACGCGCGATCTTCAGCCAGCCGCCCATGCCCATCAAATGCGCCGGTGCGCCGCAAAAGGCCATGTACCTGGCCTGCGACGCGTGGATGGAACGCGGCGTGCTGGGCGATATCGACGTCGAATTCCGCAATGCCGGCGGGGTCCTGTTCGGGGTGAAGGAATATGTCCCGGCCCTGATGCAATATGTCGAGAAATACGGGATCGACCTGAAACTGGGCCATACCCTTGTCGCGGTCGATGGCCCCGGCAGGAAGGCGGTCTTCCGGAGCGCAGCGGGGGAGGAAACGGTCGAATTCGACATGCTTCACGCGGTTCCCCCGCAGGTCGCCCCGCAATTCGTCGCAGACAGCCCTCTCGCCAATGCGGAGAGCGGTTTCGTCGATGTCGACAAGTTCACGCTGCAGCACGTTCGCTATCCGAACGTTTTCGGCCTGGGCGATGCCGGGTCCATGCCCAATGCCAAGACGATGGCAGCCGCGCGCAAGCAGGCACCGATCGCTGCGGTAAATGCACTGGCCCGGCTCGATGCAAGGGAGCCGGTGGCCGATTACGACGGCTACGGCTCGTGTCCGCTGACCGTGGAACGCGGGAAGATCGTGCTGGCCGAATTCGGATATGACGGAAAGCTTCTGCCGAGCTTCCCGAAATGGGTGATCGAAGGCACCGAGCCGCGCAAGCTGAGCTGGCTCCTGAAGTCGGAGGCGCTGCCGTGGATCTACTGGAACGGCAT
The DNA here is from genome assembly GCA_027941995.1 of Erythrobacteraceae bacterium WH01K. NCBI lineage: Bacteria > Pseudomonadati > Pseudomonadota > Alphaproteobacteria > Sphingomonadales > Erythrobacteraceae > Erythrobacteraceae bacterium WH01K. The sequence continues at coordinate 141,874 of CP115966.1, read as the reverse complement.
GCTGAAGGGCCATGAGTGGCTCGCCAAACCGAATGTGAAGAAGGCCGCCTGATCGTGAGCCCCGGCCATCAGGGGCCTGGAGGCGAGCCCTCCGGCTTGCCGCGCCGTGACAAGCCCGGGCTGCTGGCGCAATATCTCCCCATCCTGGAATGGGGCCGCAGCTATGACGGTTCGGTCCTGACCAACGATCTCGTCGCAGCGGTGATCGTCACGATCATGCTGATCCCGCAGAGCCTGGCCTATGCTTTACTGGCAGGCCTGCCGCCGGTCGTCGGCCTCTATGCGTCGATACTCCCCCTCGTGGCCTATGCCATCTTCGGAACCAGCCGCACGCTCGCGGTGGGGCCGGTCGCGGTCGTGTCCCTGATGACGGCCAGCGCTGCCGGAGCAGTCGCGGCGCAGGGCACTGCGCTCTATCTCGAAGCGGCCATCACGCTTGCCGCGCTGTCCGGGGTGATGCTGGCCGTGCTCGGTTTCCTGCGCATGGGTTTCCTTGCGAACCTGCTCTCGCACCCGGTCATCAGCGGCTTCATCACCGCCAGCGGCATCCTGATCGCGACGAGCCAGCTGAAACACATCCTCGGCGTATCGGCAGGCGGCGACACATGGCCCGAAATGCTCGGCGGGCTGGTTGCGGCAATCGACACGGTCAACCCGTGGACCCTTGCCATCGGCATCCCCGCGACGCTGTTCCTGTTCTGGGTCCGCAAGGGGATGAAGCCCGCCCTCGTCGGACTGGGCCTGACCGAGAGGGCTGCCGACATCGCGGCCAAGGCGGGGCCGGTGATAGCGGTGGTCGCCACCATCCTCGCCGCTATCGGTCTCGAACTGGAGGAGCGCAGCGTCGACCTCGTGGGGGCGATACCGCAGGGCCTGCCGCCCTTCGCCCTGCCATCGACCGATCCGGGCCTGATCGGGCAGCTATGGGTGCCCGCGCTGCTCATTTCGGTCATCGGCTTCGTCGAAAGCGTGTCGGTCGCGCAGACCCTTGCGGCCAAGCGCAGGCAGAGGATCGCCCCCAACCAGGAGCTGATCGGGCTGGGGGCATCGAACATCGCCAGCGCGTTCTCGGGCGGCTATCCCGTCACGGGCGGCTTTGCCCGCTCCGTCGTCAATTTCGATGCCGGGGCGGAAACGCCTGCCGCCGGGGCCTATACCGCTGTCGGCATTGCGCTGGCAGGACTGTTCCTGACCCCGCTGCTCTACAGCCTGCCCATCGCGACCCTTGCTGCCACGATCATCGTCGCGGTTCTCAGCCTCGTCGACCTGAAAACGCCGGGGCAGCTGTGGAATTACTCCAAGGCCGATTTCGCCGCGCACATGGCGACGATTGCCATCACGCTGGTCGCAGGGGTCGAACTGGGTGTGATCGCGGGCGTCGGCGTCGGCCTGCTGCTCTATCTGTGGCGTGCCAGCCGCCCCCATGCCGCCAGTGTCGGCCGCGTTCCCGAGACCGAGCATTTCCGCAATGTCGAACGGCACCGTGTCTTCACCGTCCCGCACGTCCTGTCGATCAGGATCGACGAGAGCCTGACCTATCTCAATGCGCGGTGGCTGGAAGAATACGTGCTGGAGGAAATCGCCGAGCGCCCCGGCGTGCGGCACGTGATCCTGATGTGCAGCGCAGTCAACGAGATCGACGCCTCCGGTCTCGAAAGCCTCGAGGCGGTCAATCACCGCATGGTGGATGCAGGCATCGGCCTGCATCTTTCCGAAGTGAAGGGACCCGTGATGGACCGGTTGCAGCGGACCCGTTTCGTCGAGGAGCTGAGCGGTCAGGTGTTCCTCTCGCAAAACCGTGCCTTCAGGGAGCTCTCGGCCAATGGCGGGCCGCCAGCGGAACCGATCGCGGATGCTGCGAGGGGAATGATCTGATGCGTGCGGTGCACCACGCTGCGCGAAAAACGACATCGCCGCCTACACTCGAAAGGCTTATGACAAACCCATGTTCGAACAGCTAGACGCCCTGCTGCTGGCCCGCATCCAGTTCGCGTTTACCGTGAGCTTCCACTTCATATTTCCGGCCTTCTCCATCGGCCTCGCCAGCTACCTGGCGGTGCTGGAGGGGCTGTGGCTGAAGACCGGCAGGCAGCTTTATCTCGACCTGTTCAAATACTGGCTGAAAATCTTTGCCATCGCCTTCGCCATGGGCGTGGTGAGCGGGATCGTGATGAGCTACCAGTTCGGGACCAACTGGTCGGTCTTCTCCGACATCGCCGGGCCGGTCATCGGGCCGTTGATGGCGTACGAGGTCCTGACCGCATTCTTCCTGGAAGCGGGCTTCCTGGGCGTGATGCTGTTCGGCATGAACAGGGTCGGCAGGAAATTGCACTTCGCCGCCACGCTGATGGTGGCCATCGGAACCTTCATCAGCGCCTTCTGGATCCTGTCGGTGAACAGCTGGATGCAGACGCCGGTCGGATACGAGATCGGCGCGAACGGGCAATACCTGCCGGGCGACAGCTGGTGGGACATCGTCTTCAATCCCAGCTTCCCCTACCGGCTCGTGCACACGGTCATCGCTGCCTACCTCACGACGGCGTTCGTGGTGGGCGGGGTGGGGGCCTGGCACCTGCTGAAGGACCGGGCCAACCTCCACGCGCGCAAGATGTTCTCCATGGCCATGTGGATGGCCGCCATCGTCGCGCCTATCCAGATCTTTGCAGGCGACATGCACGGCCTCAACACGCTGGAGCACCAGCCGCAGAAGGTGATGGCGATGGAAGGGCATTTCGACAGCCATCCGGATGGCGCGCCGCTGATCCTGTTCGGCATTCCCAACAGCAAGGAAAAGCGGGTCGATTACGCGATCGAGATACCCAAGGCATCGTCCCTGATCCTGAAGCACGACCTTGATGCGCCGATGGCCGGGCTGGACACCATTCCCGATGACGAGGAACCGCCCGTCGGCATCGTCTTCTGGTCGTTCCGCGTCATGGTCGGCATCGGGTTCGCCATGCTGGGTCTGGGGATGTGGAGCCTCCTCGCAAGATCACGCAAGAAACTTTATGACTGGCCGATGCTGCACCGCGCGGCGCTGGTCATGGCCCCCAGCGGGTTCGTGGCCGTGCTGGCCGGCTGGATCACGACCGAGGTCGGCCGCCAGCCCTATGTCATCTACAACCTCCTGCGCACGGCCGACGCCGCGAGCCCGCTGGACGCCCCCGCGGTCGCTGCGTCGCTGGTGGCATTCGTGCTGGTCTATTTCGCGGTCTTCGGCGCGGGCGTGTGGTACATCCTCCACTTGATGCACAAACCGCCCCATGCCGGCGAAACCGGGGTCAAGCGCGGCGACAAGGGGCCGATCCGGACCGCCGGCATCACGCCCGGCCCGACGCAGAACCCGGGCGACGACGACACCCTGCCGGCATCGAAGAAGGAGGCGGAGTGATGGACCTGACCGTGATCTGGGCGTTCATCATCGCCTTTGCCGTCTTCGCCTATGTCGTGATGGACGGGTTCGACCTGGGGATCGGCATCCTGTTCCCCACCTTCGCCGTCGGGCCGGAACGCGACCGGGCGATGAATTCCATCGCGCCGGTCTGGGACGGGAACGAGACATGGCTGGTGCTGGGCGGAGGCGGCCTGTTCGCCGCTTTCCCGCTGGCCTATGCGGTCATCCTTCCCGCGACATACCCGCTCATCATCGCGATGCTGCTGGGGCTGGTGTTCCGCGGCGTTGCCTTCGAATACCGCTGGCGCGATCCGGGGCACCGCAGATACTGGGACGCGGCCTTTACCGGCGGATCGCTCGTCGCGGCGATGGCGCAGGGCATGACACTGGGCGCGCTGCTGCAAGGCATTGAAGTGGTCGACCGGTCCTATGCCGGCAGCTGGTTCGACTGGCTCACGCCCTACACCCTGCTCACCGGGCTCGGCACGGTTGCAGGCTACGCACTGCTCGGTGCGACATGGCTGGTGTGGAAGCTGGAGGGCGACAGCCAGCACCATGCGCGGCGCCTGGGCAAGCGGGCGGCATGGGCGACGCTGGTCCTGATGGGCGGGGTCAGCCTCTACAACGTCTTCCTCAACCCCGAATATGCAGAGCGCTGGCTGACCGCGCCCGAGATTTACTTCGCTGCGCCCGTTCCGATCCTGACCGCGATCATCGCCCTTGCCCTGCTGCGCGCCCTGTCGGTGGAACGGCACAGCAAGCCCTTCTGGCTCGGCATCGCGCTGTTCTTCTTCGGCATGGCGGGGCTGGGCGTGACGATGTGGCCCTATGTCGTGCCGCCGGGCCTCACCATCTGGGATGCCGCCGCCCCCGAACGCAGCCAGGTCTTCATGCTGGTGGGCGTTGCGATCACCATGCCGCTGATCATCGCCTACACGGCCTGGGCGTACTGGGTGTTCCGCGGGAAGGTCGGCGACGAGGGATACCACTGATGTCCGAAGCCGAAGAACGGCCCCTGTGGCAAAAGCTGGCCTGGATGGCGGGGATCTGGCTGGCAAGCGTGACAGCACTCGGCCTCGTCGCTTCCGTAATCAGGGCCTGGCTGAAGGTTTGAAGGACGCTGTGGCGGACGTTGCCGTCGCCGTTCGAGACCGCGGAAGTTGCCGATTCCCTCGTGTTTGGTGATGCCTTGGGCGGCTGTCAGGAAACAGTCTAATGGTGCCCCATAGAGGACGAAAATGGGCACTCAAATTATTGGAGAATGTTCGTGAAATTGCCTCGTTGATATCAACTTTGCGCCTCACTACCGGTCATTCGACATCTCGTCCGCGTGACCCGAAAACGGCCATTCCGCCCTTGGCCCAGCAAACGCAACTGAGCAGTTCGATAGAGGGAAAACCCGAAGGCCTCTAGTTGTCGCGTCGCCGCCGTTTCTGCTTGGGATTTGGTTAACGGTCCGGAAGCTTCGACGAATGGATCGATTGGCTGCGATATTCAATGCGAAACAAACTCGGAGAAGTTGCAAGGCTCTGCACCCGGAACGCCCGCAAGATTAAGTTTCCAGCGCCCAGCGGCAACCCGGAATTCCGTGCCAAATTGCTGTCTTGGTCAATGCGGCCTATCGGCGCCGGCCAACAGCAGCGAAATGTTGCTTGGCCGAAACCATTGAAGCCGAACTAGCAGGTCAATCGGCATCAATTTCGCGCGAAAAGGCATTCGCTGAATCTGCGGCCTTTCGTCAGACCGTGCATTTCGTGCGTATCGTCGAAAGGATTGGATGGCTCTGCGAAAAATCAGGTATGGAATTGAATACAACACGCAACTGCCTTCTGCTATGGCAACAAGCGAAGTTTCCGAAGTGAGAGTTACATATGATCGCACCAACGATAATTCTTGGTGGAGACGGCTTCTGCGGTTGGCCGACGGCACTGCATCTGTCAGCCGCGGGCCGCCCCGTGGTAATCGTCGACAATCTGAGCCGCCGCGCCATTGACGCGCAGTTGGGCGTCCAAAGCCTGACCCCGATCGCCAATATCGAAGAGCGTGTCGCGGCCTGGAAGGAGGTTTCCGGTAACAGCATCGAGTTCGAGAATATCGATATCGCCGGATCGCCAGTCGAGCTGACGCAATTGCTGGATCGTCTGCGCCCAGAAGCCATCGTCCATTTCGCCGAGCAGCGCGCCGCGCCCTACTCGATGCGTGGGCCCGAAGAGAAACGCTACACGGTCGACAACAACGTCAATGCCACGCACAACCTGCTGGTCGCGCTGGTCGAACTTGGCTTGGACGCACATCTCGTCCACTTGGGCACTATGGGTGTCTATGGCTATTCCGGGGCCGGCTTCACACTTCCCGAAGGCTATCTCGATGTCGAGATCCGCGACGACGAGGGCAACTCTCAGCCGCGCGAGATCCTCTACCCGACCAAGCCCGGCAGCGTCTATCACATGACGAAATCGATCGATCAATTGTTGTTCCAGTTCTACGCTCAGAACGACGAGCTGCGGATCACCGACCTGCACCAGGGCATCGTATGGGGGACGCAGACCGAGGAGACGCGCCGCGATCCCAGACTCATCAATCGTTTCGATTACGATGGCGAATACGGTACCGTATTGAACCGTTTTCTTGTGCAGGCGGCGGTGGGCCATCCGCTGACCGTGCACGGCACGGGCGGGCAAACGCGCGCCTTCATCAATATCCAGGACACGGTGCGGTCGGTTGCGCTCGCCCTGTCCGATCCGCCGGCGCGCGGCGAGCGCACCCGGATCATCAACCAGGCGACCGAGACGCTCCGCGTGCGCGAACTCGCCGAGTTGGTCGCCCGGATCACCGGCGCCGAGATCACGAATGTTACGAACCCGCGCGCCGAGGCGGACGAGAACGATCTGAAGGTGAGCAACGCCTCGCTTCTGCGCATGGGCCTAGACCCGATCACGCTGTCCGAGGGGCTTGCACAGGAAACCCTGGAGATTTCGCGCCGGTTTTCCGATCGGATCGACCTGGTGCACATTCCGGCCCGCAGTGCGTGGTCGGCAGAACGCGCAGAGGCCATTCGGGACGATCGAGAGCAAATATCGGCAATGCTCGAGGTGGAGGGCTGAAGTGCGACTGCTCGCCATAGGGATCGTCACCTTCCTCCTGCTTGGTGCCCTGTTCGTGTTCGGCCGGCAGGGCTTTGATGCGGATGACGAGGGGCTGGAACGGCGCGAAACGACGGTTTTCGAGGATACGCGAAGGTTGTCGTCGCAATTCGTGGATGCCGATGGTGACGAGGTATTCGCCATTCCCGTCTATCGCGAGGAGGCCCTGATCCTCTCCGGCCTGCCGTCCTACGCCACCCAGACATTCATGCTCCCGATCGATGCAAAGGCCATTGCCGGGGAATACCGGCTCGCCGTCACAACGCGTGTGGCCGAGGGCGTGGAAGGTGTGCTGCGGGTCAGCATCAATGGCGAGAAGCGTGGCGAGTTGCTGCTCGACGAAGGACGCAACCGCGAGAGCATGCAGGTCCAACTCGCTTCAACGGACCTGGTCGGGGAAGACCTGCAGATCGGGCTCAGCCTGCAGGGCCGTGGTCCCATTGCGGAATGCACGCCCGATGATGCCATCGCGGCAGTGGTCGAGGTCGAACCGGAAACCGGTCTCGCGCTCGCACTCGGGTCCGCCGACGCCAGCTTGCGGGATCGCATTGCCATTCATGGCGGGCGGGTGGACGGTGCCTGGCCGGCGGACGGGATCGACTTGCGAAGCCTCGTCAATCTCGCGCGGCTGGTCGACAAGGGATACGATTTCACGCTCGACAACACCGGATTGAGTAGCGGGGATCTGTCCGAGATCGCCCGCGAGGCGCCCTTGGCACCTTCGGAAACTACAGCGCAGTGGCCGGTGTCGCTCACGGGCGATGTCTCCAATGCGGGCGTCCGGCGGTTCGATCGCTACAGTTCGTGGCGCTTCGACTACGGCGTCGCAACGACTTCGCGCGGCACGCTGCCGTCCACGCTCGAACTGACGATGCGATACGGTCCGTCGAGCGAGGAGCGGCGGCATGACCTGGCAGTGATGGTCAATGATCGCCTCTTGCTCACTCGCAACCTGCCGGGCGCGGACGAAAACTTCATCGCGTCCGTGCCGATCCCCGCCGAAATCCAGGGGCCGGAGAACCGTGTCGAGATCGCCATCTCCTCCGCCGAGGAAGAAGTGCGCTGCGGCACCGTGACGCCGAGTTTCGCGGAATTGCTGCCAGAAACGAGATTGGCCGGGCCGGGCCTGAACCTGGAACGGTCGTTGCCCGGTATCGCTGCGCAACTCGCCGGTTCCGAGCGAGTGGCGCTTTGGGGTCAATCGATGTCGCCGGGCGAGGCGGAGCGCAGCGTCCGGCTGCTCGCGAGCCTCAATCCGCGCAGGATCCATTTCGTGACCGGCGAAGGCGACATGGCGATCCGCGTGATGGTCGGCGATCTCGCCGCGCAGTTTCCGCGCGGCCGACCTGCCGGCAATCGCTGGCTGGTCTATCGGCAGCAGGGAGAGGCCGGTGGGATCGTCGCCCGGCCTGCAACTTCCGCCAATGCGAGAGAGGCAGGGCGTGTGGCCCTGTTGATCGAAGGTGTCGGCCCAATGGCGAGCGCGCAACAGGGCGGCGCATCAGCGGCCAACCCATGAGCCCCGCCAGCGATGTCCCTCGCACGGGCTTCGCCTTTCGCTCGGTCGACAGCAGACCGACGGGTCTTTCCGCCTTCGTGCCGCGCTGGCGCGCGCCGATGCTGCTGCTTGTCTTCACCCTTCTCGCGGTGGTCCAGCTCGAAGCCTTCGATATCGGTGGATGGAGCGGCGCGTTTCCGGCAGGCGACTATGTCTTCGCGCCCTATGCGGGCGAGCATTCGATCGCGGTGAGGGTCTATATCCTGTCCTTCTTCGCCGCCTTCGCCCTGTTTGCCGCTGGCAGTCCGAAAGCGCGCGCCCTGTTGTGGCTCGATGCCAGCCTGCGCTTCATCGCGGTATGCGCCGTGCTCGACACGCTTAACGCCGGATTCCTCTCGATCGCGGGTGAGCCCTACCCGCTCAGCGTAGTGCAGATCATGGCGGGGCTGGCGGGTTTCGCGATCTTCTCGCTACTCCTGATGGAACGGGGCGTCATGCCGGAGGGCGTGCCGGTGAAAGCAGGCACTCACGATTTCCGGCGGGCCCTGCTACGGCTCGGGTTGACCACGGCGATCGCGGCGGTCCTCGCGCTGCTCGTCGGCACATCCAATCTCGCCGTGATCGAGCAGCTCCGCCAATTGACCCTGCTCGGCGGTATCGGGCCGGGCGTGATCCTGTTCCTCCCGCTGCTGTTCGTGCAGCTCTACGCGATCGCGGTGATCGAGCGCCGAATTGTCGCGCGCGAGCGCTTCGCTGCGCCCCTTTCCGTGATTGTCCCAGCGTTCAACGAAGCACATGTGATCGGTGCGACGATCGCCTATCTCGACCGTGCGGCGCTGGACTATCCGGAGAATGTCGAAGTGCTGGTGCTCGACAACGGCTCGAAGGACGATACCCCGGATGTCGCGCGCGATGCGCTCGCACAAGCGCAAGCGCTCGACGGCCGGGTCGTCAGTGTTCCGGAGCCAGGTAAAGCCAATGCGCTGAACCGCGGTATCGCCGAAGCGAAGAATGAGTTCGTCGTGAGGATCGATGCCGATACGCTGGTCGGTCCCGACAATCTGCGGCTGGCGATGCAGAACTTCGCGGACGCACCGATCGGCGTGGTCGGCGGCGTGCCATTGCCACCGGGCGGCGGGCTGTTCGATCGCGCGCGACTGGTCGAGGTGCTGGTCAAGCACGGCTATTACTCGCCGGCCCTGAGCGCGATCTACGGCCTCGTCGGCGTGCCGGGCATGTTCGTGATCTATCGCGCGGAGGCGCTGCGCCAGGTGGGCTCCTTCGCAGCGGGAATGAACGGTGAGGATACCGATATGTCGCTGCGTATCGGCGAGCTGGGCTATCATGCGATGATCGACCACCGCGTGCGCTATGTTTCCGAAGTCCCCGCGACGTTCTCGCATATGCGCGAGCAGCGCATGCGCTGGTTCCGCTCGGTCTACCACGTATCGGCAAGAGCGCGCGATCTCGTCTTCTCCTCGCGCGGAAGCATTCGCGGCAAGCTGGTGCTGCCCTATATGCTGCTGAACTCCGCTCGGCGGGCGATGATGGTGCCGATCGTGCTGTTCGGGATCGGCGAGTTGCTTTTCGCCAATGCCGATAACCTGCTCGTCTGGCAGGCGATCGCGGCGGTCCTCGTGGGTGCTCCTGCCATGGTTGCTGCCACCGCTGCCCTACTCAATCGCAAACCATCGGCCCTTCTCGCTCTGCCGGAATATATCCTGTTCCGCCTTCTACGCGCTTACTATACCTTGGAATCGATGCTCAGCATTGTCGTCACTCCCGGGCGCAATACGCTCGAACACCGCGAACGGCGCCGCATGATGTGGCGCCTGAAAGGACAGGCATGAAAGCCCTGATTTCACCGACGGCATTGCTCGCGATGGCCTTCGTGGGCTGTCCCGCCACGGCGCAGGATCCGGAGTCGGGCGATGGCGACGGGCCGCGGATCGAGGCCAGCGCGGCGATCGGTCGCGACGTCGTGCCGCCCGACGTCGTCGATATCACTGCGGTGCAGGATCGTATCGAAACCGTCGCGAGAGGCGGTGTCCGCATCGGTTACGAGCTCGGCGATACGCTGATCGATTTCGGAGCGGGGATCGAAGTGTTCCCCGAAGAAAGCCTCTACAACCGCTACCGCTTGGAGACAGGCGTGCTGCAGGAGATCGCGCTGACCGGGGATCGCGATTGGCGCCTGCGGCTCGGCGCGTCCTATGAATATGTACTGGGCGATGAAGGTCGGGTCTACGATCGCCCGCGCGCCGACGTGCAACTGGTGCGCCGCTGGTCGCCGACCAACACGACGATCGGGCGCGTGCGTTATGGCTATCGCAACCAGACCGAAAGGCGCTTCGTCGGTTACGACCAATCCGAATGGCTGCTGGAATTGCGCCATGCGTGGCGGCCCGGCAATGGTGCAACGTATCTGTCCATTACGGCGCTGGGCGATTTTCACGACGCAGATGACGATAGGTTTTCCTACGATGGCTACGGCGTCAGGCTGAGTGGGCGCACGCCGCTGGGTGGGCGATTCACCGGGCGCGGGACCTTCGCGTTGATCCAGCGTGATTATGAAGATCCGTTCTCAGGCCTCTATCCGTTCGCACGAGAAGATACCGACGTGCAGGCGACGCTGGGCGTGGAATACTTGCTGGACAGCGGCATCGCGCTGTTCGCGGAGGGCGGGTATCGGGACAACGCTTCGAACATTCCGACACGCGACTATTCGGGCTTCATTGGCCAACTGGGCGTGCGCTACGTTCCCGATTAGCCATTCGATGAAGCGCAGACGCTTTCTCCAATCCATCGCCGGCAGCCTGACGCTGGCCATGCCGGGCCCAAGTCTCGCGGCATCGCAGCGGGTCATTCCATCCCTCGCCGAACTGGCCGGACGCAAAGGCTTAACCTTCGGAAGCGCGGTATCGCGAACCGCTCTTAGAGATCCCGCCTATGCCGAACTGGTCAAGCGCCATTGCGCGATGCTGGTCGGCGAAAACGCGTTCAAGTGGAAATATCTCGAACCGCGCCCACGCAACGTTGAGCAGGACGAGGCCGAGTGGATCGCCGCGTTCGCGAGGCGCGTCGACATGCAACTGCGCGGGCATTGCTTTCTCTGGAATCATACTGAACGGATGCCGCCGTGGCTTGTGGATAGCGCACGCTCGCTGGACCGGCGCGACTATCGGCGACTGACCCGGCACATGTGGCGACATGGCGCACGACTCGCGCGCCTCTTCCCGCAGATCAGTCATTGGGACGCGATCAACGAAGCGATCGATCCGGCGACCGGGCGGATGCGTGAAACGCCTTTCACGCGCATCCTCGGCTCGCGCTTTTTCGACATCGCATTCCGCATCCTGCACGAAAAGCATCCCGAAGCGCAGCTGGTCTACAACGACACCATGGGGTGGGAAGCCAACGGCACACACCGCAATGGCGTATTGCGATTGCTCGAAGGTGCGCTGGCACGGGGCGTTCCGATCCACGCGCTCGGCATCCAAAGCCACATCGGCAAGACACTGGGCGAACTGCGTAACGAACGCGCGTGGCGCGATTTCCTCGGGGAAGTACAAGGCCTGGGGCTCGACATACATCTGACCGAGTTCGATTGCAGCGACCGCAATGTCGAGACGTCCGAACGGGCCATTCGGGATCGCGAGACCGCCGCGCACGCCAAGGGATATCTCGATCTCACGCTGGACTTTCCGAGCGTCCGCCAGCTGCTGGTGTGGTCTCTTAGCGACGGCCCTAGCTATATGAACCGCCCGAGCTATCCCGACTGGCGTCGTCGCGATGACGGCCGCGCGATGCGCGGCCATCCGTTCGATGAGACGTTGCGGCCCAAGCTACTCTACTTCGCGATGGCGAACGCCTTGCGCCATGCCCCACTGCGAGTTAGCCAACGACCGGTGGGGTCTACCGGTTCTGCTTAGCTGCCATTACCCAGCGCACATTTCTGGGGACGCTCAGATAGGAACTGATCGTAACGACGACGTGTGGAATCCCATCAGCTTTCGATATTTTTCCATCACCGATTGCCCAGTTTTGCGTTTGATTTGCGGTCATACTGACCACGAAGAACGAACATGGGACACTCACGATTTGATACGACACCGCGCCATCGTCCAGCATGGAACGCTGGTAAGAATGCAGGCACGAAGCGTCCGCTGACCCAGAAGCAAATTTGGACGATCCGCTTTCATCTCGGTCGCGATGGACGCTTGAGCGACAAGGCTCTTTTCGATCTCGCCATCGACAGCAAGCTGCGCGGTTGCGACCTGGTGAAGATCAAGATCGGTGATGTTGTAACAGGTGCTGATACTTGCAATCGGGCCACTGTCATCCAGCAAAAGACCAACCGGCCGGTGCAGTTCGAACTCACTGCCGATGTGCGAGCCACGCTACTAGCGTGGCTGGAACGCCGAGGCGGCTCGACAGACGACTATCTTTTTCCGAGCCGAGTCGACCAAAATGACCACTTGGGCACGCGACAGTATGCACGTCTGGTCGACGAATGGGTGAGCGCGATCGGACTACGCAAGGCCGAGTATGGCACCCACTCGCTACGGCGACCAAAGGCAGCGATGATCTACCGCGCCACTGGCAACATCCGAGCTATCCAGATCCTACTTGGCCACACCAGGATCGAGAATACGGTCCGTTACCTCGGCGTTGATGTTGAAGACGCCCTGCTGCTGGCCGAACGGACGGAAATCTAAAGCCACTCAGCGGTCGACCGTCCCGTAGGGTCGATCGCTCCCGGATGCGACAAAACAGTTAAGTCCAGTGAGGATAAAGCCTTATATAGTAGACGGCAGTTTCTGCGCTTCCGGAGCCGGGAACCGGACGGACAGCTTGCGGCCCAGAATCTGACAAAGGTGCCCAGCTTTGTTCGATTTGCCGTCCTGGATATGCGCGTTTCTATCCTTGAGTGAAAAATGGTGCCCAGAAGAGGACTCAAAGGGGAACAGCAATGGCAGAATTCTGCGGCAAAATGACCATGGGGGCCTCAAAAAGGGCCCCCACTAGAGCCCCCAATTTTTCATCCCTTCAGAAGGTTCGGTTCCCGAAATCTGGAGTTTTCGACCTCTGCTACGAGCATATTTCATAGCATGCCTCGGCTGAAAAGCCGCAGGGTTTGGCTTCAATCATCACGCGTAACGGCAGTGGTGAGATTGTCTCCCCCTACTTTCCAAGAGGCAAGTGCCAATTCGGCAGTTAACTACTCTTTTGCGTGAATGCGCACGAGGGCTGTTGTGCATTTGCAGTCCATACCAATTTGCATCCGCCGAGGTGGAAATTTGTGATCGAGGCAGTAGGAGTGGAAAATGTCGGCAGAATACTCAGAGCCAGTGAAACTCGTCGCGCGACAAGAGGTAATTTCTAGCGCGATCAGAACGCTTACCTCTGATCGCAACCAAGCTACCTTGTGCCGTCGATCGTATGTGCGAGAGGTGCGTGATGAACTCGTCGGCAGGGGTAGTTATGATGCTTATGCGGCAGAACATCTAAAAGACGAGACAATCGATCGCTGGGAAGCATTTTACGATTCCATTGCCCAGAGTAAGGAAGCGTCTAGCCTAAAGGTGGCTTATCTCTGTGGTCCGAATCCAGAAAATGACCTCCGCGTATTTTGTGCGGCTGGGATATTGCCTGAAAATATCTGGGCCTTCGAGTCGGATGCGACGTTGCATGACCAAGCAGTAGAGTCGGCGCTAGGGTCAGAATTTCCTTTCATCAAGGTGATTAAAGGAGGCATCGATGTCTTTCTTGAGGCCTCTCCGATGCGTTTTGACATTATCTATCTGGACTTCTGTGGCCCTCTGCCAAGTCGTAATAAGAAGCAAAAAACTCTACTTGCAGTTACTCGCGTGCTCGCGCGCCACGCGCTAAATTCCCCCGGGGCTCTAATCACCAATGTTTCCTTGCCCACCGAAGCTGGTGATGCTCTGGGACGTGCGCTCTTAGCTAAGCTGGTTGCCTGTTATCTTTATCCAAAGGAGTTCCTTGAAGGCGATGGTGATAATACCCCTGAGGGGCCAATCCCTAACGGGATGGAATTTGACGAATGGTTGGAGGTGGTCACGGGCGACCTCGAAGATTATTATGGTCAGTTCGTCACTCGCTTGCTGATGGATCATGCAAGCTTCATCTCTCCATACAATCGCTTTCCGAAGAAAAATCGGATTTATAGCAACTTTTTCAGACCCCTATTACCCAAGGACAGCACTGAGCTCACGGCATCAGCTTTTCATTTTCAGGATGATGAGATGAGCACCGGGGGCGACGTGATAATTGATGCTGGGCAGTATCCGGTCCTGTGGGCCTTTGCCGCTTTGGATAAAAAGACCAATGCGAAGGATGACAACTATCCCCAGTGGGTAAATGCTGATCCAAGTTTCGCCTCGTTGGCTGAAACGTTTTTGTCTCAGCTTCGCATCGACGGGAACAAAAATGATCTGATCGCAAATACCTGTGAGATGACATTTTCGATGCTAGGCGGCTCCAGCCAAGAGAGATTTCTATCGGAAGCGCTCTACAAAACGATTCTAGACTATGATTTCAGAGATTACTATCAATTCTGCGACCTCATGCTTGAGCATCAAATTGTTGAGTTGCTGTTCCGGCAGATCGCCGTGCCATATCACGTGAATGTCGAAATGACACGAAGGTGGCGATACCAAGCGAAGGACACTCCTATGTTCATGGATCTGACGATCTTGGATGAGTGTCGGTACCTTTACGACTGGATGCCAACGACCGAAATGGTCTCGGCAGGGTTCTCCGACCAAGAGCGTCAATTAGCCTATCGCTTCGTACTCGACGCCGTCTCGAAGCATCGCCGATGGTACAATACCGAATATTTCCACGGCACTGCGATCATTGATCAATACACAGAACCCTTTGAGGCAAAGATCCTGAAATTACGGGTCCAACTGAATGAAAATGATGAGCATCAGGCCGGAGATATGTAGTAGTAAGATAGCGTGGGGTCGGCGAGAACAACATCAATTAGTCAATTTGGCAGGTTTCGACAGCTATGTCTTATGCTGCCTCCATTCGAGCCAATAGGGCATCAATTCGCTAGGCAGACCTTCCAAGAACTCTTCGTCTAGCGGGTAGTGCGGCATTGCCTCAGATATTGCGTCGAGCAACGCAGCGCCCTGCACCAAATCCTTGCGGCGTTTGAGCGGGTCCCGCTTTGCCTGCGCACCAAGCCAGAGCTTGTGAAGGGCAAACCACCGCGGGTCAGGCGCGACTATTCGAGCCGGAGTGCCATCGCGGCAAGGAACGACCTGGTCCACCCGCCGACCGGGCAAGAGCCATTCCTGTTCGGGTAGAGGAACGGGTCGTGGCCGATCCTTTCCGGCGAGCGTTTCAACACGCGATGGCGCGACCAGCAATTCGACTTCATAGGCCTTGGCATTGCGCGCCTGAAATTCCCGTTCGGTATTGATCGTGAAAGTCGGGTCAACCGCTTTGAGCATGTCCCAAAGCTGCGTTCCGTATTCCGGTTCGTCAGCCGCCCAAGCGAGATCAAAGTCCTCTGTTTCGTCCGGCACGTCTCGGAAAGTTCCCGCCGCTTCGAGCGAGTAAGCGGCCATCGCGTTTGTGCCGACCACAAGCAGGTGGCTGCCAAGTAGGGAGCGTCTGTCTGCCTCTCGAAGGATAGGACCTGCGTCCGCCGAGAGGAGCGGCAAGCGCAGCGCACGGGCAATCCGGCTGCTTTCGCCAAGAGCGTCCTTCGCACCGTCCCGACGCTCCTTCAAAGCAATCTTTGCAGCCTTGTATTCTTCCAGCTGGGTTTGCTTTTCATCGTCCAAGGCACCGAGACTTTTCCCGTTCCCGCTGCGATCGAAGATCTCGTAAAGATACTCGTAATCGCCGACTTTCTTGCACCTCAGGTCGTAAGGCATGGAATAGAGTTCGCGCTCGGCTTCGATCCACGCATCATAGCGCTGGCGCATGTTGATGAGCGCGCGTTCCTGCTCGGCAGAGAAAGGTTGGATAACCGCCATCGATGCGGTTTATCCCACAAATCGCCATTTTTCAATAAACGCGGGATAAATCCGCCCGAGCCGGGGCAACGTGTAAAGATTTCTGCGTTTTCTTTGCATGTCCACAGCAACGTGCAAAGCGAACGCCTGTTTAGCTAACATGATCAGTGGCAATGCGATTCGCGCAGAATCCGGCAGCTGGCGCGCGAAATCACGCCGCTCAGGCGCAGAATCCGGTCGAAAATGCTCTTGCTGAGCAAGTCTGCCTCGCTTGCCACTTTTGAAGCAAAAAAATTTTCAGGTCTCGCAAGGCCCCAAATGGTCTCACATCGTTCCATCGGCGCAATGGAACCAATTTTGATCCCTTTTTGTTCTTTCCTACATGATTGCGATCCACATAGCCTCAATCACGTCACCGCAGCCTGGTGTCGCTGAGTTGAATATCTGATCGCACATTCCGCAACGGCAATCTGAAGGACAACCCATCGTCGCAGGGGAACGCGGCTTCGGTGACAGAACCTTGAAACGAAGGAATCTGTTATGCCGAATACTGAACTGCTCACCTGCCATGAGGTCATGCGCCTCACCGGCATCCGCAGCCGGACCACAATCTGGCGACGCATCCGCCGAGGTGCCTTTCCTCATCCGATAGACATTGGCGGCGGACGTATCCGCTGGCGTTCCACTGACATCGAGGAGTGGATCGAGGCCCTCCCCCTGCGCAGCTATTGACCCATCCAAGGCGGGCAATGGCCCGCAGAAAGCATCTCCCCCATGTCTATCCTTACCTTGATCAACGCGGCCCTGCAGAAGCATGGCTGGCTGATCGCCAGCCTTCCAAGCGACGAAGAAGAGCGCGCGGCCCGGCTCATCGAATTGCTCGTTGAAGACAATGCCGATGGGCGCGCCCGTCGCCACACATTGCAGCCCTGGCTCTGGTACGAACGCCCGGTCCGCGAGCGGTTTGTGGGGCACGAGTGTGACCTCACAGTCGAGGGCCCGGTCTACAAGGGCCGGGACGGAACCGGATATCCGCTTGGCAGTCAGCTTCGCACCGAATTCGGGTGGCTGGACCTCACGCCAGAAGAGACCAACCGGCTCGCAGATGACGTTCGATCAGCGATCGACCAGACCCTGCTTCGCTGGTTCACCGACCCTAAAATGGCCGCTCGCAAATTGCCTTGTCGGCAATCTCGCGATCGCCGGTACGAGGACGATACCTCCCAAAGACTGATCCTGTCTGCGACGCCTCCAACGGCAAGCATGGAGCAAGACGTCCATGCCGATTGACCGGATAAGGACTGGAGAAAGATGGGGCCACGATACTGCGTATCGGACCCGTAATTTCAATACACACCCCACGCACATGTGCATCGAGGATTTCGGCGGGTTTGAGGAGATGCGGATAGCATCGCGTTCAGGCCACTTGCCCGGAACTTGGGCAATTCCGCCATTCCTCGCGATGGCGGATAGCATCGCCATCGGAGCGGTCCGATGAGCGCGCGGGCGCAAACGGTGCGCCTCAGTCCGTCGCAATACCGGGTGCTGGCCGACTTCGCAAAGCGGAGGGGCCTGAGCGACTACGCCATGCTGGCGCGGGTCGTGGAAGCAGGCTTTCTCGCCATGCTTCACGGCACCGACAAGGAGACCGATCTTGCCGAACTGGCGCGCGAGATCGGGGCGATATCGGCGCGCCTGGCCGAGGCAGAACGGGTGCTCGACCGCACCCTGTTCACCGCCTGCGCGGCCTACGCTTACGCCCGCCATGCGGCGCTGGGAACGAAGAAATCTGACGAGACAATTGCAGCCGAAGCGCGCGCTGCGTTCGAGCGCCAGCGCTCGCTTGCCCTGGAGATCGAGCCATGAATTCGAACATCGATTTTGTTACCCGCGCCCATGCCCTGTGGCGGGTGCGCATGGCGCAATGGCAGCAACGGTTTCGCTTCTTTTCCACGATCACTTTTGGTGCAGCAGCGACTGGAGCAATCATCGCCCCGCAGCTCTTACTGCATGGCCCCGCTATAACGACAGCGGTGCAGTATGCGTGGGCCAACGTGCTGACCCTGCTCGGTTCCCTTGGGGGCAGCGACATCAAGATGAACATTGCGATGGAAGGCCAGCGCTGGACCGTGTCCGCCGCTTGGTTCGCCTCTGAACCGCTCTTCATCGATACCTTCTGGCAGGTCGTCAAAGTGATCGCTGGCGGTGCAATCACCGGGCTTGTGATAGGACTGTTCACAGTCTGGGTGCTCCAGCGAACCATGTCTGAACAGGGCAAGGATACGCTCGCCGACCGGGTCATCGGCGGCACCCGCGTGGCGGATGAAGAGGACGTCGCCGCACAAACCACATTGCTCTGTGGCAGGGATGCATTGCGCATCGGTCCGATCCCGGTTCCGCGCCGGATCGAGACCCGTCACTTTGCCATTCTCGGCACCACCGGCAGCGGGAAGACCACAGCCTTGCGCCAGATGCTTGATGGCATCGAAAGGCGTGGCGAAGCGGCGCTGGTCTATGACACATCGGGCGAGTTCATCGCGCACTATTACAACCCCGCGCGCGGCGACATCATCCTCAATCCCTTCGACGCGCGGTGTGCTTTCTGGACACCGTTCGACGAGATTTCGCACCCAGCCGACGCCGACCGGATTGCACGCCAGCTGGTCTCGGAAACCAGCAGTCAGGATGACGATGTCTGGCTCGAAACAAGCCGCATTCTTGTCGCCAACATGATCCGTTCACTCTGGGCGGAAAAGAACTGCAGCCTCGAAGCTTTGCTCGAAGCCTTGCAGGTCAAGGACAAGGAGCAATTGAAGGAGTGGCTGGGGCACACGTCGTCCGCCCGCACCTTTGCCAATGACGCCGATCGCGCCACCGGCAGCGTGCTCTTCATGCTCGCCAAGGCAGCGAACCTGATCCAGTTCCTCAAGGTCGAAGATGAGGGAGAGGACCGCTTCGCCTTCCGCGATTTCATCGCCAAGCTGGATGAGTGCGAAGGTGCAAAGCCCTGGATCTTTGTCCCCCGCAAGGAAGACTACTTCGAAGCGTCCAAGCCGCTCATGGCCTGCTGGCTCGAATGCGCGGCGAGTGCGGTACTGGGTCTGTCGCCATCGCCAGACCGCCGCATCTGGTTCGTGCTCGACGAGCTGGCCGACCTGCCTCGCGTCGAGAACCTTGCGCGGCTTTTGCCAGAAGGTCGCAAGTTTGGCGCAGCGATCGTGCTCACATTTCAGGCGCTCGGGCAGATGCGCAATCGCTATGGCGCGAACATCGCCGAAGCCATGCTCGCCTGCTGCAACACCAAACTGTTCCTGCAAACCGTCGATCAAGAAACGCGCAAATGGGCGAGCGAGACCATCGGTCAGTGCGAGGTGGAACTGCGCGTTGCTACCGACACGTTGTCGATTGGCAGCGAGGTGCCGCGCACGACCATCGCCACCCAGCGGCAATTCCGCCCCGCCGTGCTCGAAAGCGAACTGAGGCTCAGTCCACATCAAGGTTATTTGCTTCTTCCCGATGGACTGCCGGTTGCGCGCATTGGCCTCACCGCAGATCATATCACCCGGCGTGGCGAGCCGCGTCAGCCCGGTTACGTGCCTGGCGATCCGGCAGGCACGCTGTGGAGCCGGGTCAGCGAGATCGCCAAAGGCGCCGAGCCCGACGCCAAACCGGGACCGGTATAGTGGTCGCATCGGTCTCGGCTCTGTCGAGTGCCGGTCAGGCTGCCAGCTATTACGAAGCCGACGACTACTATGCCGAAGGTGGCATGGCTCCGTCCGAGTGGTTTGGCGAAGCGGCGGAAAAGCTGGGCTTGTCGGGCGAGGTCGATCGCGAGAAGTTTGCCGAACTGCTCGAAGGCCGCGTTGCCGGGCAACAACTTGGCACCACGCGCGATGGCAAAGTGGAGCACCGGCCAGGCTGGGACATCACCCTCTCCGCGCCCAAGTCGGTGTCGATCATGGCCGAGGTTGCCGGAGACAAGCGGTTGATCAAGGCGCATGGCGCGGCGGTGAAAGTGGCGCTAGCCCATGTCGAGAAGCACATGGCAGCAACGCGGATCAGGAAGGGCAGCGAGGTCCGGCGCGAGATGACCGGCAATCTCGCCATCGCCACCTTCCGCCATGCCACAAGCCGGGCGCAGGACCCGCAGTTGCATACCCACGGCGTCATCCTCAATGCCACGCAGGACAAGGATGGCAACTGGCGAAGCCTTGAGCCGCGCGCCTTTTACCAGCTGCAAAAGGAGATTGGCGCGATCTACCGGCAGGAACTGGTGCACGGCGTTGCCGCGCTGGGATACAAGATCGAAGTTGCCAAAGACTCGCTCTTCGAGATCGCAGGTGTTCCGGAGAAGGCCATCGATGCGTTGAGCCAGCGCACCGCAGCGATCGATGCCCGGCTCGCCGAGCGCGGCACGAGCCGCGCGGAGGCGAGTGCTGCTGAAAAGCAGATCGCCGCGCTCGATACGCGCGAGGCCAAGACCAGTGCGGATCATCGCAGTTTGCGAGCCGACTGGCGGGCGACTGCCGATGCCCACGGGTTCGACCAGGCAGCGCGAGACAGGCTGATCGGTAGGGCGAGAGAGTGGGTTAAAGGCAACGAAGCAGCCGCCAGCCCGGAATTGCTGGCGCGGCAGGCGGTGGCCTGGGCTGCAGCCAAGCTGTCCGAACGAGAGGCCGTATTCTCGGCCAGCACACTCGCGCGCGAAGCCGGAGACTTTGCCTTTGGCAAGGCCGGACACAGCCCAATCAGCGCAGCGATTGCCGAGGCCGGGAAGCGCGGCGAGCTTGTCACACGCACTTTCTTTGACCGGCGGGGCGCGGAGTTTGCCGGGTTCACGACGCCGCAGGCTATCGCAACCGAGCGCACAATGCTGGGCCTTGAGGAGGCGGGACGCGGCATGGAGCAAGCGCTCGCCAGTCCGGTGGCGGCAGCACGGACCATCGAGCGCGCGGCACGGCAGTCAGCCCGGTCCGGCTACGCCTGGACCGGGGATCAGAAGCGGGCGGCCGCAGACCTGCTCACCTCGCGTGACCGCGTCGCTGCGGTCCAGGGCTATGCCGGGACAGCCAAGACCACGACCGTGCTTGCAACCTATGCTCGCGAGGCCCAGCGGGGAGGACTTGCCGTGACTGCGCTCGCGCCAACCGCATCGGCAGCAACCGTGCTGGGCGAGGCGCTGAGCCTGCGTGGCGATACCGTGGCTCGGCACCTGCTCGCGCCCGAGGCGAAGAGACCAGGCAAGGAAGCCGTCTGGATCGTCGATGAAGCCTCGATGCTTTCGGCGCACGATATGACGAAACTCTTTACCCGTGCCGACAAGGCCGGAGCCCGGCTCGTTCTGGTCGGCGACGTCAAGCAGCTGGGATCGGTCGGCGCTGGCGCAGCCTTCGCCCAGTTGCAGCAGGCAGGCATGGCGACCGCCAAGCTTGCCGAGGTCGTCCGGCAGACCAATGCCGGGACCCGCGAAGCCGTGATGGCCTCAATCGAAGGCCATGCGGGCAAGGCTCTGGCCGCGCTTGAACGTGGCGGCGGCAAGGTGATGGAAGGCGCAACGCCAGATGAGCGCCTTGAGGCGATGGCCCGGCACTATCTGACTTTGTCGCCCTCAGAGCGCGCGCGAACCCTGGTCATCGAGCCATCGCGCGAGGGCCGCGACAAGCTTACTGACATGATCCGCACGAAACTGACCGGGCGCGGCGAGCTGTCAGCGGAGGCCGTCCTGTTCCACGCGCTTGAAGCGAAAGGCCTGACCCGTGCCGAAGCGCGCGAGGCTGCAAGCTATGCCCTCGGCGATGTTGTCCGGTTCAGCCGCGACTACGCCGCCAAGGGCGTGCGCCGAGGCGAGAGCTTTGCGATCGCCGCTTTCGATCCTGAACGCGGGCGTATTGCCCTGGAAGGCCGCGATGGAAGGTCGGTTGACTGGCATCCCCGGCAGTGGGGTGCAGGCAAAGCCGAGGTGTTCGAGCCCAATTCGATGGAACTCCGCATCGGCGACCGCGTGCAGTTCACGCGCAACGACCGCGAGGCCGGGCGGGTCAATGGCCTTGGCGGGTCCATTACCAGCATCGATTCCGACCGTGGCCGGGCAACCGTGAAGCTCGCCAATGGGCGCGAGCAGAAGCTCGATCTCTCCGATCCGCGCGATGCCCATTTACGCCACGCCTATGTCCAGACCGCCCACGCCGTCCAGGGCCAGACCGCCGAGCGTGTCCTGATTCACGCCGACAGCCGCTCCACCAATCTGGTTGACCAGAAGATGCTCTATGTCGCGCTGTCGCGTGCCAGGGCCGAGGCCGTGGTCGTTACCGACGATAAGGACCGGCTCGTTCGCGCGATCTGTGAGCGCGCAGGTGAGAAGCAGACGGCCATGACCGCGGGCACACCGGACGCCGGAACCTCGAAATCGATGGGTGCCGGGCTGGGCTGAGTTACTGCAATGCAGCTTACAGGCTGACTTTCTCAGATCGCCTGTAGAGTCCGGTGAGATCGTTGTGCGCAACGCGAAACTGGCTCCGGCGCTTGATCTCAGGTGTCATTGTAGACGCGTTCACCAACTTTATGGCGGGATCATAGTAGACCTGCCCTCTGGCGAACGCCTGGAGAAACATCAGGAAGTCAGTCTCTTCGCACAGGAGCACCTGTGGGCCGTAGCAATATTCAGGAGGCGGTGTTCGGAACAGTGAGGGCACATAGGCGGCCTGCGCATGCTTGCGGTTCCAGTGTGCCATCATCCCCTTGAAGCTCCAGGTCGCTGCGACCTCATCCCGGTCGCTGATCAGAATGAGCTCGCCATCAAGATCGCTGATCTTCCCGGTGATTTCATCATAGCCCGACAGCGTCATTCGCAGTCCGGTCAGCAGATGGTGCTTACGCTGGCAGTCGTACCGGCCACCAAAGTTGATGCGGTCTGCTTTCCCGGACTGATCGGGATATCCGAACCGCCGCATGAAAGCATCGACACCCTCTGTGCGGTAAATGCCCCCGGTAGGCTCAGGCGTCATCAGTGTGACCGGTGACTTCGCCTTGAAGGACAGGAAGTCGCGCACACCGTATTGCTTCACTTCCCAACCCAGATAGTCTGGCTCTGCATAGCCATTGGGCGTGACACCAAGTTCGGCTTCGAGCGTGTAGCCACCGCCATTGCGGGCAGCATATGGCGCTTTGGTGCCGTCAGCGGCCAGCTTCTGCGATGCGATCCAGTTCAGCCGGTATATCCGGCGCAGTTCGTCAAGAAGCTGCTCGCGGGGGTCCCTCGCATCATCAAGCGTAAGGGGCAGTTCGAGGAATACGCCGATCATCGGCCATTCGCGGGCGAGCAGCTCCCCCGCCACCGGGTCATCGCCTGATACCGCATAGGCCACGACTGACCCGGTGCGCGTGATGCCGACGAACAGCACGCGGCCTTCATCCCTTACCCGCATGATGTCCGATGGTGCCGCTTTGCAGCCGAGAAGGAAGCCCGACATGCGAACTTCGGGATACTTAGGATAGAGGATCAGGCCCGTGTTGGGGGCATGGTGGAGTCCGTCTTCATCCGCCCAGTAGAAGTCGACAGATGCCTTGGCGCGGTCACGCACGGCCCCGGCGACGTCAGTATCATCGCTGTAGATCTCACCATGCGGAATGATGTTGAGAGCCGAGAAGTCGCCGCCGAGATACACTTGGTTTTTCGAGTTATCGTTCGGCGCGAGACGTTTTGCGTAGATGCGGGTCGCGCCGTGATGCCGCAGGAGGTCTAGCAATTGCGCGAGTGATCCGGCCAATTAATTGCCCCTGAGCGTGATCGACGGTTCAGTCGACCTTACCCACAAGGCAAGTGCCTGCATAGTTTCAGCAAAATCTGGCTTCGTCCGGCCTTTCAGCGCGCATTCCCAGACCACGCCGACGCGCCATCCATCAGCCTGAAGTGCAGCGGCAGCCTTCTTATCATTGGCTGTATTGCGCCCGATCTTGTCCGCCCAGAATTCCTGCCGTGTCGCGGGCATTTTGAAGAGGTGACAATCATGCCCGTGCCAGAAGCAGCCATGGACGAAGATCACCGCATTGTGACGCGGGAATACGAGGTCAGGCTTTCCGGGCAGTTCCTTTGCATGAAGCCGGAAGCGAAGCCCGAGCGCGTGCAAAGCCCGGCGGACCTGGAGTTCCGGCTTCGTGTTGGCACCTCTGATCGCCGCCATGTTGCGGCTGCGCGTGGCAACGTCATGAACGTCGGCCATGCGTCAGGCCGCTTTGCTTCCCCTGACAGGCTCGACCAGAGCCTGAATATGGGGCTGCATAACGCGGGCCACGGCCTCAAAGACCGGCACTGCCACCGAGTTGCCGAATTGTTTGTAGGCCTGCGTGTCAGACACAGGGATGCGGTAGTCGTCGCCATAGCCCATGAGCCGTGCGCATTCGCGCGGCGTCAGGCGTCGCGGATTGCGTTTCGGCCCCTGACTGACAAGGATTTCCGAGCCATCCTTGTAATACCGGGCTGAAAGCGTGCGTGCGACATCGTCGGGCGTCACCAGGCCAAAGCCAAAGCCGTTGCCCGCAGCCTTGTGTTTTTCCGCATAGCCCTGGAGATACTGCCAGAGCTTGTCGGTCAGTGTGTACTTGCCGTTGACGGCAGCGTCCGGACCGAGGGTGTAAGGAGCCTCAGCTCTCTCCGAACCGTCTTCCGGATGAAGGATGCTGTTCAGCCGGACGCTCCCTTTGGGCGGGAGTCTCAGGTCGTCCCAGCTGAATGGCACGGCTTCGCGGAAGCCGACAATCACGATCCGTTCGCGATGCTGCGGCACAAAGTGCTGCGCATCGATCACCTGATGCCAGACCTTGTAGCCAAGTTCCTCGGTCAGCGTTCGCAGGATGACATCGATGGTCCGCCCCTTGTCATGGCTCTTGAGATTTTTCACGTTTTCCAGAAGGAAAGCCGCAGGCCGCTTTGCCCGGATGATGCGGGCTACGTCAAAGAACAGCGTACCCTGCGTTTCATCGAGGAAACCGTGCTTGCGACCCAGCGAGTTCTTTTTGGAAACACCGGCGATCGAGAACGGCTGACACGGGAAGCCCGCCAGCAGTACATCGTGATCCGGAATCTCGTCAGTTTCTATCGCTGTGATGTCGCCATGCGGGGGATGGTTGTCCCGGAAGTTTGCAGCGTAGGTTTCCTGAGCGAACTTGTTCCATTCGGAGGTGAACACACAGTGCCCGCCGATGGCATCGAAGCCCTTCCGGATGCCGCCGATCCCCGCGAACAGATCGATGAAGTTGAACCGGCTGCCTGACTGGACAGGCCCAACAGAAGCCATAGAGTGGAGCAGTCTGACAGCTGCCTCTCTCGGCTTTCCGTCCCCCGCTTCCCAGCGTTGCACGTGCCGGACGCTATAACCGGTCATTCGGGCAACATCGTCGAGAGAAAGACCAGCGCGGACGCGGAGAGCAGCAAATTCGTTGAGCATGACACCTCTGGGACAATTTACGACATGGTGTCGTTTTTATTCCCAGATAGCAAGCCCCGCGAGCAATTTTGTTCGCAATTTGTTCGGCGCCTGTCTGCCGAATCTGTGGAGCATTTTCAAGCTGGTTTTGAATGCTTGCTGAGAGTGCGTTGGGGGTAGAGCCCTACCGGGCTGCCCTTGCGGGCGACCTGCTCTATCCGCTGGCGCGGACCGGGCCTGTAGTCCCGGCCAGTTCGGGTGACGATCAGGAGCATTTGGAAGCGGAGCGGGAATTCCTGACGGACGCGCTCTGTCCCGCGCATTCTGCGCTCCTGAGGGCGCGGCATTCCTGAGCTAACCCGCAGGCACTCTTGCCTCTCTCATTGCCGGAGGCCCGCTGGCGCACTGATCGCGCGCGCAGGACCTCCGTCGGCTTCGCGCCGTTGCAAGGGTGCCATGCTTTCTGGATCGCCGGGCGATCCCTGGCGGGAACACCAAGGGCTTTGCCCTCTCGTTCCCGAAACCGGAAATAGACGCCCCCGTGTGGCGGGCTGTGCCCGCTGGCCCGCGCCAGGGCATCGATTCCGGTTTTCCCTCCCCCTCCCATCCTCGCCGGAAGGCAGGCCGCATGCCGCGTGTCGGACGCGGCTTTCAGCCGAAGGAGGGCAGAAAATGGGTGACCTGATCTTGAACTACCGGGCTTGCGGTGCCGAGTGCCGCGAGGACTGGTTGCGGATGCTGGCCAATGAGAACGGCTTGCCGTTCGTAACAGTGCGTCGGCTTGCCGAGGAGCTGGGCGAGCGCGAGGATTTCGGCGAGCTGGTTGATATTTGTGAGCGCGGCGGGAGGGCGGTGCAATGACCGCTGGCACTCTTTCCCGCAGTGAGCGGATTGCCCGGCTCAATGATAGGGCACGGCAGGCGATGGGCCTGGCCTGCGTTGCCGTGGCAACCGAGGGGTTCCGGGCCTTGCCCGAGCAAGATCAGTCGCGCGTGCGCGAACTGGTCGAGACGTTTGACGCCTTCACACCTGACAACGATCCTTACGGAGAACGCGATTTCGGGGCGATCTTTCAGGATGACGAAGGTAGCTGGACGACCACGCGACCTGCGCGGCCTGCCGAAACCGTGTTCTGGAAGATCGATGCATATGACCGCGATTTGCGGTTCGGGAGCGATGACCCGGCCAATCCTGCCGTGACCCGGCGCGTGCTGACGATCATGCTGGCATCGGAATATTAAAGCGGCGAGCAGCGTGCCGCCAAATGCGGTGCGCTTCCCATCCAATTCTTGGCGCTTGCTTGAACTGCAAACCGGATTCGACCGGAAGTCCGGTCTGGTTCCGCGCGGTGCAGCACGTGCGAGAATTCTCTTCTCATTGTCGGCTTCGTTTTGAGCACCCCGACTGGCCGCACTCGGTCAGCTTTCAATGTCCTGCCCGCGCCGGTTCGCTCCGCTCACCCGTGTTGGACATGAATCCTTACCTTGGCCGTTCGGCCTTCCTGTTTGGTGCAACGAGCCACCAGACACGAAAGGAAATCATCATGGCACGCAGCAATACCGCACCCGCACTGGAGACCAATCCGCCGGACTTCCTCGCCTGGCATGTCGCCAACAAAGGCGACAAGGGTTTCTGGACCCGCATCGGAGCCGCATGGTTCCACCGCGACCGAAAATGCCTCTCGCTTCAGCTGGAAGTCGTGCCGATAAATGGCCGGATCGTTCTGCGCACGCCGCTGGACGACGAGAAGAAGGAACCGGGCGCTTAGCGCCCGGCCTTCGGGCACTTTGACAAGTTTTGGATCGGAAGGCGACTGTCTGGTTTCGGAAGCAGAAAAAAGATGGCAGCCATCCGGCATGCAACCCAATCGATGACATTGCGTCTGACTACACCGCAGCCACGAGGAACTCTTGAAAGGCGGTCTGATCGGACCCTTTGATCAATTTCAGAGGAATATCTAACTCGCCGCATATTTCCCGCGCGGCACGTTCGGCCAAATTTTGATGCCGGCTAAGCAAATGTGAAGTTAGCGCGGGGCGATCGCGACGATGATCAGCCTGGCGGCGTTGGGCTATCAATTCTGGCTCGTCCCACAGGAAAGCCATGCTCTTACAACCTAGAGCATTGAAGACCTCCGCTGGAATGAATATCGGACCTGCTGCACCGTCTATGATCGTATGCCCATCGAACACCACCAGAGATCGAACTCCATGGGTCATCCGCGAGAATGCGGCCAGCATTAGAGCCTGATTATCGAGCACAGGACCGAGCCGAAGGTCCTCTGATGAACATGCGGATCCTGCCCGATGTTCCTGTTCTAGTTTAATCAGCGCGCTAGCCTGCAAGTGCAATAGATCAATGTCCATCGCTGCTCGCCGGATCGAGGTGGACTTGCCCACGCCCGATAGGCCAACGACGGCGACAGTTTTCATTGAAGCGAAAATCCCAAATCGAGCCGAGCCAACAGGGGCGCACGCCGTGTATGATCGAGCTTGAAGATCGACTGGGGTGGCTGCTTGGAAATCACTCCGGCCCTTCGGAGCTCGTCAATCTGCATAGCGGGTGACAAATGGCCTGCCAGTAGAAAGTTAATCACCTTGACCGGATTCTTGGGACTCGCATTCCATGACTGCAGCTGGCGTTCGCTGTAAACGGATCGCCCGCCAGCAAGTCGACGTAGTTCGTCGGTTGATCGAGCCAGTGCCATATTTTCGAAGATTCCGACTGTTGTAATCGCCTGCGACGGCATCCTCTCCGACTGTCCTTTGTAGAAGAACAACAAAGCGCCGCGCTCGCTCAGGTTCGCGGGCGCGTGGCAGAGATAGACTTTTCGGATTGTATTTCCCGCTTTTCGCGGTCCGGTACCGATGCCGCCAAATTCAAACAGGTCTTGTTGACGATCGTCACGAAGCTCTGGGAAGAGCACCTCGTGATAGTCTTCCTGAATCGGGATACCATAAGCAGCGACCGTAGAGTCGGCACAAAACCTCGGATATGACCGTGCCGCTACTTCGAACAAATCTGCGCCATTCTCACACGCGAGCGGCAATCGGCTTAAGCCTTTCTCAAATGTGAGTTCGCCGTCATCAGCAACCTTGGTTCGGCAAAAGCCATAGTATTCAATCAAGCTGATGAGCGCAGTCTGTTCAGGATACGTGGTGAGATACAGGACATCGTAACCGTTCTTCTGAGCGAACCAGAGGATTTGCTTCAGCAGCAGTTCGCCCAGCTTGAGACCGCGTCGCTCAGGCCGTACCTTGAATGTGCAAATCTTAAGTATCCGTTCGCCCGGCAAGGTCGCGTCGGTGTTGGTCGCGGTCTCATCTTTGCGTACGACAAGGCCGGCTAAGCCGTCGTTATCGGTCACAACCCAGCATTTGCGCAACTTCGCAACACAGCTGTCCCGCCACCAAGTGTCGAATTGCGGATAACCTTCTCTCAGACTTTCGAAGATTGGATCGGTGGTTGGGATAGTATGCGCGTCGACCTCTTCGACGTAGCGGAACTGAACCTCTTGCGGTTCATACGTCGAGCGCAAGAGCGCCGTGGCATCGGCAACAAAAAGGACGCGATCGGCAATGCCCGAGGCATAGCGGCGTGCGCGATCATGCAGCCCCCCATCCTCAGTTACGAGAAAGTCTACAACTCCAATCCGAAGTGCATGCAGTAACGTGGTATCGACTACGTCGTTTGGGCGGGAAAGCCCGCCAAATTCAGCTTCCAGGTCAGCGTTCGTCAAACCCCTAACCTTTGCAATGGTCGGGAATTTTGCGATTTTGCTCAATGATATCCGCCGTCGAGCGTCATCCTTGTCTCGCGCAATATCGTCTTTTGCGGCTTCATGGATAAAAACGCCGACACCGTGACGAGCAGCCAACTGCCGAAACGAAGCAAAATCCGGTGCTACTTCTCGCGAATCCTCAAGGCCGATGAATACATTGGTGTCGATCAGATATCTCACCCCACTCATGTCTCAGAGCCTCACGAAGTTCAGGTTTGGCATAACGATAGGATTGAGGGGGTTCAAAACCAAATCGTTCTCTTAGTTCAGTAAGATCCAGACTTCGGCGAAGCGGGCGAGCACTACGCAATTTAATGGCATGAGCACAGTCTGCGCCAGAGAAGTATGTGTCGAAATCATTTCGTCCGATGCAGGCGCGCTCCGCATATTCCGACCATATCGCGCTTGGCGTCCCAACTTCCACGCCCTCGATTTCGGCGATCCCTGTCAATGCTCGCGTTGGGCTAGTCGAGTAGATAAGGGCGATGGTCCCCTCGGGAACATACTTTGGAAACCGACGGCGGAGTTCGACGGTCTTCTCTCCCGTCTCAATCTTCTGCGAATAACGAGGCTTGACGCTAAAGATGAACTCGCGGTTCTGTGGTGCCCAACAGTCACCCAAAATCGGAACAATGAATTGGCCGTCTATAGTCTGATCGTCATGGGGCACCCCAAGATCATCGATCGCGGACGCGTCGAACCGTGCATTCAAATCGATCCCAGCCCCCAACACGCCTAAGTAGCGCTGTATCGTCGAAATACGCATGTCCGGCTCGTTCTCGATGCGTGACACCGCAGATTGCTGTACTCCTAGACGTCGGGCCACTTCGATTTGCGTTAGACCAGCGAACATGCGGGCACCCCTCAACCGCCGACCAATGTGATCGGTACCGGCTGAAGGGCGCGTATTGATGGGGTCAAGTGTTCTCGATTTTCTGGTCATTGGCGCTCCATTGGTCCCCTAGTATCATGTTGACATGATATTGGAATCCACTGATTATGGTTTTTTGATCTTGCCAGCCATGTAGGAGGCAGTCGGCACAATTCCGCAAACAAGATGCCTGTTCTGCAAAGCAGATTCATCGGCTTCTCGAAGTGTTGAGCACATCATTCCGGAATCACTCGGAAACACCCTTCATGTGCTACCACGGGGTGTTATCTGCGATCGCTGCAACAACTACTTCGCGCGAAAGGTTGAGGCACCTTTCCTCGAAAGCCCAGCGATAAAGAGTCTGCGATTTCATCAAGAGCTCGAGAACAAACGCGGTCGCGTTCCATCTATAGACGGACTGATTACTCCCTGTATCCCGGCCCTCGTAACTAGATTGCCACGAAAAAATTTGACGTCGGTCGAGGTGTCGCCAGACGCACTTGGGGCAATAGCCGCGAGACCGAATGGGCGACTAATTGTTCCTTTGACTGGATCTGCGCCATCCGACGCGGTGATTGCAAGGTTTCTCGCCAAGGTCGCGCTTGAGTTCATGGCTCAGCGATTAGTTAACGCTCCTGAAGGGCTCGCTTATCTTTGCGATGAAGAGCAGCTCGACCCACTCCGCAATTACGCCCGCGTAGGTTCGCCAAACTTGTGGCCCGTGCATATACGAACGATCTATGGTGCCAACGATTTCGTCCTCGACGCGAACGGACAACGTGTTCAGATTGTCCACGAGAGTGACTTCCTAGTAACGCCGATGGGGGAATGGTACTTTATCCTGGCGATCTTTGGCGTTGAATTCGCGATCAATATTGGCGCTCCTTCAACAGAGGGATACGTGCAATGGTTGGTAGCCAACCAAGGCTTAAGCCCACTTTATTCGGAGAAGAACTTGGCTTGCGGACCAATGCCGAGGAAAGCGCTCTGAGTTGTTGCCAGGTTACACTGCAGCCATCACTTTTCTTTATCTTTGCCGTAATCGGTGCCGGCACCATCACGGTCAAGAGCAACCGACGCGCCCATCTCCCGCACGATCGCGAAAATGCCGCTGACGCAGTAAGATGTTACGAAGCGTCAAGGTGTGGGGAAGGAGAGTGCCAAGCTGTGGAAGCGCTCCGAATGTCGCACCAGGTCGGGTGGTCTAAAATGCCCGCATTTAGGTCCAACCTATACAGCACAGGGCATCTATGGTGAAAGGCAAGCATGCGTCGAACAGCCCGAGCCCAGACTGCCAAACCAATCTCCAGGGAACTTCGGGATAAGCTAGCAATCTGTCACGAACATCCCGATCGAGTGCTATTTCTTGACATCGAAACGACAGGCTTGAGTCATTTTTACGATGAAATCACAATCGTAGGTTGGGCCATAGGCGGCAAATCCGGCACATTCATAAAGGGCCAAGATCCATCAGAGATGTTGCAGGTCGCTCAGCGGGCGATGGCGGTTGTCACATTCAACGGCATTCGGTTTGATCAGCGGTTTTTGAAGCAGGA
Source organism: Erythrobacteraceae bacterium WH01K (assembly GCA_027941995.1). NCBI lineage: Bacteria > Pseudomonadati > Pseudomonadota > Alphaproteobacteria > Sphingomonadales > Erythrobacteraceae > Erythrobacteraceae bacterium WH01K. The sequence continues at coordinate 110,212 of CP115966.1, read as the reverse complement.
GTTTCCGCAAGTCGGCCTTCCTGAAACACATATCGATCTGATGTACCTCTGTCGTCGAGTAGGCTTAACTGGTGGCCAGAAGGCAATCGAAGCGACATTGGGACTCAATTTTCGAGATGATCTGGAGGGGGTCGATGGGTTCGCAGCAGTGTTGTTGTGGCATCAGTATCTTCGTGGTGAACTAGGAGCTCTCAAGCGCCTGATCGCTTATAACCGGGCCGATATCGCTGCGATGGGAGGCCTAATGGATCATGCCTTGGCAATGCTGGGCTATGAACCCGATCTGATCGGCCAGCCTGTCAGGTTCGTTGATTGGTCCAACCCCAAAGACAGACAAAAGCTACCAAATGGGCTGAAGAAGGCCGCTCCAGAGTTGACGCGAGCACCAACGTTTCGCGAGTTATTTGATGGCCTTCGCGCCGAGACGTCCAGAATTGTCGGAATCGACCTGACCGGATCAGAAGCAAGGCCAACGGGGTGGTGCTTACTCGACGGGCGCAAGGCAAAGACCGAGACGATTTCTACCGACGAAGAGCTTGTTGAGCGGACGATGGCGGCATCGCCAGACCTAATTTCAATCGATTCCCCTCTTTGCCTGCCATTCGGTCGACAGACAGTGTTCGATGACGATCCGACGCGCGAAGAATTCGGCATAATGCGGTTTTGCGAGCGCGAACTTAAGCGGCGCGGCGTGAACGTTTACCCTAGCCTTCTCCCAAGCATGCAGAAGCTGACTGCACGTGGCATCAGGCTAGCACAGGTATTCAGATCGCACGGCCTGCCCGTCATCGAGAGTTACCCGGGCGCGGCTCAAGATGTGATGCGTATCCCGCGAAAGGGCGCTGGAGAAGAATGGCTTAAATTGGGTCTGAAGAACTTCGGCATTCGGGGCAAATACGAAACCACCAAGGTTACTCACGACGAGCTCGATGCAATCACTTCAGCTCTCGTCGGTACTTTCCACCTTGCCGGCCTTTCGGAGGAACTTGGTACGGCCAACGAACCACCACTGATCATCCCACGCCTGGACGTAAGTCGCACACCTTTTGTGATTGGCGTTAGCGGACCAATCGCAGCAGGAAAGACAACCTTGGCTGAAATCTTGCAAGCACATGGCTATGCCTACACCCGCTTCAGCCTGGTCATTGACGACATCCTGATGGAGCAAGGCTTGCCGCTTAACCGCAAAAACCGCCAGGCGGTCGGTATCGAGATCAATCGGGACGGACGGCAGAGAGAACTGGCAGAGCGTACGGTTTCAAGAGTTGAAGGAGCAAGTCAGATCGTCGTGGACGGACTCCGCTTCCCAGATGATCATGCCTTTCTGAAGGAAAAGTTTGGCTTCAGGTTTCACCATATTCATGTGTCCGCGCCCGATGAGGTCCGCAGAAAGCGATATGCTGCAAGGTTGGAGCTGTCACATTCGGAAGCTGGCAAGGCGTTTGAGGAAGCCAACGCTTCCGAAGTCGAGCGCATGGTGCCCACGCTTGGACGCCTCGCGCACGAAACGCTCTTCAACATCGGCACCAAGGACGATATGGCTACGTCGCTTCTGAGCCTGTCGGCGCAGTGGGAAGAGGGGAACTGATGCCAGTATCAATCGTCGTTGGTGGCCAATTTGGATCGGAAGGCAAGGGCAAGGTTTCCCTTGAGCTCGTCAGAATGGCGACTGAGCGGCAGATTGCGGTGGTTCGGGTCGGCGGCCCCAATTCCGGACATACAGCCTACGACCGTTCGGGTAGGAAGTTTGCGCTGCGCCAGCTTCCGGCGGGCGCGGTTGATCGCAATGTCGATGTCGTTTTCCCGGCCGGTTCATTTGTCGACGTTGATGTGTTGCTGCGTGAGATTGATGAACTTGATTACCCGCGCAAACGCATCTTCATAAGCCACTACGCAAACATCATCACTCCCGAGCAAAAGACCTGGGAGGTCGAGGCCGGGTTGGTTTCCGGAATTGGATCAACCGGTAGCGGCGTTGGCGCGGCGATCATGGCGCAGGTCGCCCGCGAGGCGTCCAATTTCCCGCTCCATCGGCACGATGCCGCGCATTGCGCACCTTTGGAACCATTCTTGCGCGACACGACGGCCTTGATGCGAACCTGGCTGGATGCTGGCGTTCGGATTGTCATCGAAGGAACGCAAGGGTTCGGCCTGTCACTATACGATGGTGGACATTGGCCCAAAGCCACCTCGCGCGCAACCACGGCGGCGGCGGCTTTGGCCGAGACAGGTCTGAGCCCAATGGACGTGGACAATGTTGTGCTCGTCATCCGGTCATATCCGATCCGGGTTGCTGGAAATTCCGGCCCGCTGCCAGGCGAGACGAGTTGGGAAGCGATTTCCGAGTCCATCGACGCGCAATCCGACCTGCGTGAATTTACGACAGTGACAAAGAAACTGCGCCGCGTCGGCCATTTCGATGCTTCGGTGGTGAAGGCCGCGATTGCTTGCAACAATCCAACGGCGATCGTGCTTAATCATTTGGACTATGTCGGTTCGGGACACATGGGCAATCAGGAGTACGCCAAGGTAGCGGGCTTTATAACGGAAGTTGAACGAGCAATCGGAAGGCCAATCGATCATCTTGGATTCTCACCTTTGTCGATGGAGCGCAGAAGTGCGTTTGCTGGCTGACGAGGCTGCGCCCGGAGAAAAATTGCTCGTCTCACGCGCTCGAGGCAAAAAGCTTGCCGAGGCTTGGGACAAGAAACCAAAACAGCTGAATATTCCCGACACACTTCTCACTTCGGCACACATAACTGAAGTGGTTGAGGCGACCGGTATAGTTGCGCCCTTTTTCTTCTCACAAGGTCTTCGGAAAGACCGCCTTAAGAAGGCGGCATATGAAGGCCGGATTGGAACTAGGGCATACATCTACCGAGACACAAACCGACCGGATCAAATCTTCGATCAGTCAAAAGATGAATATCTCACAGTCCCCCGGAACAGTATCGTATTTGTCGAAAGCGATCTGGATTTTCGGATTCCGGATTTCATTGCGCTGCGCTTCAACTTGCAGATTCAGCATGTTCATCGGGGGCTGCTGCTTGGCACAGGCCCGCTGATCGACCCTGGCTTTTGGGGCAAGCTATGCATACCGCTGCACAACCTGACTGATGAAGATTACCAAATCCCACGCGATGAGGGTTTGATCTGGATCGAGTTTACCAAGACAACCCTACCCACCGACGAATCCGACGCGGCCCGCGCTCCACAAGGAAGCTCTGTGGAGCCAAGGAAAGAACATTGGGATATTGAAAAATTCCTGCACAAAGCAGCGGACCAGTATCGAGGGCACAAAGTGCCTATCAAGAGTTCATTGCCAACAATGTTTGAGGCAGCGAACGCTTCAGTGAAGAAATCGGCGGCAGACGCGGAGACGGCAGCGGGCGAAGCTAAGTCTCTTCGCACTCTCAACATCTATGCAATGGTCGCGGCAGCCATAGCCCTAGCGGGGCTTACAATGGCATTTTGGAATTTTAACAGCGGATTGTCGTCACGGAATGAAGAGATAGCCGGAACGCTTAGGTCAGACACCGAGGCAATGCGCAGTGCGCTTGAGCGGCACGTTAGTGAAATAGACCGTTACAGCACAGCTCCCGATGAAGCGCGGGCTTCAGTTCCGGCACTGAGAGGTGAGGTGGAGCGGCAGCAGGCCGAAATCGATGCTCTGTCCCGGCAGGTTTCAGATTTGAAAGCCGAACTGGAGCGCGTCAGGCCCAATCCGCGCGACCCCAACCGGCCAGCTGGCTAAGGCTGCAGCCAGCTACCGATCCAAGACCGCCACCCTGTTGTCAGCTTTCGGGTAATCGGTGGTCGAACTTCAACTCCCGGGATCAGGGCGCAAAGCGGTGGCCCATGAAGCAAACCTGCATCAATGGCCTGTTTCGCCTTTTCGAAGCGTATCCAGATTATCACTCCACCACTGAGCCATTTTGACGCGCTCATCCCAGTAGTTCCCGCGGTTGTAGACCCCCCGGATCGCATTGCTGTCACCATGCGCGAGCGCCCGCTCGATGGCATCCGGATGCCACAAACCGCTTTCATTGAGCATCGTCGATGCCGTCGAGCGAAGCCCGTGAGCGGTCACTTCGTCTTTGGTGAAGCCCATGCGGCGGAAGGCCGCGTTGATCGTGTTCTCGCTCATGGGCCGTTGCCGGGTGTGGAAGGCAGGGAAAATGTACCCCTTCCCGCCGGAAATCGACTTGAGCTCACGAAGCAGTTCCAGGACCTGTCGCGACAAAGGCACGACATGAGTTCGGCGCGCCTTCATCTTGCCTTCCGGAATGGTCCAGATGGCCTTATCCCAGTCGATCTCCTCCCACTCCCCATGACGAAGTTCGCCGGGGCGGACGAAAATGTGAGGCGCGATCTGCAAAGCGAATTTCGTGACCGGATAGCATTCGTAGCCATCGATCGCGCGCAACAGTTGACCCAGTTTCTCTGGTTCGAGGATTGCTGCGTAGTGTCGCGCCTTGGGCGAAACTAGCGCGCCTTTCAGGATTGATGTCGGATCGGTCTCGCAAAGTCCCATGGCCGCTCCAAACCGGAACACCCGGCTTGCAAACGAACGGCACTTCTTCGCCGTTTCCAGATTGCCTTTCGCCTCCAGCTTCTTGAGCGCCGCCAGCATCAGCTGCGGATCGACATCATTGAGCGGCATATTCCCAACGGCAGGCTTGAGCAGATCGAGAAACCAGCGTGCCTTGCGAAGCGTGGCCTCGGCCCGCCCTTCCCGCACCATCTTCTCCTCGATGTAAGTTTGCGCCACTGATGCAAACGTGTTCTCTGCACCGAGTTTGATCTGCGCCTTTTCCCGCTTGCGCTCCCGCATGGGGTCGATGCCATCGGCAATCGCGAGGCGCGCGCGGTCCCTTTCATGACGCGCCTGTGCCAGGCCAACTTCAGGGAAAGGGCCAATCGGCATCTTCTTTTCCCTGCCGCCGAAGCGATACTTGAGATGCCAGAGCTTTGAGCCGTTCGGTTTTACGAGGAGGTACAGGCCTCTCTCATCGCCCTTTTTGTAAGGCTTGTCCTTCGGCTTAAACCCGCGAACCTGCTGATTCGTCAAAGCCATCCGGGGGCCTCACTCAGATTCGCGAACGCACCTTCGCCAAAATGAGCCCCCATTGAGGCCCCCAGTCGATGCAAAACACAGTGGAACAAAGCGGGACTCCAATCACTAGGACCGGAGAAAAAGTGGCAGAATTCCGCCATTTATGCAATAAGTTTGGACATCGCTGAACGCTGAAATGGTGCCCAGAAGAGGACTCGAACCTCCACACCCTCTCGGATACATGCACCTGAAGCATGCGCGTCTACCAATTCCGCCATCTGGGCACTCGCCTGGCGAATCCGTCATCCTGTGCGGTTTCGCCGGGGTAGGCGCGGGCAGTTAGCTCAGGGGGCGGGCTTGGTCAACACGGCAATGTCGCTTCATTGCAAAGAGTTTTTCGACCCGTGCGATTCCGGCGGGATATCCCGTATTTGCAGCGCTCCGACTGCGGGCGGATAGAGGGGCCGGCATCGAACCGGCCCCTGCATGATTAGCCCGCAGACAGCGCGATGTGGCGCTTCATGTGGTGGTCGATGCTGCCGAATTCGGACTTGAAGATCGTCAGCCGCTTGAAATAGCCGCCAATCGCCAGTTCGTCGGTCACGCCCATGCCGCCATGGATCTGGATCGCTTCCTCGCCGATATATTTCGCAGCCTGGCCCAGGCGGACCTTCGCCGCCGATACGGCCAGCTTGCGCTCTTTCTCCGGCGCATCCAGTTTCATCGTCGCGAGATAGGTCAGCGAGACGGACTGTTCGTATTCGGTATACATGTCGACCATGCGGTGCTGCAACACCTGGAACGAACCGATCGGCACGCCGAACTGCTTGCGCTGGCGCGAATAGTCGACCGTCATGGCGTGGGCGACCTTCATCGCGCCGCACGCCTCTGCGCAGGACGCGGCGATGGCTTCGTCCGCGACACGCTCGATCAGGGGCAGGGCCTTGCCTTCTTCGCCGAGCAGGCCATCCGCCGGAACCGACACGTTCTCGAAATAGACTTCAGAAGCCATGCGCCCGTCGAAGGTCGGGTAATCGCGGGTCGTGACCCCGTCGGCGGACTTGTCGACGATGAAGACGGACACCCCGTCATGGTCGCGCTGTTCGCCGGAAGTGCGTGCGGTCACGACGAGGTGGCTGGCCCACGGAGCGCCGATGACCACGGCCTTGTGACCGTTCAGCGTGTATCCGTCGCCATCCTTCTTCGCGGTTGTCTGCAGGTCGGCATAATCGTAGCGGCCCTGCGGTTCGGCATAGGCGAAGGCGAAGATGCGGCTGCCATCGACGATGCCGCCGATATGCTCTTCCTTCTGCGCATCCGTGCCGGCGTGCTTCAGGAAGCCGCCTGCGCAGACGACGGTCGGCACGAAGGGTTCGACGACCAGCCCCTTGCCCAGTTCTTCCATCACGACCATCGCGTCGACCGCGCCGCCGCCAAAGCCGCCATCCTCTTCGGAAAAAGGCATGCCGAGGATGCCCAGTTCGGCCAGCCGGGCCCAGATTTCGGGGCGCCAGCCGCTGTCGCTGTTCACGACGCCGCGGCGCGTTTCCCAGTCATACTCCTCGCGCACCAGCCGCGACAGCCCGTCGCGAACCATGTCCTGTTCTTCGGTGAAATTGAAATCCACGGTGTTTCCTCTCTAGTCTCTTCGTCTCTTGCCGGCCTTAGAGACCGAGGATCATCTTGCTGATGATGTTGCGCTGGATCTCGTTCGAACCGCCGTAGATCGATGCCTTGCGCATGTTGAAATAGGCTGCCGCGACGTGCTGGGCATGACCCGGCCCGACGGCGTATTCGTTGTTGCCCGGCACTTCCATCCGGCCATACATCGGCGTGCCGTAATGCCCGACCGCCTCCAGCGTCAGTTCCGTAAGGCGCTGCTGGATCTCGGTGCCCTTGATCTTCAGGATGGAGCTTTCCGGCCCCGGACCCTTGCCCGCCTGTTCACCGGCCAGCGTGCGCAGTTCGGTGATTTCCAGGGCGGCCAGGTCGATTTCGAGCTGGCTGACCTTCCGGGCGAAATCGACATCGTCCATCAGCGGTTCGCCGCCGACCTGTTCGGACCGGGCGATATCGCGCAGTTTCTCCACGCCGCGCTTCGACCGGGCGACGCCGGCAATGCCGGTGCGTTCATGGGCCAGCAGGAACTTGGCATAGGTCCAGCCCTTGTTCTCTTCACCCACAAGGTTCTCGACCGGCACGCGGACATCGGTCAGCCAGGTCTCGTTGACTTCGTAGCCGCCGTCGATCAGCTTGATCGGGCGCACTTCGATACCGGGTGTCTTCATGTCGATCAGGATGAAGCTGATACCTTCCTGCGGCTTGGCCGCATCGGGATCCGTGCGGCACAGGAAGAAACCCCAGTCGGCATGCTGGGCCAGCGTGGTCCAGGTCTTCTGGCCGTTGATTACGTAGTGATCGCCGTCGCGCACGGCGGTCGTCTTGAGCGAGGCGAGGTCGGAGCCTGCGCCGGGTTCGCTATAGCCCTGGCACCACCAGACATCGCCGCTGCGAATGCCGGGCAGGTGCTTCTCCTTCTGCTCTTCACTGCCGAAGGTGTAGATCACGGGGCCGACCATCGAGACGCCGAAGGGCAGCGGCATGAAGGTGTTGGCGCGCGCGTTTTCCTCCGACCAGATATAGCGCTGGGTCGGCGTCCAGTCGGTGCCGCCATACTGTTCCGGCCAGGCGGGGACGGACCAGCCCTTTTCGCCCAGCACCTTGTGCCAGGCGGTCATGTCTTCAGGCGACATGTCCTCGCGCATGCCGAAATCACCCAGGTGCTTGGGGTGGTTTTCCTCGATGAACGTACGCACCTCCTTGCGGAAGGCGATCTCTTCTGGGGTGAATTCAAGGTTCATGCGCTGTCTCTCCAATTCGTCGCTATTTGCGACAGGTCTGTGCCATGTGGACCTGTCTACACAAGGGCGAATTGCGAGTCACCGCGTCCCAAGGGGCAGGCTGAAACGCCCGACTTCGGCCATTCCCGGCATCCGGTACGGCGCGCCAAGCATGCGGTTGCCGTTACGCCTTCTGCGAAAAGCGGGGGAGCGACCGGTCCGGCCGAATGAGACAGTTGGAAGTCGGAGCGTGCGGTGAAATTTTTTTGCGGGGTTTCGGCCGGGGCGCTCTGCGCCAGCCGCCAATGGGCCCGGATGCATGGAAGCCGAAGCGCTTTCGCGAAGCTTGACTCAGGCGCGGCTTGCCCGAAGGCCTGACGGCCATGACCCGCCTCATCCTGTTCAACAAGCCGCACGGCGTGCTGTCGCAATTCACCGACCGGGGAAGCCCGACCACGCGGCAGACCCTGTCGGATTTCGTCGATGTGCCGGGTGTCTATCCGGCGGGACGGCTGGACCGGGACAGCGAGGGACTGCTGCTGCTGACCGATGACGGGAAACTGCAGGCGCGCATTGCCGATCCCAGGTTCAAACTGCCCAAGACCTATCTCGTTCAGGTGGAGGGGGAGCCGGACGAGGCGGCGCTGGCGGCTTTACGAAAAGGCGTTCGGCTGAAGGACGGCATGACCCGTCCCGCCGGTGCGGAGCGGATTGCCGACCCCGAGTTATGGCCGCGCGATCCGCCGATCAGGGTCCGCAAGTCCATACCCGACAGCTGGATCCGCCTGACCCTGCGCGAAGGGCGCAACCGGCAGGTGCGGCGCATGACGGCGGCGGTCGGCCATCCCACGCTGAGGCTGGTGCGGTGGTCGATCGGCGACTGGACGATTGCCGGGGTGGAGCCGGGGCGCTGGACCGAGCGAAGCGCCGGCTAGTCAGACTTCCTCGAAAGCCACGCAGCCGCGATTGCAGAGCGTGACGAGAAGCTGCGTCATTTCGGCATTCGCCTGCACAATCTCGACGCGCGGCGAAGCGCACAGTTCGGCGGCGAAGCGGGATGCGAGGCCCGTGCACCGGACGCCTTCGCCATCGACGTAAAGGTGCACCTCGTCCTCGCCCGTGCGGATGAAGGCGAAGCGGCTGGCGGGGTTGCGCAGGATTGCTGCACCACCGGCCAGCAGCGCAGCGACCTGCCGGGCGTCTGCCCTTTCTTCCGGCCGCCAGTCGATCAGGCCGTTCTTCGGCGCGGTCGCCAGCCGGCCGAACCAGAGGGCGAAGGCCTGCCGGTCGTTCAGCTTCTCGATTGCGGCGGCATGGAGGCGGCCAAGCGCGGCTTTCGTGATCTCGCCGGGATTGTCCTGCAGCGTCAGGTCGGGATCGGCATAGCGATCGTCCTCTGCCAGGGTGTCCAGCACCGCGTCCGTCCAGCCTTCCACCAATTCGCCCTGCGACGGCGCGCGAAAGCCGACCGAATAGGTCAAGCAGTCATGTCCGATGGCGGTCCCGCGGTGCGCAAGGCCGGGGGGCACGTAAAGCATGTCGCCCGGTTCCAGAACGAAGTCCTGCCGCGCGATAAACTGTGCCAGCAGGCGCAGGTCCTCATGCGGCAAGAGCGGCGTTTCGTCGTTGCACATATCGCCCAGTTCCCAGCGCCTGCGTCCGAGACCCTGGATCAGGAACACGTCGTACTGGTCGTAATGCGCGCCGACCCCGCCGCCATCGGTGGCGTAGCTGACCATGACATCGTCGATGCGCCAGTTCGGCACGAAGCGAAACGCATCCAGCAGCCCTGCGACTTCCGGCACGTGGTGATCGACCGCCTGCACCAGCAGGGTCCATGGCGACGTGCCGAGCGCATCGAACCGCTCCGCCGCCAGCGGGCCGTGCTCGACCGAAAGAGCGCCCTCGGCCCCGTGTACCAGTCGCGATTCGATCCCGCTTTCGCAGGCGAGACCGGCCAGTTCGTCCGGTTCGACCGGGTTAGACCAGTCGGCAAAGGCGCCGCGCACCAGCAGCGGTTTCTTCTGCCAGGTGTCGCGCAGGAAAGCCTGCGGATCGAAATCCGCAAGGGTGATGGCAGGCAGGTTCACGTGCCGCCCGCAGCGATGGCGATGTCCATGAAATTGCGCGCAGCTTCGCGGTCGGCCTCGTCCTCGAATGCGACGTCGAGGTCGGGCGCGGCGTCCAGCATGTAAAGCAGGCTCCACAGGGCGAAGCGATTGGCGCGGTCTTTCTCCATGCCCAGATCGACCAGCATCCGGTCGGTCGCGGCGGGGATGGCATCGACCTTGACCTGGGCGAGGTCGGTCGTGCCGAAATGGCGCAGCAGCAGGTTTTCCATGTCCATGAGCGGGCGCTAGACCGGGCGGGGCCGCTTGCAAAGGAGAACAGTGCCCGGCTTCGCGCCATATTCGATTGGGAAGACCCGCGCGGCTTGCTAGGGGCGCGGCCATGCTGACGATCGACGACATCACCGTGCGGCTGGGCGGGCGGCCCATCCTCGAACGCGCAAGCGCCGCCATCCCGGTGGGCGCGCGCGTCGGGCTGATCGGACGCAATGGGGCGGGCAAGTCCACCTTGATGAAGACCCTGATCGGCGAGATCGAACCCGATGCAGGCGAGATCGCCAAGGGTTCGCGCGTGAAGCTGGGCTATATCGCGCAGGAAGCACCCGCCGGATCGCTGACGCCCGAAGAAGCGGTTCTGGCTGCCGATACGGAACGTGCCGCGTTGCTGGAGGAATCGGAAACCTGCACCGACATGGACCGTCTGGGCGACGTGCACGAGCGGCTGCTGGCCATCGATGCCTACAGCGCGCCGTCGCGTGCCGCGCGGATCCTGACCGGGCTGGGCTTCGACGAGGACATGCAGAAGCGTCCGCTCGACACGTTCTCGGGCGGATGGAAGATGCGCGTCGCACTGGGGGCGCTGCTGTTCTCGCAGCCCGATGTGCTGTTGCTGGACGAACCGTCCAACCATCTCGACCTCGAAGCGACGTTGTGGCTGGAAAACTTCCTGAAGAGCTATCCCGCCACGCTGCTGCTCATCAGCCACGAGCGCGACCTTCTGAACAAGGTCGTCGATCACATCCTGCATCTGCAGGGCGGGCAGCTGACGCTCTATCCCGGCGGGTATGACAGCTTCGAAAAGCAGCGGGCCGAACGGGCGGCGCAGCTGGCCAGCGCCAAGGCCGCGCAGGACGCGCAGCGGGCCCGGCTGCAGGACTACGTCGCGCGCAACAGCGCCCGCGCCTCCACCGCGCGGCAGGCCCAGTCGCGGGCCAAGATGCTGGAGAAGATGCAGCCTATCGCCGCGCTGATGGAAGACCCCTCGCTCAGCTTCTCCTTCCCCGATCCCGCCGAGCTGAAACCGCCGATGATCACGATGGACATGGCCGCCGTCGGCTATGCGGAGGATACGCCCATCCTGCGCCGGATGAACCTGCGGATCGAGCCCGACGACCGGATCGCGCTGCTGGGCCGCAACGGCAACGGCAAGACGACGCTCGCCCGCCTGCTGGCAGCGCAGCTTCCCGCGATGGAAGGCGCGGTCAATGCGCTCGGCAAGATGAAGGTCGGCTATTTCACGCAGTACCAGGTGGAAGAACTGGACGGCGACGACACGCCGCTGGAACACATGACCCGCGCGATGGAGGGGCAGTCGCCCGGCGCGGTGCGCGCGCAGCTGGGCCGGTTCGGGTTCTCCGGCAACCGCGCGACGCAGGAAGTGGGCAAGCTGTCGGGCGGGGAGCGGGCGCGGCTGGCCCTGGCTCTCATCACCCGGGATGCACCGCACCTGCTGATCCTGGACGAGCCGACCAACCACCTGGACGTCGATGCCCGCGAGGCGCTGGTGCAGGCGCTGAACGACTATACGGGCGCGGTCATCCTGATCAGCCATGACCGTCACATGGTCGAATTGACCGCGGACCGGCTGGTGCTGGTGGACGAGGGCACGGCGCAGGAATTTCCCGGCAGCATGGAGGATTATATCGACTTCGTGCTCGGCGGTTCGCCGCCGCGCAAGGATACGGATGCCGCAGGCGGGAAGGACGCGAAGAAGGCGAACCGGGGGCGGGGCGGCCTGTCCGCGAAGGAGAAGGCCAAGCTGCGCAGCCTGCGCGCGGAACTGGCCAGGACCGAACAGGACATGGCCAGGCTGGAGAAGGAACGCACCGTCGTCGACCGCGCGATGTACGAACCGGCAAGCTCGGACCCGAGGCTGGCCGACCAGCCGATGAGCGAATTGCTCTCGCTCCGCGCAAAGATCACCGAGCGGCTGGAAGAGGCGGAGGCACGGTGGATGGAACTGGGCGAGACGATCGAGCAATTCTCGGCGGGCTAGCCGGGGCAGTTCCTCCGCGCTCAGGCCAGGGAAGTCAGATCAGCGCGCGCAGGACCTTCAGCGCGGCATCCAGATCGCCTTGCGCAAAATCGCCTGAAAGCGGGCCGGTCAGGGCCTGCTCGACCATTCCGGCCGCCAGGGCCAGTCGCTGGGCTTCGGTCTCGTCGGGCGAGCCTGCGCGCGGGCGGTGGTCGGCATAGCGCCCCCCGTGGAACAGAAGCGGCGCCTCGTCGCGCGCTTCGAAATCCACCACTTCGCCGACCATGATCACGTGGTCGCCGCCATCGTAGAGGTGGCGCGTGGTGCATTCGAAAAGCGCCGCGTGATCCGCGAAGACCGGGGAGCCGAGGCGGCCGGGGGTCCACGGGACGCCGCTGAACTTGTCCGCGCCGCGCCGCGCAAACCGGTTCGACAGCTCTTCCTGCGAGGCGGCCAGCACGTGGATAGCGAAATGGCCGCTTTCCTCGAAGGCGGCGCGCGACTGGCTGTCCTTGGCCAGCGACCAGAGGACCAGCGGGGGGGCAAGGCTGACGGAATTGAAACTGCTGGCCGTGACTCCGACCGGCTGACCTTCCGCATCCAGCGTGGTCGCGATGGTGACCCCGGTGGCGAAGGAGCCCAGTGCTTCCCGGAACGCGTCGCGGTGGCCATCGCCCATCGAGGGCGCGGTGCCGGACTGCGTGCTGCGATTGTCGTGGGAAGGAGGGCTGCTCACCTGTCCGCATCTATGCGCACAGGCGGCAGCCTTCAACTCATTCGTCTCCGCGTCCCTGCCGCCTGCCTACTTGCCGGTGAATTGCGGCTTCTGCTTGCTGAGGAACGATGCTGCGCCGACCATCGCGTCCTGCGTGCTGCCGGCGATGCGCTGGCCTGCGGCTTCTGCCGAGAGGGTGGAGGTGAAATCGGTTTCCAGTCCGCCGCGCAGGGTCTGCTTCATCTGGCCCAGCGCCACGGTCGGGCCATTGGCCAGCTTTTCCGTCAGGGCGTTCGCCTCGCCCATCAGGGCATCGTCCTCGACGCATTTGTAGATCAGCCCGATACGCTCGGCCTCTTCGCCGTGGATGCGCTCGCCCAGCATCATCATCCGGCTTGCCCGCGCCAGGCCGACCAGACGCGGCAGCATCCAGCTGGACCCGCCATCGGGAACGAGGCCGATATTGACGAAGGCCTGCAGGAAATAGCCGCTCTTGCCCGCGATCACGAAGTCCGCTGCCAGCGCGATCGAGCAGCCTATGCCCGCCGCCGGACCCTGCACTGCGGCGACCACCGGGACGCGCAGGCCCGCGAGCAGTTCGACCATCGGGTTATAATGCTTCTGCAGGGCGGTGTAGGACCGTGCGCCGCCGGTGATGGCGCTGTCGGCGCTGGATGCGAGATCCGCCCCGGAACAGAAGGCACGGCCCTCCCCGCTCAGCAGGACGGCGCGCGCGCCGTCCAGGTCGCGCAGGGCGTCGAACAGCTCGTCCGCCATCTCCGGCGGGCAGGCATTCAGCCGGTCGGGCCGGTTGAGGGTGATCTTCAGGACCGGACCGTCCTGCTCGGTACGCAAAGTGTTATAGGCCATCGCTCGCTCCTGTCTTGTTTTGTGCCGCTGCATTGCAGACCCGCTGCATCGCTGTCGAGACGCTGGTGCAGGGTTCCGTTACGGCACCCGCGACCCGCGCCGGGTAAAAAAGTTCAGCTGTCGCGGAAGTCGGGCTTCCGCTTCTCCATGAAGGCATCCACCGCCTCGTGGTGATCGTCCGTATGGTGGGCCAGCGCCTGGTAGGCGGCGCTCAGTTCAAGCAGAGGGCCCAGCTTCATGTCCTGCCCTTCGCGGAGCAGGCGCTTCGCCATGCGGGTCGAGTGACCGGGATTGACCGCGATTGCGCCTGCCACCTCGACGGCGCGCGGCAGGCATTCGTCATGCGGGACGCATTCGCTGATCAGCCCGAATTCCAGCGCCTTTGCCGCGTCGATGATCTCGCCGGTCAGCGTCATCTGCGTCGCACGCGCCATGCCGATCACGCGCGGCAGCAGCCATGCACCGCCATCGCCGGGGATGATGCCCAGTTTCACGAACGTCTCGCCGAAGATCGCTTTCTCGCTGCCGATGCGGATGTCGGCCATGCAGGCAAGGTCCAGTCCGGCGCCGATGGCAGGTCCGTTGACCGCGGCGACCACCGGCACTTCCAGGTCGTAGAGCGCCGCCGGAATCAGCTGGATGCCGGTGCGGTAGCGGTTGCGGATTTCGTAGGGGCTGCCTGCGAACATTGCCGATTTACCGACCATGTCCTTCACATTGCCACCCGCGCAAAAGGCGCTGCCTTCGCCGGTCAGGACGATGGCGCGCACGCTGCGGTCGCGGGTCATGTCGGCGCAGAACGCGGCGATTTCCTCGCTATGTGCGGTTTCCGAAATGGCGTTACGGGTGTCGGGGCGATTGAGGCTGGCGATGACGACGGGGCCATCGCGCTCTGTTTTCAGAAACGGTTCCATGGACGCTGTGCTAGGTTGCATGGCGGGCCCGCGTAAACCTAAATGTGCGGCAAGACTGCGGAGACGATGCCCTGTTCGACCAGATGACCCTTGCCGAGATACCGCGTGAAGACGAGGCGCTGCGCGAACAAGTGCGAGCGCTTGCGGCGGAGGCGGTGGCGGAGATGACGCCGGCCCAGCGATCGCGGTCGTGGTCGGGTTTCGATGCGGACTTCAGCCGCAAGCTGGGAGAGGCAGGGCTGCTCGGCCTGACCCTGCCGACCCAATATGGCGGGGGAGGCCGAGGCCCTTTCGCACGGTTCGTCGTGGTGGAGGAATTGCTGGTCGCGGGCGCACCGGTTGCCGCCCACTGGATCGCCGACCGGCAGAGCGCGCCGCTGATCCTGAATTTCGGGACCGAGGAACAGCGCCGCAAATATATCCCGGCCATCTGCCGCGGCGAATTGCTGTTCTGCATCGGGATGAGCGAGCCGGGCAGCGGTTCGGACCTTGCCAGCGTGCGCACACGCGCCGAACGCACCCAGGCCGGGTGGCGTCTCAACGGCCAGAAGATCTGGACCACCAATTCGATGCATTCGGATTACATGATCGCGCTGGTCCGCACATCGGGCACGGCAGACGACCGCCATCGCGGCCTGTCGCAGCTGATCGTGGACCTGAAAGCGCCCGGCGTGGATATCCGTCCGATCACCGACCTTGCCGGCGACGTGCATTTTGCCGAGGTTTTCTTCGAGGACGTGGACCTGCCTGCCGATGCGCTGATCGGTGAGGAAGGCGGCGGCTGGCAGCAGGTGGTCGCGGAACTCGCCTTCGAACGCAGCGGGCCGGAGCGGATCTATTCCAGCATCGTGCTGCTGGATGCGTGGCTGGCGCATTTGCGCCGCGTGCAGCGACGCGATCCGGCGACCCTGGCGCTGGTCGGCGGCTTCATGGCGAAGCTGGCGGCCCTGCGCGCCATGTCGCTCGCATGCACCGGGCAACTGGCGGCCGGGGAAAGTCCGGTGGTCGAGGCTTCGGTGGTGAAGGACCTGGGCACCGCCTTCGAACAGGCGCTGCCGATTGCCATCGGAGACGATCTGGCCGCCTATCCGGAAGAACCGGTGAGCGACGATTTTCGCGCGGCGCTGACCTATGTCACGCATATCGCGCCCAGCTTCTCGTTGCGGGGTGGGACCCGCGAAATCCTGCGCGGGATCATCGCGCGGGGTTTGGGCCTGAGATGAGGGGTCTGAGATGAGGGGCCTGAGATGAGGAGTCTGAGATGAGCGCGCCGGTGACCAACGAATATCTCGAACCGTTCGAACAGATGCTGGGCGAGCATTTCGCGCCCGCGCAGGTTCGCGCCATGGAGGCCGGCGAGGATACCGGGGCCATGCAGGCGGTCGAGGCGTCCGGCTTCCTCGATGCGCTGGTGGCCGAGGATGCGGGCGGGGCCGGGCTGGGCCTTACCGATGTCGCGCCGCTGTGGATGGCGCTGGGACGCCATGCCGTGCCCGCCGGGATTGGCGAGGCGATGATCGACCGCGCGACCGGCGAGAACGAACCGGAGCGGCGCGAGAACGCGGCCGCGCTGCTTCACGCTGCCCTGATCGCGGGCGCGGCGGACAGGCTGCTGGCCATGGCGGTCGATCATTCGAACGAGCGGGTCCAGTTCGGCAAGCCCATCGGCAAGCAGCAGGCGCTGCAGCAGCAACTGGCGGTCATGGCGCAGGACTGTGTCGCGATGCGGCTGGCAGTGGAACTGGCGGCGTCCGGCGGGTGGCCCGGGCGCGCGCAAGCGGCCATGGCAAAGACCGTCGCCGCAGAGGCCGCACCGCGCGTGGCGAACACTGCACACGCCGTCTTCGGTGCGATCGGCATCAGCGCGGAACACGACCTCAATCTCTACACGCGGGCCATCCACCGCTGGAGGCTGGAAGGCGGGGCGCAGACTTACTGGTCGCGCATGCTGGGCGAAGACGTCCTGTCCGGCGAAGTACCGGGCGATGCAAACTCAAGTGTCGACTGGGTCCGCGTCCATTTGTTCGGTCAGGCTTTACGATCGGGCGATCAACAATTGGTCGGGAAATGGCACTAGACTGCCTGAGGCGCGCATGTTCGAAGATGCCGCGATAGGAGTCTGTCTTGCGGCTTGGCCATCTCGGCACACGGGCGCTTGAGATCATCTTGCCGATCGGCCTGTTGTTGTTCGGCATTTCAACATGGGTCGCCTATGACGAGGCGCGCAGCCGCGAAATCGGATCCGCGCTTTCTGCACTGAGGGAAGATCGCACGCTGGCAGGCCGCGAATTGCAATCGCGCTTTGCCGAGATCGAGGCTGCCCAGCAATCCGCCATCGACCGGATGGAGCGGGAACTTGCAGGCGGCGGCATAGCGGCTGATGCCGGAGGCGACGAGATCGCCCGGCTCGACCGTGCCTTCGACGACATGGAAAGCCGTGTGACCCGCGAACGCCTGCGGCTGACGCAATCCTTCGATTTGCTGGTCGGTTCGCTCGAAGAGCACGCAGTCCTGCTGCTGGATGCGGAAGGGCGGATCACGCGGGCCAACCGTGCCGCGACGCAGGTCTATGGCTGGGACGCATCGAGCAATCTCGGTCTCGCGCAGGTGTGGGCACAGGTCGGAGAGCCGGGGGCAGGCCGGGGAGCCCCGGCAGGCGGTGCGGCAGCCACGCTCATGGCGCGCGAACTGCTGGCACAGGTGGCGCAGGAAGGCCGGGTCTCTCGCTCCAACGAACTGCGAGGCGGGCAGGGCCGCATCTTCTGGGCCGAAGAAGCGATCGAGGCGATTACCGACAATGCGGGCAAGCTGACCGGCTCTGCCTATATCGCGCGCGATATCAGTCAGCAGAAGGCCGCCGAGGACGCCCTGCTCGCCGCGCGGGACGATGCCCGTAACGCGGCGGAAAACCGCAAGACGCTGCTCGCGACGGTTAGCCATGAAATTCGCACGCCGATGACCGGTATCCTGGGAATGCTGGAACAGGTCCGGCAGGACAATTCGGCGCGCACGCGATCGGGCGCTGGCCACGATCGAGAATTCGGCAGAGGCACTGATGCGCGTGCTGGACGATGTGCTGCGAACGGCGCGGGCCGAAAGCAATGCTGTCCAGCTGGAGGAGCGACCGTTCGATACAGCCGAAATGGTCCGCCGGGCGGGCGAGCTGTTCGAACCGTTGGCGCGGCGCAAGGGCGTAGGCCTGGCGCTGGAGCCGGGGCCGCGTGAGATATTGCTGGGGGGACGAGGCGCGGATCCAGCAGATCCTCGCCAATTTCCTGTCCAATGCCATCAAGTTCACCGCCAGCGGCGAAGTGCGCATGGCGTGCGAAATCGTGCCGGTGGATGGCGACGACGTGCGCCTGCGCCTGTCCGTCACCGATACCGGCATCGGAATACCGGAAGACAGGCTGGACGCCCTGTTCACCCCGTTCGAACAGGTCGATGCCTCGACAGAGCGACGTTTCGGCGGCACCGGGCTCGGGCTCTCCATCTGCCGGACCTATGCCCGCGCTATGTGCGGGGATGTCGATGTGACGAGCGTGGAGGGCGAGGGCAGCACTTTTATCCTAGACCTGCCCGCACGGCGCGACCGGCGCGGCACCGCGAGGCTTCCGGGTACCGGGCTGACGGCGGCGATTGCCGGGGGCAGCGCCATTGCACGGCTGGCGGCGGAGGCTGCGCTGGAAGAACTGGGCTGCCGGGTCGTGGGCGAGGGGGATGACGGACACGATCCCGATATTGTCATCTGCCTCGACGGGGCAGCGCCCGGTCCCGGTCATACCGGGGCGCGGGTCATCACGCTTGGCGGCGTGCCCGATGCAGACATGATCGCGCAGGCGCTGGAGGACAGCTAGATGAAGATCGACACATCCGGCACGCCTTCGCCGGAACGGATGGCCGAGATACTCCAGCGCAAGCTGGCGCCCGCGCGGAAAGGCGCTGGCCGAGGCGGAGCGCGCGCTGGAAGGCCGGATGCGGGAACTCGACAGCGCCAACCGCGAATTGCGCAAGAGCGAGGAAGAGCTCGTTCGCCGGCTGGAACTGCAGAACCAGCAATTGGTGAGCGCCCAGCGCACCGGCGGTTTCGCCACGATCCACGGCGGTCCGGGGGAGCCTTTCACCAGCTCTGTCCAGCTCAGCCATATCTTCGGCTATCCGCCGGACAAGCAGATGACGCCGAAGGACGTGGTTGCCCGCATCCACCCGCTCGATGCTCGGCGGATGATGGCGGAAACGAAGCGCTTCTATTCCGAACTGCCGCCCGACATCGACTATGAATTCGACCATCGCATCGTCCATCCGGAGACGGGGACGCGCTGGCTGCGCTGGCATATGCGCCGTTCCACCGGGAAGGGCCGCACGGCGCGCGGTATCTATGGCTCAGTGCGGGACATAACCGAAATTCGCCAGAACGAGCGGACCGTGCGGATGCTGCAATTGCGGGCGGAACGGCGGGTGAAGGAGCTGGACCGCGTAACGCAGGACCTGGAGGTTGAAAGAACCCGCGCGGAGGACGCGCTGGCCGTCCGAACCGCTGCCGGTCGCGGCCGATGGCGACGGCGGCGAGGCGGTCCCGCTTCGCACCGGCGACGGGGACGCACCTTCCGTCCTGCTGGCCGAGGATACCGAGAGCAACCGGCAGATTATCGCTGCCCTGCTGGAGAAGCTGGGCTGCACGGTGCGGACCGTGACCAATGGTGCCGAGGCCGTGGACCTCGTAAGCCGCGAGGCATTCGACGCCGTGCTGAAGAACGTGCAGATGCCCGTCATGGACGGCGAAACAGCCGTCCGCACCATCCGGTCGATGGGGGGCGTCTCGCGCACACCGGTCATCGGCATTACCCCGCCCGCCTCCTCCAGCCTGACGCGAACCGCATTCCTCAACGGGCGAACCAGCCCGGCAGCGACGAGGGCGGGTTTCAGATCACGTGCAAACCGCTCCGGCGTTGCTCCGAGCGCGTCGACAGGATCGATGGACCCGAGGGCCATCATGCCGTCGGCGCCGACGGCATAAGTGCCGCTCAGCGCGTCGGGGTCGCCCAGGATCTCGACCAGCAGTCGATCGCCCGGAGCAAGCCGGAGGGTCGCCGTTCCCAGCTCACCTGGTGCGACCCGAAGGGCGCCGGGAACGGAGGGGAGGAGGGCATTGGTGCAGGAGGCCTGCGCGGAAGCTGCGTCCGGCGCGGTCCACTCGCCCTGCGGATGACGGTGCCGGCCGCCTCCTGTCCCGGCGCCCAGCGCGCCTGTGACAGGTTGGCAGGGGCCGTCCGGCAGCGCATCCGCCCAGCGTCATGGACGCGGCGGCAAGGCTGGCGAGCGGAGCGGTGAAGGGGGAACGGGGCATCGAACATCATCCGGTCAGGTTTCTGTGTGCCCCCTCCTGTTCAAGACCCGTGCCAAACCGGTAGCCTCCTTGAAAACATTGGGACTTCGCATCTTGCCTACTCGCCGTTCGCAAAATGCAACGGCTGATTTTTGCAAAATGAAAACATTTTCGCATTATGCGTCAGATTTGGCGGCACGCCGGTGGAAAGCCTGTGCGATGCCTATGGCGAATGGCTGTTCGGACGCTTCGTGGTCCTCTATCCCGACATCGTGGGACGCTATCCAAGTGCGGAATCCATGCTGGAACATGTGGGATCGCATATCGATGAAGAGGTCGTGGTGCTGTATCCCGATGCAAAACCCCCGCAGGTCAGCACCAGTTACGCAGAGGATGGTGCACTTCAGGTGCATTACAGTTCGCACCGCCCACTCGCCCATATCGCCCACGGCCTGATCCGCGGCTGCCTGAAGCATTACGGCGACCCGCGGCGGCCCGAATGGATCACGGATGCCGATCCCCCAGCGCCAGCTTCAGGATCGTCGGCGAAGAAAAGGCCGCCGCATGAACGCAGCGCGTATCCTGATCGTCGAAGACAGCGCATCGCTCGCCATGAGCTATGCCGCGCAATTGTCGGAAGCGGGGCACGAGGTGGAACTGGCCCAGACCGGGGCCGGGGCGGAGACGCAGTTGACCGGCGCGCGGTTCGACGTGACGTCATACCGCTGGAACTGCGGCGCCGCGCCCGGCGGCTCTTGCGACATCGCCCGGCCCGGACAGCCAGCAGGAGCATGATGGCGCTGCGGCCGTGCCGGCGGCATCGGCAACGCTCGGCATGACAGAGAATATGGGCGCGGATACGTCCACCACCCTGGATGCGATAGAGCGCGCGGCAATCGAGGCGCGGTTGGCGGCGATGGACGGCAACATCGTGCAGGCCGCCCGCACGCTGGGGGTCAGTCCGTCGACGATCTATCGCAAGATGGAGAAGTGGGAGCGCGCGGATTGACCGCCGCGCCCCCACACCGGATCAGACACGCTCCACCATGATGGCAGGAGCCATGCCGCCTGCCGCGCACATGGTGACAAGGCCGCGCTTCTTGTCCTGGCGTTCCAGTTCGTCGACCATCGTGCCGATCAGCATGGAGCCTGTCGCGCCGATGGGATGACCCAGCGCAATCGCGCCGCCATTCACGTTCACCTTGTCCCAGTCCAGCCCGAGATCGCGCACGAACTTCGCCGCGACCACGGCGAACGCCTCGTTGATCTCGAACAGGTCGATATCGTCCAGCGTCAGCCCGGCGCGCTCCAGCACGCGTTTCGCTGCCGGGACCGGGGCGTTGAGCATCAGCGTCGGATCGTCGCCCATATTCGCGGTCGCCACGATCTTCGCGCGCGGTTTCAGGCCGTGCTCGTCGCAATACTCCTTCGACGCGATCAGCACCGCCGCCGCACCGTCGACCACGCCGGAACTGTTGCCCGCATGGTGGAAATGCTCGATCTCGAGATCCGGGTATTTCCGGTTGATCAGCTTCCGGAACGTGGTCCCTTCCTTGTCCAGCGGTACGTCCGCCAGCTTGGTAAAGGCGGGCTCCAGCGCGGCGAGCGTTTCCATCGTCGTCTGCGGCCGGGGGAATTCTTCGCGGTCGAGAATGACATTGCCCTCGTCGTCGACCACGCTCACCAGCGACTTGTCGAAGCGGCCTTCCTCGATCGCCTGTGCGGCGCGCTGCTGGCTACGATAGCCGACCTCGTCCAGCTCCTCGCGCGTGAAGCCTTCCATGCTGGCAATCGCGTCGCCGCACACGCCCTGGTGGCTTTGCGGATGCTTTGCCTGCAGGCGCTCGTTATAGCTGCCCATCATCGGCGGGGCGATGCCGGCGGCCATCTTGTCCTTCGTCATCTGGGCCGTCAGGCTCATCATCTCGGTCCCGCCTGCAACGACGCAGTCGGCCATGCCGGACATGACCTGCGCGGCCGCCAGGTTCACCGAGGTGATGCCACCGCCGCAGAAGCGGTCCAGTGTCATGCCGCTGCTGGTAACGTCGTATCCGGCGTCGAGCGCGGCCATGCGGCCCATGTCGCCCGCCTGCTTCCCATCCTGCGTGCTGACCGACCAGATCACGTCGTCGACCGTCTTCGTGTCGAGGCCGCTGCGCTCTGCAATCGCTTTCAGCACAGTGGCAGCCAGGTGCTGCGGATGCTCTGCGGCGAGGGCGCCCTTGCCCTGCTTCCCGATGCCGCGCGGGGTGCGGACGGCATCGACGATATAGGCGGTATGGGGCTGTGCAGGCATGGAATCGGTCCTCTCTTCTTTTGTCGGTTGACGTTTTCGTAAAGGCTGGGCAGCACCGTCACAAGAAAAGTTTCAAAAAGCCACGGAGAGAGAGAATGACCGACACCGGGACCGACGAACTGCTGGCCGAAGTGAAGGACGGCGTGCTGATCCTCACGATCAACCGCCCCGAGGCGAAGAACGCCATGACCAAAGCGTGTTCGGAAGCCATCGCCGCCCAGCTCGACCGGCTGGACGAGGATGACGACCTGCGCGTCGGCATCCTGACCGGCGCAGGGGGCACCTTCTGTTCGGGCATGGACCTCAAGGGCTTCCTGCGCGGCGAGAGCCCCAGCGTTCCCGGCCGCGGTTTCGGCGGCCTGACGGAACAGAAGCCGGTCAAGCCGCTGATTGCCGCGGTCGAGGGCTATGCGCTGGCCGGCGGGCTGGAGCTGATGATCGCCTGCGACCTGGTGGTGGCGAGCTCGGGCGCGAAGTTCGGCATTCCCGAGGCGAAGCGCGGTCTGGCCGCGGCGGCGGGCGGCCTGATGGTCCTGCCCGATCTGATCCCGCACAAGGTTGCGATGGAACTGGCCCTGACCGGTGATTTCATCGATGCGGGTCGCGCCTACGATCTCGGCATGATCAACCGCGTGACCGATGGCGCCGCGCTGGACGGCGCGCTGGAACTGGCGAAGGCGATCACCGCCAATGGCCCCATCGCGGTGCGCGTGTCCAAGCAGATCATGGACGAATCGCGCGGCTGGCCCCTCGACAAACGATACGAGGAACAGGCCAAGTTGCTGCCGCAGGTCTTCATGTCGCAGGATGCGCAGGAAGGTAGCAAGGCCTTTGCCGAGAAGCGCGCCCCCAACTGGCAGGGCAAGTAATCGTGGCCGGGAACGGGGCGGGGCCCCTGCACGGCATCCGCATCATAGAATTCGCCGGGATCGGGCCGGGCCCCTTCTGCGGGATGATGCTGGCCGATCACGGCGCGGAGGTCATCCGCATCGACCGCGCTGTCGGCGGGCGGGGAGGCAGCCAGCCCATCACGACGAAGGACGTGCTGGCGCGCGGGCGCAAATCCATCGCGCTGAACCTCAAGAGCGAAGAAGGCGTCGCGCTCGCCCGCAAACTGTGTGCGAGTGCGGACGGTATCATCGAAGGCTTCCGGCCCGGGGTGATGGAACGGCTTGGCCTGGGTCCGGACGAACTGCTCTCCGACAATCCGAAGCTGGTCTACGGCCGCATGACGGGCTGGGGCCAGACAGGACCGTATGCACCCTATGCCGGGCATGATATCAATTATATCGCCCTTGCCGGCGCGCTCGCCCATTTCGGGCGCAAGGGCGAAAAGCCGACGCCGCCGATCAACATGGTCGGCGATTTCGGCGGCGGCGGGATGATGCTGGCCTTCGGGATGGTCGCCGCGCTGCTGGGCGTGGCCCGTGGCGGGGCCGGACAGGTGATCGACGCGGCCATGACCGACGGCACGGCGGTGCTGATGAGCATGATGCATGGCATGAAGAACACCGGCACCTGGCGCGAGGAGCTGGGCGTCAACCTGCTCGATACCGGCGCGCATTTCTACGACACCTACGAGACGGCGGACGGCAAGTTCGTCTCCATCGGCAGCATCGAGCCGCAATTCTATGCCGAACTTCGCAAGGTTGCCGGGCTGGAAGAGGACAGCGATTTCGACGCGCAGATGGACCCTGCCGCGTGGGACGGTCTGAAAGACAGGCTGGCTGCCCTTTTCAGGACGAAGACCCGCGACGAATGGGACGCCCTGATGGAGCATACCGATATCTGTTACGCACCGGTGCTGACCATGAGCGAAGCCGCACGGCATCCGCACAACACCGCGCGCGAGACCTTCATTGAGATCGGCGGCGATACGCAGCCCGCGCCTGCACCACGCTATTCGGGAACGCCTACGGCAAGGCCTGACCCGGCCCCGATGCCGGGCGACCAGACCGATGCCATACTGGCCGATCTGGGACTGGATGAAAGCGAGAGGGAAGCCCTGCGTGAAGCAGGCACCGTGAACTGAGAGGAGGCCAAACGGCCATGCTGCAAACAGCGACACGCACCGCATACACCGACGACCACGAGGCCTTCCGCGATACGGTTCGCAAGGTCCTGGCCGAACACATGGAGCCGTTCCTTGACGATCACGAGCGCGAGGGCATCGTCGGACGCGAGGCGTGGAAGGCGCTGGGCGAGGCAGGCATGCTGTGCCCTACCGTGGCCGAGGAACATGGCGGCTTAGGCCTCGATTTCGGTTTCAACTGCGTGATTGCGGAAGAACTCGCCTATCTCGGCTCGTCCGCCGGCTTCACCTTGCAGAACGACATCACCGTCAATTATTTCGAGCGCCTGGGCACGCCGGAGCAGAAGGCGAAATACCTGCCCGGCATGATCTCCGGCGACATCATTTCCGCCATCGCCATGACGGAACCGGGCGCGGGCAGCGACTTGCAGGGCATCAACACCACCGCGAAGGCGGACGGTGACGACCTGGTCATCAACGGGTCCAAGACCTACATCACCAACGGCCAGAACGCCGATGTCGTTATCGTCGTGGCGAAGACCGATCCCGCCGCGGGGGCGAAGGGGACGTCGCTGGTGCTGGTCGATGCTGGGGCCGAAGGGTTCGAGCGCGGACGCAATCTCGACAAGATCGGCCAGCATGCGGCCGACACGTCCGAGCTGTTCTTCAACGATGTCCGCGTGCCGAAGACCAATATCCTTGGCGGGGAGAACCGCGGCTTCATCCACCTGATGGAGGAATTGCCGCAGGAGCGCCTTTCGATCGCGGTCGGCGCGCAGGCCGGGGCCCAGCGCGCCTTCGACGAGGCGGTGAAGTTTACCAAGGAACGCGAGGCATTCGGCAAGACCGTGTTCGAATTCCAGAACACCCGCTTCACGCTGGCCGACCTGAAGGCGAAACTGCAGGTCGGCTGGGCCCATCTCGACTGGGCCATCGCCCGCCATTTGCGCGGCGAACTGACCACGGGCGAGGCGAGCGCTGCCAAGCTGTGGCACACGGAGATGCAATGGGACTGCGTCGACACCGCGCTGCAGCTTCATGGCGGCGCCGGCTACATGAACGAATACGTGATCGCCCGCCTGTGGCGTGATGCCCGCGTCCAGCGCATCTACGGCGGAACCAGCGAGATCATGAAGGAAGTCGTAAGCCGCGAGGTTTGAGCGCAGGCGCGGATCGCCTGCTTCCGCCCCCGCTGAAACGCTGGAAAACTTGGCGGGTCATCTTTGCGGTCACGCGCCAGATGCCTACGCCGAGAGAGTGAGCGCGCAGATCAACATCGGGCAGGATTCGGCCGACCGGGACATTGCCATCGATCTCGAGGAGTTGCTGGCCACCCGCTTGCTGGTCCAGGGCAATTCGGGGTCGGGCAAGTCGCACCTTCTTCGCCGCCTGCTGGAGGAATGCGCCGGGCAGGTGCAGCAGGTGGTCATCGACCCGGAGGGTGATTTCGTCACGCTTGCGGATCTGTTCGACCATGTCGTCATAGACGGGGCGGCCCATTCTCCCCGCGAGATCGAGGCACTGGCACAGCGCGTCCGGCAGCACCGGGCATCCGTGGTCCTCGCGCTCGACGAACTGGAGGTCGAACAGCAGATCCGCTGCGCGGCCCTGTTTCTTTCAGCGATGTTCGATGCTCCGCGAGAGCACTGGTATCCCGCGCTCGTCGTCGTCGACGAGGCTCAGATGTTCGCTCCGGCCGCGGCGGGGGAGATGTCCGACGACACGCGGCGCCTGACATTGTCGGCCATGACCAATCTCATGTGCCGCGGGCGCAAACGCGGACTTGCCGGGATCGTTGCGACCCAGCGACTGGCGAAACTGGCCAAGAACGTCGCGGCGGAGGCGTCCAATTTCCTCATGGGCCGAACCTTTCTGGACATCGACATGCAGCGGGCAGCCGACCTGCTCGGCATGGACCGTCGCCAGGCCGACCGCATACGGGATCTCCAGCGCGGCCAGTTCCTCGGCCTCGGTCCGGCCATCAGTCGCCGCCCGGTCGCCGTGAATGTCGGCCCGGTCCGCACACGCGGCAAGAACGCGAGTCAGGGCCTGATGCCGTTGCCGGATACGCCGTCCGAAGACATGGAGGCACTGCTTACGGACAAGCTGGAAGACGCGGTGACCGTGCGGAGCGCGCCGCCCGCGGCGGTGTCACGCAGACAGGCTATCGACTTCGACGAGGTGTTGCAGGCTGCGCCGCCATCGGCCCAGATGCGCCTGGCGGATCGTGCCGGCCCGGAAACGCGGGAGGATGATTGCGGCGCAGGGCAAGACCTGATTGGAGAAGCTGATACCGGCGAGACGAACGCGTCAGTGCCTGCCGTGCCCGCCGAAGCCGGACCGGTCGGGCCTGTTACCGATATAGCAGGCGTGATCCGCGAACTGGCGGCAGGCGAGGGTGCGACCTTCCGGCCCGCAACCTCGCTCTTCCGCGATTTCGCCGTCCGGTCCAGGCAATACGGTGTGCCGAGTGCGCATGTCGACATGATCCGGTTCCGGCGATTGTTCGCCTGCCAGATCGGCGGCCTGGACAGGCTGCAGGGGGCTGCCCGGGATGCCGCCGAGCAGATCATCGAAAATGTCGACGACGATGTTCTGGCGCCCTTCCTCGCCATGGTCGTGGCCACGGCCCTGGGCGAGGATATGCCCGGCGAAGACGATCTGGCGCTGCTTTACGGCAGTTCCTCGCCAAGCCGGGTTCGCCGCCTGCTGGACCATCTCGAGCGCAGCGGGCTGATTACCGTCCGGGAAGAATTCGGCGGAGAGCGGACGATCATCGTGCCCGGTGTTCACGACCTGATAAAATCGCGCGAAGCGGCCTGACGGCAGGCTACCGAGACCTGACTTTGCCGGGGTATCGATTGAGCCTCATTCGATGAATTGCCGCACCTCTTCAACGAAATCGTCGAACCGATCGTGATGGACCCAGTGGCCGGCGCGGTCATAGGCGCTGACCTGCACGTTCTCGCCGAAATGCCCGATGCGGCCGTCCTTCTCCGGATTGCTGGCCCAGCTGTCATTGCCATAGACCATCAGCGTGGGGCAGGCGACGCGCGCCCATAGCTCCTCCACCTGCTCGCTCGTCAGGTCGTCCGGCGGCCAGGCGTGCAGGTGGGGATCGAATTTCCAGCTCCACGTGCCATCCTCGTTGCGGATGGCGCCGTGGCGGGTCAGGTGCTCCGCCTGCGCGCGGCTGAGGTAGCTGTTGGCCTCGTGCATCCGGTCGAGCGCGTCCTCGAACGTGTTGTATTTGCGAATGGAGCGCGCGCTGGCCTCGCGCTTTTTCTCCATCCATTCCGTTCGCCGCTCGAACCACGGGGTCTGGTCCATTTCCGCCTGCACCTTGGGGCTGGGGCCCAGCCCCTCGATCGCGACCAGCTTGCGCACCTTTTCGGGGAACAGACCGGTAAAGCGGATAGCAACGTTGCCGCCCAGCGAGTGGGCGACGATGGTGACCGGTGCCAGTTCTAGCTGGTGGACCAGCTGCGCCAGGTCGTAGACGTAACTTCCGACGTGATAGACGCCTGTATTGGTCCATTCGCTGTCGCCATGGCCGCGCAGGTCGGGGCAGATGACATGCCAGTCCCGCCGCAGCTTCTCCGCCGTCCAGTCCCAGCTGCGGCAATGGTCGCGCCCGCCATGCAGCAGGATCAGCGGGGGCGCATCGGGATTGCCCCAGTCGGCATAGTGCAGCCGGGTGCGCTGGCTGATGAAGCTCTGCGAAGTGGGGCCGATCAACTCCATGAATCCGTCCTGTCGTCTATGGTCTTCGGAACGCGTTGCAGTCCGCTACCGATTATGTACGGTGGATGGCAATAAAACAAAACGAGAGGAATGCCCCATGCCCACCGTTAATGTGCCGCAGCCCGAATTCATGGAAGACGAGGAGATCGCGATCTTCGCCGATGCCGTGGGCAAGTTCTACCAGGACAAGGCGCCCGAAAAGCGGGTGCTGAAATGGCGCGAGGACGGGCAGGTCGAACGCGAATTCTGGAACGAGGCGGGCGAGGCCGGGCTGCTCGGCGTATCCGTGCCGGAGGAGTATGGCGGCCATGGCGGCGATTTCCGTCACGAGATGGTGGTCATCGACCAGCAGGCGAAGCACGGCGTGGAAGGCTTCGCCGCCAGCCTGCACAATACCGTGATCCTGCCGTATCTGGTGCGGCACGGGACGGAGGAGCAGAAGAAGAAATACCTGCCCAAGCTGGTGACGGGCGAACTGGTCAGCGCCATCGCCATGACCGAACCGGGTGTGGGCAGCGACCTGCAGGGCATCACGACGACAGCCCTGAAGGACGGCAACGGCTACCGCATTAACGGGGCCAAGACCTATATCTCCAACGGTCAGACCGCCGATTTCATCATCGTGGTCGCCAAGACCGATCCCAAGGAACGGGCCAAGGGCATCTCGCTGATGCTGCTCGAGACGGAGGGCGCGGAAGGCTTCCAGCGGGGCAAGAAGCTGGACAAGGTCGGGATGGATGCCGCCGACACCTCCGAACTGTTCTTCGACGACGTGTTCGTGCCGAGCGACGCGGTGCTCGGCGGCGAAGAGGGCAAGGGCTTCTACCAGCTGATGGGCGAGCTGCCTCAGGAACGCCTGATCATCGCCATGGGCGCCATGACCGGTATCGAGAAAGCGCTGGAAGTGACCATGGAATTCGTCAAGGAGCGCAAGGCGTTCGGGCAGACGATCTGGGATTTCCAGAACACGCAGTTCGTGCTGGCCGAACTCAATGCCAGGGCCACGGCGGCACGGGTGTTCGTCAATCACTGCATCGCGCAGCACCTGGAAGGCAAGCTGGACGTGCCCACGGCCTGCATGGCGAAACTGATGGTGACGGAGCTTCAGGGCGAAGTGGTCGACAAGTGCCTGCAGTTCCACGGCGGGGCGGGCTTCATCAACGACTACCCCATCGCCCGCATGTACCGCGATTGCCGCATCACCCGCATTTTCGGCGGGTCGAACGAGGTGATGAAGATGGTGATCGCCCGCTCCATGTAGGCCGCCTTCGGGATATTCTGCGCTCTCCTGTCGTTGAAGCGCGAACAGGGGAGACGCAGGATGAGCGAGAGCAAGGAACCCGAAAACCTCGAGGACGTCGTCGGTGGGCTGGAAAGCCTGGGCGAGGAAAACGCCGAAGTCTCGCTGGGCGATGCGCTGGAAGCGTTCGGCCATCGCAGTTTCTCGCCCCTGCTGATCGTGCTGCCGCTGATCGAGATCAGCCCGCTCGGCGGCATACCGGGCTTTCCCACCGTGCTCGCCACGATCATCGCGCTCATTGCCCTGCAATTGCTGGTCGGGCGCGACCACGTGTGGCTGCCGGACGTGATCGAGAACCGCAAGGTCGACGGGCGCAAGCTGGCCAAGGGAATGCATAAGCTCGACAAGACCGCCGTCTGGATCGACAATCACATCGGGGACCGCCTCGACTGGATGCTGAAAGGGGTCTGGCCCAGGATCGCGGCCATCGTGATCCTGCTGCTGTGCCTGTCGGTTCCGCCGCTGGAATTCCTGCCCTTCGCGAGCAGCGTCCCGATGATTGCCGTGGCCTGCATCGGACTCGCATTGCTGGTGCGGGACGGGCTGCTGCTGCTGCTGGTCGCGATGGTGCTGGGCGGCGGCTCGATGATCTTCGCGCTCAATACGCTGCTGTCGGGCAGCGGTTCGGGCTGAGCTAGGGCGTCTCCGGGCGATAACCGTCGCCGCCAAGCGCCTGCCACAGCAATACGCGCGCCCTGAGGGCCCGGCCCCGTGCCGCCGCCGTGCGTTCGCCGCTCGCATCTGCGGCCCGGCGGGCTTCCAGCACTTCGAGGAAGTTCGACAGACCCGCATTGAAGCGCGTTTCCGCCAGGCTTGCTGCACGCTGGGCGTTGGCCGCCTCGCGCGTAGCGGCGGCCAGTTCGCGGTCGGCGGCCGCGACCAGCCCATAGGCGGTTTCCGCATCGCCCAGCGCGGTGAACACGGCCCGGCGATAGGATTGGAAGACCAGTTTCTTGTCCGCCTCTGCGGCGTCGATGTCGGCCTCTATCCGCCCGAAATCGAGCACCGGCGCGAGGAGCCCGGCACTCGCGCTGCCGACAATGGCGTCCTCGCTGAACAGGTCGCCCAGGTCGAAGGCCAGCAGGCCCAGCGCGGCGGACAGGGTGAATTGCGGGAACCGTGCAGCGGAGGCGGCATAAAGCTCCGCGTCGCTGGCTTCCAGCCGGGCGGCGGCGGCCAGCACGTCGGGCCGGTTTGCCAGAAGCGAGGCGGGCAGCGTGGCCGGCGCAGGCGGCTCGCTGGCTGCGGGGGCAGGCACGGCAAGGCGGTCCAGTACCGACTGCGCGGGTTCGGCGGTCAGAGTGACCAGCCGCCCGGCAATCCGCGCCCGCTCGCTTGCCAAAGCGGCGATGCGGCTGCGGCTTGCCTCGGCAGCGCTCTCGGCGCGGACCCGGTCGAAGCCGGGGGCGATGCCTGCCCGTTCCCGCGATCCGGCAAGCGAGACGAGGCGCTCTGCCGAAGCGAGGTCGCTTTCGAGTTCGGCCTGCCTCGCGGCAAGCGTGCGCCAGTCGATGACAGCACCTGCGATTTCCGACAGCAAGGCCAGGCGAACGCCCTGCGCCTCGGCGCTCGCAGCCCCGAGACGGGCCGCCGCCGCCCGCTCGCGCGCGGCCAGCCGTCCGAACAGGTCGGGGTCCCAGCTGGCAAGAAGGTTCGCGCCGTAGCTGACGCGTTCCGTGTCGAAGGCGATCCCGCCTGGCAGGTCGCCGCCGAATTGGGCGGGATTGGTACGCGTCGCGGTCATCGCGGCATCCGCGTCGAGGCGGGGCAAGCGGTTTGCCCCTGCGCGGCGTGCAGATGCGCGTGCGGCCTCGATGCGTGCAGCCGCTTCGCCGAGTGTCGGCGCGCCGGCCAGGGCCATGGCGGCTAGCTGCCCGAATGCCGGATCGGCGGAAGGAAGCAGGGCTGCGACATCCGCCTGCGTCCCGGTGTCCGGCGCGAATGCGAAACGGTCCGGGATGGACGGAGGAGGCGTGGCGATCTCACCCACCGGACCTGCGGCGCAGGCGGCCAGTGCAAGCGACGAGGCGAGGCACAGGCCCCATGCAGCGCTACAGGAGCGTGGCCGATTGCGTGCGGGTGCGGGTTTGCTTGGGCGGCTCACGAAGCACCGTCCGCCTGGGTATCACGCCCGTCCTGCCGCGAAGGCGCGCCCGTGCTGCGCGCAGGAATGAAGGCATCGACCTGCTGCCCCACGCGGAAATCGCCGCGCGCATCGGCGGGGAGGGCGTAGATCACCTGCAGTACGCGCACATCGACCCGCTCTGCCGCGGTATTCGTCAGCTGGCGTTTGGGAACCACCTGCGGTTCGGCTCGCACGAAGCTGGCCTTCACCTGGTTTCGCGCCGCGCCGCGCGGCGACACGGTCGCCGGTTCGCCCATGGCGACGCGGGAGGCCTGCTCTTCGTCGATGTCGATGCGGATATGCAGCGGGCGCGTCTCGCCCATCGTGATGAACGGTTCTGCATTGCCGCCGCCCTGGTTGGAGAGGAATTCGCCCGGTCGGATATTCACCGCCAGTATTTCCCCGGCAATCGGCGCACGGACCACGGCGCGCCCCAGTTCGGTCCTCGTGCTGGCGGCTTGGGCCTGCGCGCTCTGGAGACGGGCCTGCGCGGCAGCGAGGCGAGCCTGGGCAAGCTGTCGCCGCTCGCGGGCCGCACTTGCCTCTCCCTCTGCGCGGATGACTTCGGCCCGGCTGACGGCGGCCGGATCGTCGACATTGCGGTAGAGCGCAAGCTGGCGTCCGGCCGTGTCCTCTGCTGCACGCGCTTCTGCGATCGCCGCCCGCGCCTCGCCCATGGCGGCGCTGGCTACGCCGATGGCCGCCTGCGTTTCCTCTGCCCTGGCGCGCAGCGCGCGGGTATCGACCGTGAACAGCGGCTGCCCCTTGTCGACGAATTGGCCGGGCTGGACCCGCAGGTCGGTGACCAGCCCGGCAAGCGCGGTGCCCACTTCGATGAGCTCGCTCGAAGGTTCGACGATACCGGCCCCTGCGACGCGCGGCGCGTCTGCCAGCTCGCCATCCGCGCTGGGCGGTTCGCGTTCCGGTTCGCCCAGTTCGCGGTCCGGCAGGCCGCCTGCGATGTAGATGGCCGCCACGACCAGCCCGATGACCGCGATCAGGGGCAGTCCCATGCGGGAGAAGCTGAAATTGTCGAGATTGAATGCCATGGTCGTCAGGTCCCTAGTGGCCGTCCGGCATTTCGGTGCCGTCATGGGTAATGCAGCCATCCTCGAGCACGAGGATACGGTCGGCGAGGTCGAATATGCGGTTGTCGTGGGTCACGATGATGCAGGCGCGGTCCTCTGCCACGGCGACGTCCCGCAGCAGGTCCATCACCCGCCTGCCGGAACTGGCGTCGAGCGCTGCGGTCGGTTCGTCGCACACCACCAGCCGCGGCTCGTGGACCAAAGCCCGGGCGATGGCGACGCGCTGCTGCTGCCCGCCCGATAGCTGGCTCGGCAGCTTGTCCGCCTGGTCGCCGATATTGAGCTTTTCGAGAATCGTGCGCGCCTTTTCCCGCGCTTCCAGCCGGTCCAATCCCTGCGCGATCAGCGGGACGGCGGCGTTGCTGGCAGCATCGATGGACGGGATGAGATTGTACTGCTGGAAGATGAAGCCGATATTCTCCAGGCGGAAATTCACCAGGTCGGTATCGTCCAGCGCGTAGATGTCCGTGCCGAACACCTCCACCTCGCCTTGCGTCGGGTAGAGAATGCCGCACATGATCG
This sequence comes from Erythrobacteraceae bacterium WH01K, assembly GCA_027941995.1. Lineage (NCBI taxonomy): Bacteria > Pseudomonadati > Pseudomonadota > Alphaproteobacteria > Sphingomonadales > Erythrobacteraceae > Erythrobacteraceae bacterium WH01K. The sequence goes on along the minus strand of CP115966.1, from coordinate 77,064 downwards.
AAATCAGGGTGGTCTTGCCCGACCCGCTCTCCCCGACGAGGAAAGTCATCTCGCCCGACCGGATCTCGGTATCGATACCGTGCAGCACGGTGATGGTCTGCTGGCCGGACTTGAAGTCGCGCGTCACACCGCTGGTGCGGATGGCGGAAGATTGGGATGTCTCGGTCATCAGCGGAACACCGATGCCGGTTCGGTGCGGAACACGCTGCGTAGGGCCAGGACCCCCGTTATGGCGAGGATCAGGATGACCGCGACGAGGCTGACGAGCGGGATCTGCCACGGGATGTAGAACCCCTTGAAGAAGGGACTGCCGCTGAAGCCCCACAGGAACGCCACCGTCCCCAGCACGCCAAGGCCGTATCCGATCAGCCCGACCAGCGCCGCCTGCACTGTCACCATCCGCAATATGCGGCCATTGGTGACGCCGATCGCCTTCAGCGCGCCGAATTGCTTGATATTGTCGCGGATGAACAGGCTGAAGGTCAGCCCGACGATTGCCACCCCGACCACGAAACCCAGCACCACGGTGATGCCGAAATTGGTCGGGATGCCCGTATTCTCGATGATGAAATCCACCCCGGCCTGCGCGAATTCGTCGCGCGTCTCGGCCTTGAGGCCCGTCTGGCTCTCGATCCGGTCGGCGACCTCCTCCGCCGTAAGCCCGTCGGCCACCCCGGCCAGCACGAAGCTCATCCGGTTGCGCGTGCCCGGTACGTAATTCAGCGCCTGGCTGTATTTGGTGTAGAGCGTGACCTGGCTGGTGAAGCTGGGCGTGGCATCGGCGATGGCGCGTACCACGGCGCGCTGGTCGTTGAGCTCCAGCCGCTCCCCGATCGGGTCTCTTCCTTCGCCGAACATGTTGACCGCGCCGACATCGTCGATGATCACGCTGTCGGGCTGGGACAGGACGTCGATGCTGCCTTCCGCCATGCGTTTCGGCAGGCCGATCAGGGTGGCATCGTCGACCCCGATGATCGCCACCCCTTCCAGATCGCCGTCCCGCGTGCGGACCGATGCGGAGGAGCGCAGATGCGGCACGGCCCAGTCGACGCCCGGCACCCCGCGCACGGCGTCGAGCGCGGTGGCCGGCAAAGCATAGGTGATATCGGTCGTCCGGCTGACGGGGTCCATTACCCAGACCTCAGCCTCGCCGACATTGTACGCGCCGCTCGCCCCGCGTTCGATCAGGTTCACGAAGATCGTCAGCTGCTGCGTGATAAGCAGGGTCGAGAACGCGATCCCGAAGACGAGGCCGTAGAATTTCTGCTTGTCGCCGGTGAGCATGCGGATGGCGATCCAGAGCATTCGGGACTCGATCCTTTCCGGCCGGCGGTTGCATCACGGGGCGCGAATGCCCATAAATGAACGGTAGCGTTCAAATGAACGGAGTCGTTCAGTTTGTCAATCGATCCGGCAGAAAAACCCCTGCGACCCTCCAGCGAGGCCAAGCGCGACGCCATTCTGGCGGCGGCATCGGAGTCCTTCTTCTCCGACGGTTTCGCCGCGTCGTCGATCGAGGCGATTGCAGAGGCGGCCAGTGTCTCGAAAGTGACGGTGTACAACCATTTTGGCGACAAGAAGGGCCTGTTCACCGCCGCGGTCGAGCGGGAATGCGAGAAAATGCGCGGGCATTTCAGTATCGAGGCCATGCCCGGCTCGTCCCTGCGCGCGCGCCTGACAGCAATCGGGGAGGCGATGGTGGCGTTCCTCTCACGCCCCGAAATGGTCCGGTTCGAGCGGCGGATCGCGGCGGAGACGGAGCATGAGCCGACCATCGGCCGGGCGTTCCTGGCCGCCGGACCCCACCGGATGAAACAGGCTTTCGCAGACCTGTTGTCGGCAATGGATGCCGCAGGCGAAGTCCGGGTGCCGGATCCGGCGCTGGCGGCAGAGCAGTTTGCTTCGCTCTGCAAGGGGATGGGCGACCTCGACCGGCGGTTCGGTCTTCCTGCGGACCCTGCGCGCGACTGCCAGCGCATAGCGGGCGCGGTGGACCTGTTCTGCAAGGGTTATGCGACCGGCGATTGCGACGATTAGAATAATCGGCTTTTCCAACGCATCCCCCGCCTTCGGGCTAACTTGCCATTCACCCCCGCGCGCCTACATATCGGACATAGGAAAGGTACGCATCCGATCATGAGCGACAATAATCAGCCCGAAGAGCCCGGCCAGGGCGGTCCGAATCCCTGGGTGAAGAGCCTGATGATGTGGGGCGGGATATTCCTCGCGCTGCTGCTGGTCGTGTCGATGTTCGGCAATACGGGCCAGAATACCGGCACGCAGATCGGCTATTCCGACTTCCGCGAGCGCGTGGTCGCGGGCACCGTCGAAGAGGTACAGATCAGCGAAGACCGGATCACCGGCACGCTGAAGAACGACCAGGCCTTCTCCACCGTCCCCGTCGCCAATGATGCGGAACTGACGCGGCTGTTGGACGAAAACGGCGTGAAGTACTCCGGCACCGCACCGGAGGAGCCGAACCTGCTGCTCTACATCCTGATCCAGTCGCTGCCTTTCATCCTGATCCTGGGGATCGCCTTCTTCGCGCTGCGACAGGTGCAGAAGGGTGGAGGCGCCGGCGGCGCGATGGGCTTCGGCAAGTCGAAGGCCAAGATGCTGACGGAGAAACAGGGCAAGGTGACCTTTGCCGATGTCGCCGGCATCGACGAGGCACGCGAGGAGCTGGAGGAAATCGTCGAGTTCCTGAAGGACCCCTCGCGATTCTCGAAGCTGGGCGGCCAGATTCCCAAGGGCGCTTTGCTGGTCGGCTCGCCCGGTACGGGCAAGACGCTGCTGGCCCGCGCCATTGCTGGCGAGGCCGGCGTGCCGTTCTTCACCATTTCCGGTTCCGACTTCGTGGAAATGTTCGTCGGTGTCGGTGCCAGCCGCGTGCGCGACATGTTCGAACAGGCGAAGAAGAACGCGCCCTGCATCGTCTTCATCGACGAGATCGATGCGGTCGGCCGTTCGCGTGGCGGCGGCCTCGGGAATTCGAACGACGAACGCGAGCAGACGCTGAACCAGCTGCTGGTCGAGATGGACGGGTTCGAGGCGAACGAAGGTATCATCATCATCGCGGCGACCAACCGTCCCGACGTACTGGACCCTGCATTGCTGCGGCCGGGCCGCTTCGATCGCCAGGTCGTGGTGCCGATCCCCGACATCGACGGGCGCGAGAAGATCCTCGCCGTTCACATGAAGAAGGTGCCGCTGGCGCCTGATGTGAACAGCCGCACGATCGCGCGCGGCACGCCGGGCTTCTCCGGTGCCGATCTCGCCAATCTCGTCAACGAGGCAGCCCTGCTGGCAGCGCGCCGTAACAAGCGCCTGGTCGCGATGCAGGAATTCGAGGATGCGAAGGACAAGGTCATGATGGGCAGCGAGCGCCGCTCCATGGTCATGACCGACGACGAGAAGAAGATGACGGCCTATCACGAGGCGGGCCACGCGCTCGTCTCGCTGAACGAGCCGGCATCGGACCCCATCCACAAGGCGACGATCATTCCGCGCGGCCGTGCGCTGGGCATGGTGATGCGCCTGCCGGAACGCGACAATTACTCTTACCACCGCGACAAGATGCACGCCGACCTCGCCGTGGCGATGGGTGGCCGTGTGGCTGAGGAAATCATCTTCGGCCACGACAAGGTATCGAGCGGTGCGTCGTCCGACATCCAGTACGCGACCAACCTTGCCCGCAACATGGTGACCAAGTGGGGCATGTCCGAAAAGCTGGGGCCGCTGCAGTACGAGGACCAGCAGGAAGGCTATCTCGGCATGAGCGCGAGCCAGCGGACCATGGGCTCGGACGAGACCAACAAGCTGATCGACGCCGAGATCAAGGAACTGGTCGAAGGCGCGCTGAAGCGGGCGACGACAATCCTTACCGACCAGGAAGACAAGCTGCACCTGCTTGCCCAGGCCATGCTGGAATACGAAACGCTGACCGGCGATGAAATCGACCAGCTTCTGGAAAACGGCAAGCTCGACCGGCCCGACGAACCGAAGGGCCCGGCCAAGGTGCGGCCGGTCACCGGCAGCGCGATCCCCAAGGCCGGCAAGCGGTTCGGCAATGGCGGAAATGAAGGCGGTCCTGCCCCGCAGGGCGCGTGAAAGAGCCCGAGAGCTCGCAACGGAGATTGACTATGAACCGTGCAATTCTTTTTGCAGCCCTTGGCACCGGATTGCTGGTGGCAGGATGCTCCCAGCAGACGGAGCAGGACGCATCGGAAATGGTTGACCGTGCGGCGCAGGATGCCGAGGCCAATCTGGACGTCGCTGGCGAAGTGATCGAGGAAGGCGCGATCGACGCAGCGGACAGTGTCAGCGAAGGGGCGGCAAACCTGCGCGACAATCTGGAAGCGGGCGACGATGAAGAACCCGGGCCCGCACCGGTGCTGGGCGACGATCTGGGTTCCTGATTTCGCTCCGCCTTCACGTCGGACGTCGGGAACAAGTGTAGAACATAAGTGTTGATTCCGCAAAAGGAGTAACACTCATGACTGCACCGCAACCAAGCGAACATCCGAAGGCCGACCCGGTATCGAACGCCGAAAAGAAGCCGGAAAACTGGACCACCGGCGACGAGGCGATGACCGGCGCGCAGGCCAGCTACCTGAAGACACTGTCGGAAGAAGCGGGCCAGCCGGATGCCTACGACACCGAACTGACCAAGGCAGAGGCATCGCGCCGTATCGATGCGCTGCAAGGCGAAACGGGGCGGGGCGGGTAACACAGCCCCTCGTTGCCGGAAAGCTGCCGTTCATTGTCCGGCAGGCAGGACCCTCCCGTTAAATTTCGGGAGGGTTTTTCCATGCGCGGCGTCACGGTATTTCTTGGAGCATTGTCTTTGGCGGCCATGCCCGCTGGCCTGTCCGCCGCGCCCGGCGACATGAGCGTGGCGACGTTCCTTGCCAGGGCAGAGGCGCTGGAGAAGAAAGGGATGATGGCGATGTTCTCTTCCGACCTCAAGGTTCTGAAGGCGGAAGCGGAGGGCGCCGGGGACGCTTACCGCGCATCGCTCGCCGCCGATCGCAAGGCGGGCCGGACGCCGCACTCCTGTCCTCCGCCCAAGGGTAAGGCATCGATTTCCAGCGACGACATGCTCGCCCACCTGCGCAGCTATCCTGCCAGCAGGCGTCAGGCCATCCCGCTCAAAACCGCATTCGCCGACCTGATGAAAAAGCGTTATCCCTGCAGCTAGAATGCGCCGAGGATAAGCAGGAGCTGCAGGAACAGCCCTGTCACGATGGTGATGAACACCATGAGGGCCGCCAGCCGCCATGCCGCGCTGAACCTGCCCAGAGCGTAAGTGCCGCGTAGCTGCCTGTACATGTGCACCAGCGGGATCAGCAGCCCCGCCATCACCAGCCATCCCGGCGCGAAGCCGGCCGCACCGATGACCGACAGCGCAATGAACAGCAGGGTCATGGAGGACAGCGAATAGGTCACGAAGATGGCGTGATCGTAAGCCTTGAACCGCCGTTTCCAGAAAAACAGCAGCCACACGAACGGCACGGAAAGGGGGATCAGGAGCCAGCTGAACTTGTAACTGTTGGCCTGCAATTTGTAGACCATCAGCGACGGGTTCTCGCGCCACTTCTTGAAGATGCCGCTATCTATCGACTCGATGCCGGTCAGGTTGGCGGTGATCGACGACGTCTCGCTGCCATCGACGATGAGGTCGGTCGCGCGGTCGATCGCGTCGACTTCTTCCGATGCGTCCAGCAGCTGCTCTTCCAGCCTAGCGCGCTCCTGCTCCGTCAGGTCCGTGTCGGACAGGCGCTCGGCCAGCGCGTCGCGTCTCTGCGTTCGCTGCTCGGCCACCTGTTCCAGGTCGGCGCGCATTCCGTCCTGTGTCCTGATCTGCGTCGGAGCGGTCAGCCCGATCGCCTGGAACACGGCAAACATCAGGAACACGGCGAATAGGAACAGCGCCATGGGCGAGACGAAACGCGCCCGCTCTCCCTCGACATAGCGGCGCGTCAGTTCGCCCGGCTTCAGCACGAGCAGCGGCAGGGTGCGCCAGATCTTGCCGTCGAAATGGAGCGCCCCGTGCAGGAAATCGTGCCAGAACGCGGTCAGCGTGCGGTGCAGGCCCGCCTTCTGTCCGCAATTGCTGCAATACTTGCCGTGCAGAAGCGTGTCGCAATTCGCGCAGGTTATGGCGCCGAGCCGGGAGGTCACCGTGGCGTGCTGCTCCGGCGGCTTTTTGCCGCCCGGCCCGCCATGATCGGGCTCCAGCGATCCGGCGACGAGGCCGCCGGCCGCGATGGACCCGATTGCGTCGAATTCGTCCCCGCTCACCGGGCCAGCCTAACCCAGAATCCCGGAAAAGCTAAGCCCGGTCCCGATCACGCCCAGCACAGCGATCCCGGCGCCGATCAGCGCGGCGCTGCGCGCAGCAGACCCCGGCCAGGAAAGGTCGAACGCGCCCCGCACATGAACCGATGTATGGGCGAGCATCAGGATACCGGCCGCCGCAATCGCTAAAGAAACGGGTATTCCCGCCCCTACCAGCGCCGTTCCCGCAGCCATGACGAGCGCACCGAATGCGAGCGTAAAGACGAGGAAATGCGCGCGTTCCAGTGAACCCGCCTTGCTGCTTCCCGGCAGCAGCAAGCGCGTCACAGGCAGCAGGGCCGGGATCAGCAGCCAGCCGATCAGCGGGAATAGCGCAGGCAAGGCGGACGCGGCGCGTGCAATCGTGCCGCGCCATCCTGCCACGCTATCCTGCGACGAAGGGGCCGGGTTCCACGCCTTTACCGCCTGATCGGCGAAGAACTTGGTGCTGAGGGCCCTCTCGCGCCGTTCCTCCGCCGACAGCTTCGCGCGCGCGGCGCTGCTGTCGTCCTGCAACAGGCCGGGCGTATCCGGCCCCTCTTCGGCCTCTCCCTCGGCATAGGCATCGAGTGATGCCTGCGCGCGGGCCAGTGCCCGGTCTACGGAGCGTTCGTGACTGATCGCGCCGTCGCTCCCGCCGGTCATCCACTGGACTCCGTGCAGCACGATCATGGCGAACAGCAACATGGCGAACGGCGAGAGGAACCGCGCGCGGGCACCCGCATTATACGCCCTCGTCAGTGTTCCGGGCGAGGCGACGAGGCCGGTCAGCGTCTCGAAGAACCGGCCGCCGGGCGTCGCTACAGACCCCGCAAAGCGCTTCAACAGAGACGGGAAGCCCATGCCTATCCGCCGTTCCTGCCCGCAGGCATGGCAGAAGGCGCCGGAAAGCGACGTTTCGCAATTGCGGCAGGTCTCTGCGTCCGGGTTGGTCGGTTCCGGCATGAATGCTCCCATCTTGGCACAATCGGTATAGACCCGCCCCGCACCCACGCAATCGGAACGGCTTGCACAGGCGGGAAACGGGCCCGATATCATGTGCATGGAAATCTTCGGGATCAGCGCCCCGATCATGGGCTTCGGCGTTATCGCCGCTGCCTTCGCGCTGTTTGCGGCGCTGGAGCTGGCGCGCCCTTTCCGCCAATTCCCGCTTGGCCGCCTGCCGCGGTGGAGGACCAATCTGGGCCTCTACGCCATCGATACGCTGGCCGTTCGGCTGGTGCTGCCGCTCGCCATGGTCGGCGCAGCGGTGTGGGCGCGTGATGCGGGCTGGGGCCTGTTCAACGTCACGCAACTGCCGCCATGGGCAGAATTCATCGCGGCTATCGTGCTGCTCGACCTCGCGCTTTACATCCAGCACCGGGCCACCCACGAGATCCCCCTTCTTTGGAGGCTGCACAAGGTCCATCATACCGACACCGGCTTCGACATTACCACGGGTGCGCGCTTCCACCCGGCCGAGATCGTGCTGTCCATGGCGTACAAGATGGCGATCGTCGTCGCGCTGGGGGCAGCGCCGCTCGCCGTGTTCGTCTTCGAGATCGGCTTTGCCGTGGCCACGATCTTCACCCATGGCAATTTCCGCCTGCCATCGGGGCTCGAGGCTGCGTGGCGCAGGCTGTTCGTCACCCCCGACATGCACCGCATCCACCACTCAGCCAAAATGGATGAAACGAACAGCAATTACGGCACCGTCCTGTCGGGCTGGGACCGGTTGCTCGGCACCTATGTGGGCGCGGCGAAAAAAGGCCAGAACGGCCTGATCTTCGGTCTGGAAGGCTATCAGGACGAGCGGCCCGGCCGTCTCGGCTGGAGCCTTCGCCTGCCATTTGCGCGCCGGCACCCGGGCGAGGAATAGGGCCTATTTCCGCTTCGCCAGCTTGCGCTCTATGGCCGTCCACAGGTGCTGGAACGACCGAGCGGCGGGGCTGCGCGGGGCAAAGGCGCCGACCGGTTGCTGGCGCACTGCACATTGTTCGGCCGCGCTCGCCTGCGGAATGCTGGGCCAGTCGGGGTTTTCTTCCCGTGCCGAGCGATGGAGCGTGCGCCGCAAGTCCAGCATGGACAGCACGGGCAGGATCGGGGGATGGCGCGACGTGTTCGCCTTCACCTCTTCCACCACGCGGTCGAATGCGCGCGTCGAAAGCGGCGATGGCGGCAGCGGCACGATGATGAGGTCGGCGGCGCGCACGACCTGCGCGCTGGTTTCGTTGAGGACCGGCGGACAGTCGAAGATAATCCGCTCGTAATCCTTGCCCAACTGGGCGGCGATCTTGGCCAGCCGTTTGCGCTTGCCGATATCCATGAACTGGTTTTCCAGCGCGCGGATCGTCTCGTCCGCCGGCAGGACATCCAGCCTGCGATAACCCGTTGTCCGGATCAGCTTTTCCGGGTCCCGCTCCAGCGCGAACACGCTGGTCGCGACTTTTTTCTTCCGCGGTTCGACGCCGAGCAGGAAACTGGCCCCGCCCGATGCGTCCAGGTCCCACAGCAGGGTGCTGCGGCAGGAGATCTCGGCCGAGCACCAGGCGAGGTTGGCCGCCATCGTCGTCTTCCCGACGCCGCCCTTGACGCTGTAGACCGCTACGACTGCCATCGGTGCCTCGCTCTCCCTTGAAAGTGAAAGACCCGTGTGGACATGGGCCCGCGCCGTGCCGAGGCACAAAAAAAGGCCGCCCCGTTAAGGGACGGCCTTTTGTATCGTTCAAAGGACAAGGCCTCAGCCTTCGTAATCGGCCCCGATCGAGGTCGAGCGGGTCGGGGCGGAAGCGGTGATCCGCAGTGCCTCTGCCGACTGGCTGAGAGAACCGATTTCATCGATGTCGTCGTCGTCGTCCGGCAGGATCTTCTGCAGGTTGGTGACGACCGATTCCTTCAGTTCTTTCGGCTTGATGTTCTGTTCCGCGATTTCGCGCAGGGCGACGACGGGATTCTTGTCCCGGTCGCGTTCCAGGGTCAGCTCTGCACCGCCGGAAATGTCGCGTGCGCGCTGAGCTGCAAGCAGGACGAGATCGAAACGGTTGGGGATCTTGTCGACACAATCTTCGACGGTAACGCGCGCCATGCAGGTGCCCTCGCAAACAGGTATTGGAATTTCGGGGTTGACGCCGGATACGCCCCGGGGGCCGTAGAGTCAAGGAAATCGCGCTCCTCGGACGGCGCAGGGCGGCTATCTTGTCGGGGCGGGGCCGCCGCCGTAGGGATGCCGGGATGACCGATGTCCTTCCGCAAGACACCACAGGCGCGGCACCGCCGGTTCCACCGGAGGAATATTCCGATCCGCCCAGCTTTTCCGCCTCGGTCGACGGGCTGGATCTGTGGCTCTATCCGCGGGGCGGGGAACGTCTGGAGGCCCTGTTGGCGTTGGTCGAGGGGGCGAAGCACTCGCTCAAACTCTGCTTTTATATCTTCGCGAAGGACGATGTGGGCAGGCGCATGCGCACCGCGCTGACCGAGGCGGCGACACGCGGGGTCAAGGTCACGCTGATCGTGGACGGTTTCGGGGCGGAAGCCGATGCGAGGTTCTTCCGCGATTTCACTGCGGCCGGCGGGGATTTCCGCGTTTTCTCGTCACGCGCATCGCTGCGATACCTCATACGCAACCACCAGAAGATCGCGCTGGCCGACGATGAGCGCGCGATCGTCGGCGGTTTCAATATCGCCGACGACTATTTCGCGCCGCCGACAGACAATGGCTGGAACGACCTTGCCGTATGGCTGGAGGGGCGGGCAGTCTCGCCGCTGGTCGATTGGTACGACAACCTGCTGGAATGGACCGATTCCGACGGGGTGGAATGGAAGCATGTCCGCCACGCCGTGCGCGAGTGGGATGCGGGTGCGGGGGCGGTCCGATGGCTGATGGGCGGCCCGACGCGCAAGCTGTCGAGCTGGGCGCGCACGGTCGGCCGCGACCTGGAGAATGGCCGCCGCCTCGACCTGATGATGGCCTATTTCTCCCCGCCGAAACGGCTGCTGAGGAAGATCGGCAAGATTGCGCAGCAGGGGCAGGCCAACCTTGTGATGGCGGGCAAGTCCGACAATGCCGCCACCATCGGCGCCTCGCGCTCGCTTTACGATTACCTGCTGCACAAGGGTGCGGACGTCTACGAATTCGACGCCTGCAAGATGCATACGAAGCTGCTGGTGCTGGACGATGCCGTTTACCTAGGCAGCGCCAATTTCGACATGCGCAGCCTGTATATCAATCTCGAGATCGTCCTTCGGGTTGAGGACGCGGCCTTTGCCGACCGGATGCGCGAATTCATCGCCAGCCACCTGCCGGCCTCGCTCGACGTGACCCCGCAGGTGCATCGCAGGCGCAACACGCTGTGGAACAGGATCCGCTGGAATTTCAGCTGGTTCCTGGTCGGGGTGATGGATTACACGGTCAGCCGGCGGCTAAATCTCGGGCTATAGCCAGCGCGCTATTCGTAGCCGTAATCGCTGTAATCCTTCATGTTCGGGGACGAGAACTTCGTGATCTCGGGCTGGAAGTGCAGCGGGACGTTGCCGGTCGAACCATGACGCTGCTTGGCCACGATCAAGGTCGCGCGGTTTTTCAGTTCCAGGTAGCGTTCTTCCCAGATCGCGTATTTTTCCGCGATGTCGGGGCTGGAATTCTCGTTCGGCATGTCCGGGCGCAGCGCCTCGTGGTAATAGTCGCCGCGGAAGATGAACCAGACCATGTCGGCGTCCTGCTCGATCGAGCCGGATTCGCGAAGGTCGGACAACATCGGGCGCTTGTCCTCGCGCTGTTCCACCGCACGGCTCAGCTGGGACAGTGCGATGACCGGCACGGCCAGCTCCTTCGCCAGGGTCTTCAGCCCGCGACTGATTTCCGAGATTTCGTTGACGCGGCTGTCCTGGCTGCGCTTGGATCCCTGCATCAGCTGCAGGTAATCGACCACGATCAGCCCGATATCGTGCTTGCGCTTCAGCCGCCGCGCGCGGGTCCGCAGGCCGGAGACGGACAGGGCGGGCGTATCGTCGATATAGAGCGGCAGTTCCGCGAGCCGCTGGCTTGCATGGGCGAGCTTCTGGAACTCTTCCCGCTTCATCGTACCCGAACGCAGCGCCTCGGACGAGATTTCCGCCTGTTCGGCCAGGATACGCGTGGCAAGCTGGTCGGCGCTCATTTCCAGGCTGAAGAAGGCGACCGGCGCGCCCTGGTTCACATCGCCGCCGTCCTGCATGAACTTCAGGTGTTCTTCGGCGCAATTGAAGGCGATATTGGTGGCGAGCGAGGTCTTGCCCATGCCGGGGCGTCCGGCAAGGATGATGAGGTCGGAATCGTGCAGGCCGGCCGTCTTGTCGTCGAGCGATGCGAGGCCGGACGTCTTGCCCGACACGCCGCCGCCGGAATTCATGGCGGTTTCGGCCAGTTTGAGCGCGGTCAGGGCTGCGGAGCGGAAGGTCGACGCCTCGTTCCCGGTCGCCGCCCCTTCCGCCACTGCGAAGAGCGAGGCCTCCGCCTCCTCGATCTGGCGCATCGGCTCGACCGTCTCGCTGGTGTCCAGCGCGCCTTCGACGAGATCGCGGCCCACCGTCACCAGTTCGCGCAGCAGGGCAAGGTCGTAGATCTGGTCGGCCAGGTCGCGCGGGGCGAGCAGGCCCTGGCCGTCCGCCGTCAACTGGGCGAGATAGGTCGTCCCGCCCAGTTCCGACAATGCCCCGTCCCCTTCGAAATAGGGTTTGAGCGTCACCGGGCTGGCCGTCGCGTTCCGGTCGATCAGCGACAGTACGCGTTCGTAGATGCGGGCATGGATCGGGGCGTAGAAGTGCTGCGGGCCGATGGGCGTCTGCAAATCCTCGATCACCCGGTTGTCGATCAGCACAGCACCGAGGAACGCGGCCTCGGCCTCGATATTCGATGGCAGGCTGCGGCCCGATTCGCCCTCTTTCGCGCCACTATCGGCGGGAGTCGGCGCATCGGATCGGATCATGAGGTCTTGGTCTGCCATGGCCAGCGGTTTGGCCGCGCGGGCGGGTAGGCGCAAGGGCACTTCGGCAACACGGTGCTGTGGATATCGGGGATGGTTCGAAGGCCCTTGCGGCGGGGCGCGCCTATCTGCGAAAGCGGCTGGCGAAACCATGACCCAAACACTTCCCACCTGGCGCCTGTCGCATGTCGAACTCGACGAGGAGACGATTCTCTGGCGCAACGCCGATGTCGAGCAGGAGCGGCGCGTGGCGATCTACGACCTGATCGAGGAGAACGTGTTTCGCCCTGTCCGTGCCTCCGAAGCAGGGAAGAACGGGCCTTACCGGCTGAAACTGTCGGTGCAGGACGGGCGGCTGGCCATGGACATCCGCAGCGAACAGGACGAGGCGCTGGAGATGATCGTCCTGGGGCTGGCGCGGTTCCGCCGACCGATCCGCGAGTATTTCGCGATCTGCGACAGCTATTACCAGGCGATTCGCAAGGCGACCCCGGCCGAGATCGAGACGATCGACATGGCCCGGCGGGGGGTTCACAATACGGCGTCCGAACTGCTGCTCGACCGGCTGGAAGGCAAGGTCGAAACCGACTTCGCCACCGCGCGGCGGCTCTTTACCCTGATCTGCGTCCTGCACATCCGGGGCTGACGGCACATGGCGCGCAAGAGGAACCGGGGCGGCTGGCTCTGGAAGGGCGTATTGGCGCTGGCCGTCATGGCAGGCATCGCCGCTGCATGGCTGTGGTGGGACACGGCCCACTGGCGCCCGGACGAGGGAGCCTATCCGGACCAGGGCGTCGAGATCTCCGCCCGCGACGGGACCGTCAATTTCCGCACCCTGCGGGCATTGGGGGCGAAATTCGCCTATCTCCATGCGAGCGACGGAGAGACGGCGCAGGATCCGGCCTTCGTCGCCAATCTGCGCAGCGCGCGAGAGGCAGGGCTGCAGGTGGGCGCGATCCACCGCTTCGATCCGTGCCGCCCTGCCGACCGGCAATCCGCCAATTTCACGCGCATGGTCCCGCGCGACAACGACCTGCTGCCGCCGGTCATCGCCCTCACCCGGGGGACCGGCGAGTGCGCCGTGCGCGTGAACGAGGCCGCGGTCGAAAGCGAGCTCATGACGCTTGCCAACCAGATCGAGAATCACGAGGCCAAGCCGGTGATCCTGAAAATCACCCCGGAGTTCGAGGCGGAATACGGCATTGCCGGCCGGATAGAGCGCCAGTTATGGCTCGTCCGGACACGGTTCCTGCCCGACTATGGCGGGCGGCCATGGCTTATCTGGACGGCAAACGAGGAATTGCGCGTGGAAGCAACCGAAACCCCGCTTCGCTGGCTGGTGGTGCGATCATGACGGACACGCAGCGCGAAGATGCCCTGATTGCAGCGGCTCGGGATGCTGCGACCCGGTCCTACAGCCCCTATTCCGAATACAGCGTCGGCTCCGCGCTGGGGTTCGCCGACGGGTCGGTCGTGACCGGCACGAATATCGAGAATGCGAGCTACGGCCTAGCTCTGTGCGCGGAAACGGTGGCGGCCGCGAAGGCGATGGCAGACGGCGTGCGCGGAGGCCTGGAAATCGTGGCGGTCACGGGCCCTGCGGACAAGGGCGGGGGCGCGCCGATCACCCCGTGCGGGCGTTGCCGGCAGGTGCTGAACGAACTCGCACAGCTTGGCGGAACCGATCCGCTGGTGCTCTGCGTGGGCGACACCGAGACACGGCGCATCCGGCTGAGCGCGCTGCTCCCGCACGCTTTCGGTCCGGCCAGTCTCGACTGACCTCTAGCCGGTCGTGCCGCCTGTCGTGGCGCTTTCCGAGCCCTCGACGGGACTGTCAGGGGCCGGTTCGAAACTCTCCAGCACCTCGCCTTCGCCGTCACGCAGGCAGAAACGGCCCTTCACCGGCAGGTGGTCCGCGCCGACATCTTCGAGCACGGCGAAGGACTGCACGCGCAGGGCGTTCTTCACCATGATCTGGTCGAGCGGCCAGCCGATGAAGGCCATGCTGGCGGGAAATGTCGGATAAGTCCCGCGGCCCGCGCGCGGATCGCGGTAAGCGGCCATTGGTCTCCATCAACAGCAGGAGATCGGGGTCCTCCCGCTCGATCAGGGCGGCGACCCGGTAATGCTGCGTGTTCACCTGCTTCACATTGAGCGACAGGGCGGTGAAGCACGAGCCATTGTCGTCGTCATCCGACAGGGCAGCCCTTTCCGGCGCGAACGGCAGATAGGGATTAAGCCGGACAAGCTGGATGGCGACGACGACTGCAAAAACCGCGGCGACCGTGAACCCGGCGCGCGAACGTGCCGGCTTTCTTCGGACTCATTCGCTTTCGATCCATTCCAGCAGGGCGGCCAGGCAGTCACGCGCCAGCAACTTGCTGCGTTCCGGGCTCCATCCCTGGGCCTCGTAGGGCCAGTCCGCATTATCCTTGAAAGGCATTTCCAGCGTCATCGCGCAGGCCTTGTATCGCTCCGCCACCTGGTTGGTGCTGATGGCGAGGTTTGCCGTGCCCGGGGCGGATTTAGGATACCCCTTCGCCGTCTGGAAGTCCGGCGTGCGCCGCTCCAGAATGGACTGGTAGCGATAGAACCTGTCGCCAAGATCGTCGGTCCAGGACGGGATACCCTCGAACCCGGCAAGGAAGACGGCGGCAATCGCCTCGTCGCCGTGGACATCCATGGCGAAGTCGACACCGCTTTCGTCCATCGCCGCACGAATGGCGAGCACTTCGGGCGATGCCTCGGCGCTCGGTTCCGCCCATTCGCGGTTGAGATTGGTCCCGACCGCATTGGTGCGCAGGTGGCCCCGGCGCGAGCCGTCGGGATTGCAATTGGGCACGACATGCAGGCGGCAATGTTTGCGCAGGGCACGGCCGACCGTGTCGGTCGGATCGCACAGGACTTCCAGTGCGCCTTCCATCCACCATTCGGCCATGCTTTCGCCCGGGTGCTGGCGCGCATACAGCCAGACCTGCCGCGCGCCGTCTCCCATTTCCAGGCAATCGAGCGGCTGGCCGTCCAGCGTCTGGCCGAGGCGGCGATACTCCACGCCTTCCGAAGCGGCGCTTTCGGCGACGAGGTCGTGATGGCGTTCCATGGAGTAGGGCGCGAAATAGGCGAACCAGGCGATGTCGGTGCCGGGCGTGTAGCGGATGGTCAGCGTGCCGCCGTCCTCGTCCTTGTCATAGCTCGACGCCGCTCGGCCCCAGAAATCCCGGTCTTCGCTGACGCAGGCATCATAGTCCGGCCAGCCGGCGGGATAGGCGCTGTTTTCCAGACCGGTGATCTTCAGCTCCAGTTCCCGGTCGGCCGCGCCATGAACGCGGAAATGGAACCACTGCGCGAAATCGGACTGGTTGTCCTTGTGCAGGGCCAGCCTGGCGCTGGCGCCGGAAATGGACAGCACCTCGATATTGCCGCTGTCGAACTGGGTATCGATACCGATGTCGGTCATCAATTGGTCTCCACCAGAATTGTTTCGCCGCTGACGCCGGGAAAGTCGCGGAACAGGGCGGCTGCGATAATCGCGGCGTTGCCGGCGGCCCCTGCGGCCTCGCTCCCTTCCGGTGCGTCGAATTCGGCGCGCCCTTCCCACAAAACGTCGCCGCTGGCCACATCGCGCAGGATCACAGCCATGCGCGTGGTCACTTCGTCGCGCGCGCCGCCGCCCAGATTGATGCCGACGCCGACACCCACGCCTGACCCGTAACCACCGGTCCCGCCGCCCACGCCGACGCTGACAGGCGACCTGCGTCCGGTGTCGGTCCGCACGAACCGTTCCACCGAAACCTGCGCCACGCGCCGCGCGCCGCTGCGGCCCTGCTCGGTGTAGCCGAGGCGGGACAGCTGCTCGGCAACGACGGCCTTGTAGGGGGCAAGCTGGAGGCTGTCCGCTTCGCTGCCCGGCGCGCTTTCGACGAACAGGGTCGTGCCGCCAAGCGCCGCGTCCCCGGCGACGAATCGGGTCACCTGGACCGGGCCCGGTGCGGATGCAGTGGTACACGCCCCCAGGAGAATGGGCGCTGCAAGGGCAGCGGCGAGGCTGGGAAAACGGGCTGGTTTCATGATTGCAATTCTTTCATCTTGGCGCGCTATTGCCCTCCCAACGCGCAGACCGGCCCGAGAGTGCCTGCCGCGCGGCGCAAAAACAGCAGGACGAGAACAATGAACGATATGCCGACCACCGCCTCTTCCGGGAAGACGGTGCTGGTGACGGGCGGGGCCGGCTATATCGGCAGCCATGCAGTGCTCGCTTTGCGCGATGCAGGCCGCAAGGTCGCGGTCATCGACAATCTGGTCACGGGCTTCCGCTTCGCCGTCCCGGACGACGTGCCTTTCTTCGAAGGCGACATCGCGGATGACGAACTGGTCGCCCATATTCTGGCGGAGCACGATGTCGGCGCGATCATGCATTTTGCGGGCAGCGTGGTGGTCCCGGAATCGGTCGAAAATCCGCTAAAATATTACGACAACAATACCGGTCGCACCCGCGCCCTGCTGGCATCGGCGGTTCGCGGCGGCGTGCCGCATTTTATCTTCAGCTCGACCGCCGCGACCTATGGCGTGCCCGAAACCTCTCCGGTGACGGAGCGGACGCCGCAACAGCCGATCAACCCCTATGGCTGGTCGAAGCTGTTTACGGAGCGGATGCTGGCCGATGTCGTGGCGGCGCACCCGATGAACTATTGCGCGCTGCGCTATTTCAACGTTGCGGGTGCCGATCCGGAAGGGCGCACCGGCCAGTCGACGAAGGGCGCAACCCATCTGATCAAGGTCGCGGTCGAAGCTGCTCTGGGCAAGAGGGAGAGTGTCGGCGTCTATGGCACGGATTACGATACGCCGGACGGAACCGGGGTGCGGGATTACATCCATGTGAGCGACCTTGCCGCGGCCCATGTCCATGCGCTTGAGGCACTGGAGGCGCAGCCCGGACGCTCCCTCACCATGAATTGCGGGTATGGCCGCGGCTTTTCCGTCCTCGAGGTGCTGGACGCGGTGGACCGGGTGACGGGCGGCCGGATAGAGCGGGTAATGGAACCTCGGCGGGCGGGGGACCCGGCAGCGCTGGTTTCCGATCCGGCCCTGATTCGCAGCACGCTGCCCTGGCAGCCGCAGCATGACGATCTCGACCGGATCGTGGCGCACGCCCTGCAATGGGAACGCAGGCTGGGCGAGATTCAGGACGCTTCTTCTTGACGAAGTGCGATTCGCCGCTTAGGCGCGCGCCTTGAATTTCGGGCATTGCATCTCCATTTGCCGTGCCGATTTTATTTTCGGGAAAAACCAATGAAAGTTCGTAACAGCCTCAAGTCGCTGAAAAATCGCCATCGCGATTGCCGCGTGATTCGTCGCCGCGGCCGTACCTACGTGATCAACAAGACCAACCGCCGCTTCAAGGCACGCCAGGGCTGATTCCAGCCTTCGGGGGCACGCTGTCCCCGGCGCGTCTGCACAGTGCGGTACCGGCCCGCTTCCCGTCCCTTCTGTCCTAAGCGTCCAGCGACGCGAGGCAGGGGGCCGGGACGCGGGCCGTTGGCGTTTGGGGAAGGAGCAGCATGACCAAGCAAGGACCCGATACCGAAGCGAAGAAAGCGGGATCGGTGAAGGCGGTCGTCTTCGATGTCGGCCGGGTCATCGTCCAGTGGGACCTTCGCTGCCTGATCGAGAAGGTGGTCCATGATCCCGCCGAGCGGGACTGGGTGCTGGCCCACGTGGTCACGCCGGCATGGCATTTCCAGCACGATGCCGGGCGCCGGATCGAAGAGATGGTGGCAGAGCGCGCCGCGCTGTTCCCTGCCCATACCGATGCGATCCAGGCCTATGCGACCCGCTTCAACGAGACCATTCCGGGCCGCGTGCCCGGCACGGCGGAACTGATAGAGCGCCTGTCGGATGCGGGCGTTCCGCTATTCGCGATCACCAATTTCGGGGCCGAGTTCTGGGACCGCTTCGCCCCGACGGAGCCGGTGCTCGGCCTGTTCCGCGATATCGTGGTGTCGGGACGGGAAAAGCTGGTGAAACCCGATCCGGCCATTTTCCGCCGCGCGGCCAAGAGATTCGGGCACGCGCCGCAGGACATGCTGTTCATCGACGACAATGCCGACAATATCGCCGGTGCGGCGGCCGAAGGCTGGCAGACGCATCACTTCCACGACGCCGAAGCGCTGGAAACCGATCTGGCCGCAAGGGGGCTATTGCCGCGCTGAACGCGTCTGAGCGGCGTCTGCGTATGCGGCAGCCAAGAAAACGCCACCGGCAGCGTTCCTGCTACCGGTGGCTCAGTCGACCCACCCTGACGGAGAAGACAGGCGGGGGGAAACTCTTGTCGAAATGCGTTGGGCGGATCAGTCGCCCTGGCACTTCGCCATCTTGTCGGCAGCGAGCGGTTCACCTGCCACGGTGAAGCTGGCCACTTCGCCGACTTTGCGGGCGAAGGCTTTGCAGACATTGACGGGGCGCGATCCGGCCTTGGGCGCGACGCAAACCGTGCCGCTGCACTGCCACGGCGTACCGCGCACGATCTCGACGGTCTTGTCGGTCGGCTGGACCAGTTCGGCACGGTAGTGCGGACCGCTGTTGCGAGCGTCTGCAGCGGCAGGCGTCAGGGCCGAACCGAGGGTAAGGGCAGTGAAGGTGGCAGCGACGGAGATCGCGCCGGCCTTGGAAAAGGAGAGGGTCATGGGAGAGGGTCCTTTGAAGTTCTTTCCAACCGACGAGAAACGAGGGAAGATCGGTTACGGATCGCCACCTACCCAGATAGGTATCGAGTTGCAACCTGAAGCCCAGTTTGAATTTTGAGACCGGGGGTTTTGCGGTTACAAGGCTGGAAAACCGCATGAAAGGGCACGCCTGTTATGGCCGGAGACGTTCGTGAGCCGCTGAAGGAATTGAGCGCCTGCGGCCTGCCCGACGCGCTGGAGGCGATGGGTGAGCGCTGGAGCTTCATGATCCTGCGGGCCAGTTTCAACGGGCTTCACCATTTCGAGGAGTTCCTGAGCGAACTGGGCATCGCGCGGAACATCCTGTCGAACCGTCTTGGCCGCCTGGTCGATCACGGTATCCTCGACCGCGAACCGTGCCCCGACGATCGCCGCCGCATCGAATACCGGTTGACCGAGCGGGGGTTCGACCTGCTGCCGGCCATGCTGGCGCTGCGGCAATGGGGCCAGAAATACGGCGAGGATTTCGTCGATACCGACCCGGTGCTGGTGGACGGCCAGGATCACATGCCGGTCGGCCCCGTGGCCATTCTGGCGCATGATGGCCGTATCCTGGGCCCGGGCGACCTCAACATGATCGCTCGCAAGGATCTGCCGGAGGCGGGCAGGGACCGGGCCGAAGGCGAACTTGCCCCCGGCACGCGCGGCTGGACCGCCGATGACGAGCCGGCCACCGTTGCAGCCGAATAACCTTGGAAGCGAGCGACAATAACGACGCCGCCGGAGACGCCCAGCCTGCATCCGATCAGCCTGAGCGCACACATGATGGCCGGTACATCATCGTGCGTGGGCGGTTATGGAGGGCCACCAATCCCGACCTGCCTGAGGCCGAGCGGAAGCGCTGGACCCACGCGTTGATGGATGCGCGGCGCGCCGTGAAGGCGGCAAAGTCCTCCGGCGATCCGGCCGAGTTGAAGCAAGCGCGCGCGCAGGTTCAGGAAGCGAAGGTTGCGCTGGGCGAGCGCGGCCCTGTCTGGTGGACGGACGGAGCACCGGACGAAAACCGCAAGCTGGTGAAGAATTCCAGCTACGCCGACTGACCGCAATCGCCCTAGCGATATCGCGACAGTTCCATAATCAGTTCGATCCGGTTTCCGACACCGATCTTTGCCATCAATGACCGGGCATGGGTGCGCGCCGTTTCGTAGGCCATGCCGAGCTCGCTTGCGATGGTCTTCAGGTCGTCGGCCGACCGGACCATTCGCGCTGCAACCTCTGCCTCCCGCCGGGTCAGGCCGAATATCTCGGCAATCATTGATTCCTCCGGCCCCGACCGCGGAGCGCCGCCTGTCAGCCGGATCATGCATCCGAAGACCTTCTGCTCGCTACCCAGCGGCAGCAGGGGGACAGGCTCGAAATAAACCAGCCAGGGGGTCAGCCTGCGGGAAGATGGCAATGTCATCCAGCTACCCGCGCCCTCGGCGGAGGAAGGCTGACAGGCGCGGCGTATGTGCTGTTTAAGCGCGTCGTCCTGCGCCCCGCGCTGGACTCGCAGCTTGCCCTCGCCGACGCCCAGCGCACAGCCTGCAGACAGGATCGCCTCCGCACCCGGGCTTGCGTCGAGGACATGGGCGTTCTCGTCGACCAGGATCAGCGCTTCCTCGCTCCGCGCCAGCTCCGGGCGGCTCACCAGCAGGCGCGCTGCCCGGCTCAGATGGCTGAAGACGATATCGTGAACGCGTTCCTGTTCGGGCGTGATGGCGGTCTGTTCGGGGTGTGTGTGCAGCGCGAGAGAGACGCTCAGGCTGCCGCTCGTCGAACTGATCAGGCTGTGATAATCGCCACTGCCGAAATCGTGCCGGATGAAAGCGCGCCATGCGTCCGGATCGGACGTGTTGAGATTGCTGGTGTCGCCGAACCGGAAGCGGCCGCCATCGTGCCGCTCTATGTTGAAGCCCGGGTCGAGTTCGACCAGTTCCTCGCGGTAGAGGGAAAGGGCATCGTCCAGGCGGGATTCCTCCGGACCGACCACCGTGCTTGCCACGACGGACTGCCTGTTATTGTCGACGATGGCGAGAAACGCCGCGCGTGCGCCGGTCACACCCAGGAATCCGCGCATGGCAGACCGCCACCGATTTTCGTCGAGCGATCCCTCGTAAATGTCGTCGATGATGCCGGTCAGTGCCGGATCGAATGGCATTCCGCGCCCCCTGTCGGCGTAATTCGTACCGAAAAACGCAATTCTTTCAAGAAATACCCCAAGGGGGTGATGGCAGCGAAAGCGCCCCGACCTAGATGCAGTGCCGCGACCCGAAGGCTCTTGCAGTCCTTCTACTGGAAAGGGGGGTGGCGACTGCTGCCTCCCTTTCCTTTTTTCGTATCCTTACAGAACGAAGCGCCGTCATCCCCGCACCCCCATGCGGCGATAACTCAGCGCTTCGGCCACGTGGATGCGCCCGACTTGCCGCGCACCGGCAAGGTCCGCGATCGTCCGGGCGACGCGCAGCATCCTGGTATAGCCCCGTGCAGACAGCTTCATGCTTTCCGCTGCCTGCATCAGGAGCGTGCGTCCCGCATCGTCCGGCGACGCGAATTCCTCCAGCGCGTCTCCGTCCAGTTCGGCATTGGTCCGGGCGCCCGACGCCTCGGCGCGGGCCGATTGAACCGCTCTCGCTTCCGCCACCCGGGCGGCGACTTCGGCGCTGCCTTCTGACGGCGGGGGCAGGGCGAGGTCGGCGGCGCTGACGGGATCGACGTCGACATGCAGGTCGATCCGGTCGAGCATCGGGCCGCTGATCTTCGCCTGGTAATCGAGCGCACATCGCGGCGCACGGCTGCATGCCATGGAGGCATCGCCCAGATGTCCGCAGCGGCAGGGGTTCATGGCGGCGACCAGCTGGACACGCGCGGGAAAGCTGACATGGGCGTTGGCCCGCGCGACATCGACCCGGCCCGTCTCCAGCGGCTGGCGCAGCGAATCGAGGACCGAGCGCTGGAACTCCGGCAATTCGTCGAGGAACAGGACACCCAGATGCGCCAGGCTGACTTCGCCCGGGCGGACCTTCAGCCCGCCGCCGGTCAGCGCCGCCATGCTGGCGGAATGGTGCGGGGCGCGGAAGGGGCGCGCGCGGCTGATCGTCCCGTCGTCCAGCATTCCCGCGACCGACTGGACCATGCTGACTTCCAGCGCCTCGGCAGCGGAGAGCGGCGGCAGGATGCCGGGAAGACAGGAGGCCAGCAGCGATTTGCCCGCCCCCGGGGGGCCGTTCATCAGCCGTGTTGCACATATTACAAGCACAAATAGGCATCGGTGAGAATTGAAACTGCGTGCTACAAACGGATTGTCAGCCAAGATTCTTTTTGTGGCACCTGTAAATTTGAAGATTTCATTTGAGAGGACAGTTGGTATAAGCGCAATCTTCGCTTAACTTATTCGGCACATATTTTATATTGGGGGTATAAATGGAATGGATTCTTTTAATCTGTATAATTCTTACGGGTTTGGCATTTTGGTCTAAAGCCTATGATGAAAATAGGGCATTAGAATTCGAAGCGGCGAAGGCAGAGCGGAAGGCCTTAAAAGAAAAGAAGCAGGCTGAAATTGACAAGGATTTAGTCGTTTGGATGACGAAGATTCAACGCGAAGGTTGGTCGTTAATTTCACGTGGCCGCTTGATGCACCTAGAGGAACAGCCCCACTGCATAATTGCGCTTTCCAACACCTCACCGCTGCTTAGGGTTAACCAAATCGACGTCCAAGATGAATTCAGCCATGCCGAACCCATTTATATTAACTTGCGCGAAATAATTTCACTTAACGTGGCAAGACCAAGTGTTCGAAGGTCACGCCAAGAAAAAATCTCTTTTCCGATTACTGAAACCCAGCGCAGAAGCCCTGTCGCTCGAGGACTAATTGGGGGTGCACTTTTAGGGCCAGCAGGCTTAGTTGTCGGCGTGGCGTCTGGATTGAATTCGCAGATTACAACAAGCGTTAAGTCCGAAACAGTCAATAAGGAGTATGATGGCTTGGGGGACCCGCAGCTTATCATTGGCACTAACCGCGAAGACCACCCATACTTTAAAATAAAATGTGCTAATCAGGAGGTTGCCGATGAATGGGTTTTCCGCATTCGAGGGCGACAAAATCGTCTATCTCGGACCAAAGGGTAAGGTCTCAAACACTGCCATTCATCAGATTCGACACTGGTGGAGAGCCTCGCAGCCGTGCTGCACCTATTACAAGGCCAAATCTTGGCTCTGCTGGCGGCAATGGTGAGATTACGACGCTATCCCAGAAGTATGCCGACTCATGGCGAAAAAACAAAACCGGTACAAATTATCGGATGCAGTTGCCAATTTCCTCAGAATGTACATCTTCAAGCGATGACTCTTCCCGACACTTTTTCGCGTCGTAAACGCGCGACCCAAAACAAGTATGACCCTCTGGTATATGACATTTTACCAAACCCCCTTAGAAATCAGGTAATTCAGATTTTTGATGAGGTAATTGATTTAGCTTCTCAGGACCGCTCTAGGATTTATACGCAGTTAAACAAATTCATGCGCAAAGAAATTGGTACAACAATGCTTTCGCAGGAACCTTATCCTCCATCCGAATTTTATCGTTGGTTTTGCCACGAACAGCTTTCTGATTTTCATCTAGATGCTGTAGAAGCTATATGCCGTCTCATCTTGGAGCTAGAAGCTCGTCATCGTCGCTCGAGTCGTTATGAAATCCTGCAAAAGATAGAGGAACTGAATGCGCGCTTCCTTGAGGCGTCCGTCGGTTATCAGTTTGAGGCTGGAAGGTTGCTTCAGATAGATTCGAAATTCGAGCATAAAGAGGTGGTTGTGCCTGCGCTTGGTTTTCTGGCAGCTAAGAAATATGAAGCAGCAGAGCATGAATTTCTCGATGCTTTCGACGCGTTTCGTGAGGGGGATTACGAGACGACCTTGGTCGAAGCCTGTAAGTCCCTTGAAAGCGTCATAAAAGTTATCGGTTCTGAAAAAGGTTGGGGTTTGGACCCGAATTGGCCGCTAAAGAAATTGGTCGGTGCTGTCTTCGATAACGACCTCATTCCCTCATATATGCAAACTGAGTTCGCCGGGTTGAAAACCATCCTTGAAAGCGGGGTGGGTACTGTTCGCAATAAATCTGCGGGACATGGTGCAGGCGAGAAAAAGCGCGAAGTCCCACGGCATATTGCAGCCTTTCAACTACACCAGACCGCTGCCGCGATACTCCTGCTCATTGGTGCAGCGGACGCGTAATTCCTGAGTCGACTGCTCTACGAATGCAGTGCTTTGTCTAAAAAACTTACAGATTTGGAGCGCACACGGACCAAGACAGCGCAAGCTGGTTCTCACTGCTACCAAGAATCGCTGGCGCAAGACCGTTTACCAGTCAGCTTTGCGCTGAGCCTAGATAATCAATATACTACATCCTCACCTAAGCTCTGCCAGAACTCCTCCCAAGTCTTGTCAATAGAGGAGGGGTTTTCCGATACAACGCGCTTACAGTGCGGAGTGCTAATTTCGACGATAAGCTTATCAGGAAAGCTAGCTAGGTGCGATTCACTTGCGGGTAAAAATAGAGAGTACACGCGATTGTGTTTTTTTAATCTATAGGCGACCTCGTGTTCTCCCTGCTCGTCAAGGTCTACGGTTAGCGTTCGGGGGTCGCTCCCAACAGGAGTCAGCCGAAAATCATAGATACCATTATGACTTTTGACGTAGACCATATCGGCTTCTGCACTCGAGAAGAAATGAGGGTCAGTTATGTCGTCCACACACACGACGACTCCCTCGGGCTTCTCCATACTATCCGCAGTCAACCAAGGCTGTCGTAGAGAGAATCCATCAAAGACAGCTAAGGTTGCTAATTTTATACGATTAAAATCATCCGCAGGGTAACTCGATAGTAAAGCCGCGCGGACATTCTCTAAAACAAGCGGCTTCTCAACAATTTGAGGTTCTTCCTCTGGAATATTTCCTCTATGAATGTCAGCGGCAGAACCTTTAATAATCGCCGCTTTATAGCCATCTTCTATTCCAGATGATGAACTTAGTCTTTCGGGTTCCTGCTGGTTTGCATCACATCCCGCAAGGAATAGGAGCGCGATTAGACCTTTCTTCAAGACTGTATCCTTAGCTAGAAGCTCTTTGCGTTGAGCCGAACCACATGATTGTTGACCGAGAGATTCCCAAAAGCTTAATGTGTTCGCTGGAGCGGGAAGTTGGTTTAGGGGTGTCGGCCAAGACAGCTCCCCTGCCAGTCCTAAAAGCTTCCCGCTCCACACTGTTTGGGAAGTCGGACGGGCCTCCCAAGTGCTGCGAACTCCTAGATACTGAATCAGGACTGCTTGAGTCGCAAGCACCTATACGCCATTCGTGCCTATAGTTGGGGATGGAGCGGGGGATGGCGCCAGGGCCGCCTAGAGAATCGTAGGGTTCTCGGGGTCGCAACCCCTAAAATGAAAACCTGTAAAGATATTTCGCGGGAAAAGACCGCGCCTTGGTCTTTGAATCAATCGAATCGCTAGAGGTACGGCCACTGTAAAACTTCCCCGCGATGTTTCCGTTATATGCGAGCCGCGTTCCATCGGGGAGGGTGCGCTCAAGCACCTCGTGAATCATCTGCTCCTTCACCTCTAGATAGGTGAGGCTTCGCTTGTCCCGCGCATAGTGGAGGATTTCGTATTCCCAATCCGTGGGGTCGGCTGCGATAGCTTCTTTGAGTTCCTTGCAGGATGATTTGTAGGTCTTCCAATTGGAATGCTTGACCACCTGCTTCTTGCCTTTGCCACGCCGTGCCCAGAAGGATTTCTTCCCGATATAGAAGCGGCCCGTGGACTTGCTCGTGATAGAATAGACGAAGCCCTCGTAAGGGGAGGGGTCAAAGTCGGGAGGTACGTTCCAGTTCACCCACTACTTAGTTGGCCGCTCTCCATGCAGCCCTGTGAGCGAGGTACTCCTCGTCTTGGAGCAATTCTGGAACAGTCATTATCCTAGATAGCTCGATGGGTTTGAGAAGTGGAATGCCGTTCTTCTCGGCTCTAAGGTTGTAGCTGTTACAGGTAGCGCAAGCTTTCTTCTGGGTTAAGACGCGCTGGTCAGTACCGCAGAATTGGCAACGAACGTTATAGTAGGTAAGTAATTCGGTCATAAGCCATTCTACTGCCTAAGGGTTCAGGCCGTCAGTATTCAGGAAAGCGAGAACATGAATAATGACGCGAAGAACTGCGCGGTACCATTGGTAGAAAGAAAGAGCGATGAAGGCGCGCTGCTCCTATCATCATCCTAATTAGGGAAAGAAATTCCTTCTTGGTGATGCCTAATTTCGGTCAATCCAGATGAAATCAATCAGACCAAGAAGTAGTCACATGTCATCAATTGGATTGCTGAGTTTACGAAGCCATCCAGATGGCATGTGTAGGTGCGAAGTGCGATAGCAGTTCCACCTATATCGGTTCCTTATGATAGCGCACATGGCATTCGCTTCACTCACGCCATGCGGGTAACATCAACTCGTGGATATGTCGCTCGTTCGCTCCATCCACTGAGTAGATGTGTACTTCCTTGATTTGGTTTTCAGTCACTTCCTTGGGAGAGGTATTTTCAACATTATCTTTTATTAAAGACTTTCGTTGAATTTTTGAGCAGCGCGCCAGTTGAATGAAAAACTTCAGAAAAATATCGCTTTTCGGACCCCATGTGTCGTATATTGGATAAATAGAAGTAAGCTACTTGGACCTTCAACGCCAGTAGTACGGCGGGACCAAGTATCGCTCTTTATGAAACAAACTTAAATCCCACCAGCTGACTTTGAAGGTCCCAGTTGGTGGGATTTTTGTTTCATTAAGAGGTAATACACGTGACCACATTTCAATATCAAGACGGACCTGCGGGGTCAGGTAAGACCTACGGCATTTCAAAATGGACCGTAGAGCGCGTTCGAGCTGAAGAGAAGGTTCTAATCGCACAACCATCAAAAGACCTAATCAGAGAGACGGTACGAAACATCAAGCAGATGGACCCGAACATCAAGATTCGAACCATTGTTAGTTCTTCGAACAGGAAGAACGTGGTTGATTCCATCGTAGCGCATATGCAAGCAGCGGTACCACATCACGGAGAAGTCCTCCTCATCACTCACAAGGCATTGGACCGCTTGCCTAAGGCTTACAGGAAGTTCTGGCATCTGGTATGTGATGAAATCCCGTCAGTGTTCAATAGTATCGAACTGAAGATACCAATCACCCATCGAGGCATCACAGACCATATCAAGGTCGATAACGTTCTTGTGGATGGAATTTCGTTAGTTGAGCCTAGAAACAAGACGGCGCTAGAAGACCTAGCAAGCGGAAGGCATGGCGACCAAAACTTAGAGTCGTTCAAGGACTTGGCTAATTTGGTGCTGCGGGATGATGTGCTCGTCGTAACCAATCCAGAACATTATGCCGACTTGATAGACCCTAGTACCAAGCGCGCATCCATCAACTTCTTTGGTATCAAGAAGGAGGATTTCGCGAAAGGATGGAAGACCACAACCTTCCTTGGTGCAAACTTCTTCCAAACAGAACTCTATCACGTATGGAGCAGGCTGTTCAAAGTGTCGTGGCAACCCCATGGTGAATTGGCATCAACGCTTCGCTACACTGAGCACCATAATGGCGAGCGGTTGAAACTGACCTACTTGTTCGAGCGCAAGGCCAGTAAGCAGTTCTACAGAATTGAAGAAGACGATGGCACCGAGATGTTCGATGCGGTTTGGAATACGGTAGTTGGCCATTTGAATGGCAAGCCTTTCATCTGGCAGGTGCCAGCTGACCGATATCCTGAAAACTTTAGCCCAATTAACCGACTACCCGGCATCTCACATGGCCTGGACAAAGCGAATTGGAAAACGGTCGATAATGTGGTTCTCTTGAGCGTAAGAAACCAAGGGACGCCAGCTTGGGGCTTTCTAAAAAACATTGGGATGAGCGACAATGAAATTGCTGAAACTTTGAATCATCAAAATGCCTATCAGGCAATGATGCGCTGTTCACTACGTGACCCACTTGTTGACCGTCCCGTAGAAGCAATAGTCCCAGATAGGGCTACTGCTGAATGGCTGGCCGAGAAGTTTGAAGGATGTACCATCGAAAAAATGAAGCACTCGCTGCCTGAACCTTCGAAGAGTGGCAGACCTTCTATCGGCAAGGCACCGATGAGCCAGAAAGAACGGAACGCCCGAAACTATGCAAAGAGGAAGGCCGAGAAACTAGGCCTCGTGGACAAAGGGTATCCACAGTTTGACTGAAGCGAGCGCGACGAAGCCGAGGTAGGACTCCTTGGTTTTGTCGTAGCGGGTTGCCACTCTGCGCCAGTTCTTGAGTTTGTTGAACAAACGCTCGATGAGGTTGCCCCATTTGTATTTGGTGCGGTCGTGCGGGGCGGGATTGCGCCGGTTGACCTTAGCCGGGATCACCGCTTCCGCACCGGCTGCCTCGCTCTCTTTGTGGATCGCATCGGCATCGTAGCCCCGATCAGCCAGGAAGGCCTCGATCCGGTCGGTTATCATGCGGAACAGTGGAGCAAAGCCCTGCACATCGTGCGCCTGTCCAGGTGTCAGAACGAACCCTAGCGGGAGACCTCTGGCATCGCATATGGCATGGAGCTTTGTCGTGAAGCCGCCTCGCGATCGGCCAAGCGCCTCGGTTTTCTGAGTCCCTTTTTTATACCGACAGCACAATGATGTGCCCGGACCACCGTGCTGTCGATCATGTCGGCGGCTGTATGCCGCCCCGCCAGTTCGGCCAGTGTCTCGAGCATGGCATCGAACACACCGGTCGTGACCCATCGTCGATAACGTCGGAACACGCTGTTCCACTTGCCATATTCGTCCGGCAAGTGTCGCCACTGCGCGCCGGTCCGCGCGATCCAAATCATGCCTTCGAAATAGGGACGATTATCTAGCGCCGGGCGGCATACGCGACCACGCTCAGACGGCAGCAGCGGCCCGATCACTTCCCATTCTTCATCCGTAACGTCAATCCGTTCGCCCAAGGCCGCCTCCAAAAGCCAGCCTTGAATCAGTGGATCGGTAACGCGTCAAGGATTGCTGGCCGTCCCTGCCGGGCCACAGCGACGTTTACATCTCCGCGTTCGATATTGTCGTCTGGATATCCGTTGGTTTCAGAATGTCGGAACCTGGGGTCTTATAAACGGTCAACTCTCCGTTTTCCCAAAGGCCGACCTCGACTGCCTTGGCTGACGGATCGACAAGCAGATAGAATGCGTCGCTACCCCCCTCATTATCCTTGTTGCCCGACGTGAAGAAAACTTCGCCATCGCGTTGCAAGGGAGCGGCTGTCTCGCTGTTCTGCATCAGCACGTTCAGCTTGTCGTCGAGAAGGTTCCTGAGCGCGGGCGCTATCGGGCTTTTGTCATAGAGCCTGCTATCCAAGGGATGCTGACCGACATACTCGCTAAGTAAGGACCAATTCCCATCGTTCTCGCTCGCAGTGGGCACCGATTGGCTCTGAACTTGCTCCGTGCCATTTCGCGATGCCGTTGAATCGGTTGATTGCCCACAGGCTGCCAACAATATGGAGGAAGCTATGAGGAAATAGGTTGCACGCACTCGATTATCTCCACGAAAGTTAATTGATCACTCTCCGCACTTACCGACAGATTGCTGGTATGCAAGGTTTGTCCACGAACCCTAGCAGCGCAGGGCAAATGACACGAATAATGACACGCTGGGTGGTCCTGCGTATAATGGTCCACGTAAGCAGCAAGTCTCCGAGGGTATCTGCTTACGCTTTCAAAGAGTCTGACCCGCTATGTGCTTTTAACCCACATGGCGGGTTAGCCTTGGGCGGCGCGACAGGTAGCGCAGTGTAGCAGTAGCCGACCCTGCGTAGGCCCGTTAAGTCGGTCTCCGCCTACAGGCCCGCTCTTACCATCTCTGGGGCGGGCCAACCCTTTTCAGAAATATATTGCGCCAGAAGGCCAGCTGACCTATAAGGGATTCAACGGGCCGAACTCCTTGCCCGTCACTTGAAAACTAGCCTGCTGCTCATCGCGGCAGGCTTCTTCTATGACGGCAAAGGAGCCAATATGACTAACCCATTACCCGCTACCTCCACGACTCACAAGCGCGAGCTTACCGTATTACCCGCACCAGTGGTGCGCTATACACTGCCGCACGAGTATGACGACCCTGAGTTAGATGGTCAGACCTTCGAGTACGACCTATCGGAGTACCCACCCGGCTACCTTGCGTACCTGCGCGCTATTCATGGATGCAAGAACAACGAAGAAGTCGCGGCCCTGTTAAGCATGTGGACGGAATCCCCGTCGGCTTTGCCAGAGGTTATCGACCTAACTGAAACCGACCGCCATATTTTTGCAGAGGAGGAAGTGAAGCTAAACCTACCCAAGCCTGTTGCGAAGGAGTATGTTGGGTTTTCCGAAAGCTGTTATGTGCTCCTCTATAAGCGGGGTCAGGAGGATGCTTCCGACTACATCTCCAGAATATTCGGTTGGTGTGCGGCTAATTTGAAGGGGCCATATTCTATGTGGTCGGAGGTAAATCGCTCTATGGATGACTTAGACATTTACCTAGAGTTCTACGATACGTCAGACCATGAAGCGTTCATGGCCAAATATCCGTCCTAACGCTCACACAGAAGGGGCGGCGAAAGTCGCCCCTTTTGCATATCCTGCCGGTAAATACGGTATGACGTTCCAAACCTTCACAGAGCGAGCAGCTGACCTAGCTACCCTTTTCATGCGGTGGTTCCGTCCTATCACGTTTGCTCTGCTGACCCTGTTCTTCGTCATGGGGTACTGGTTCCCCAGTGCTGCGACTACATGGCTCGTGATGGTCGGTACCACGCCAGATTGGCTCGCCTATATCATCACCGCGCTCATCATCGGCCTTGCAGCCGAGAAGGGGATACGCGAACTAGGCGATGCTATTAAGGCGGTGAAGGTCGCACCCAAAGAAATGGACGACCTCTGACGGCTCACCAGATTTCAGAATATATCGTACCAAGCTTTTACTTTGGTCTCGTCATGCAGTTTGTGAAGTACATTCTCGATTTTGCTGGTCCTGCGCCGCACGATGGTCTCTAAGGGTTCCTTGAGTGTGATGGTCTGCTGCCGAACGAAGCCCACGCCGACAAATCCAATAGGCGCCCCTTCTTCGCTCACCAAGGGGCATTGCGCGAACGCCTCAACCCCATTGGCTTCCAGATAGCGCCTGTAAGCAGCGGGCATATCAACTTCGCTAACGTCTCCCAATATGCAGGAAGGCGTGGTTACTTGTGAACCAAACATCGTTTCGGTGATATCCTGCAAGGGTCCAAGCGGGAAGGGCTGCAACGCGGTGGGCGACAGGATGATGCCATCACGAGTCACGTACCACTCCGTCTTGACGCTGCGGAAGTGGACGGTTCTAGACATATCCTTCTCGTTGTTATGGAAGGTACGCACCAAGGCACGGTCAGCGTTGGCTTCAACGCGCAATCGCTCTAATTCCAGATTGATGAGCTTATCG
Source organism: Erythrobacteraceae bacterium WH01K (assembly GCA_027941995.1). Taxonomy (NCBI): domain Bacteria; kingdom Pseudomonadati; phylum Pseudomonadota; class Alphaproteobacteria; order Sphingomonadales; family Erythrobacteraceae; species Erythrobacteraceae bacterium WH01K. Next base: position 45,574 of record CP115966.1, on the reverse strand, counting down.
GCTTTTCGGCTAGCATTGAATCGAGCAGTCTCGACTTCTGCACTAGGACTGGTGTCTTTGACCAAGAAATCAATCTTGGTGTAAAGTATGAACGCGAACGCAATAATCAATGCTGCTATGATGGTAGATACGGGGCGGTTTCGCAGTGCGGTTGCGAGTGAGGTAATCCCTTCTACTGCTTCCTTTATCATACGTCACCGCCTCCGCGGATATACCGCCTTCTCCATATTTACCAAGAAGGGGGTGGATAGTCCGTCGGCAGTGTTGCAACCGCTCTCTTCTCTTCAAGTGTTTCCGCGTGACTGATATCAAGCTTTGCCTTTTGATAAGCTGCTTCAATCATAGCCAGATTAGAAATCGTCGCAGTTATTCCAGCCTCGAATCGTGCCAAGGAGTCCGCAATGCTATCACCATGCGCTTGGGCATCCCAATATAGGAATGGGTAATCTTCTTTGAGGGTTTCCACGGAAAGAGTGTTAATTGCAGTCTGTGTCAATCTCCTATACGACCTGACCTCATTCGCCTTGTAAGCATAGACGAGGGACTTGTTTTCTCCGCTCGTAGTGTATTCGCTGGACAGAGTTTGACGTTCGATAGCTACACTCTGTGCCAATAACTGCTCACTGTCCGCATAGCAGGATACTACCTCTGAACCTTGTATATCCCAATGCTGACATTCGGGATTGAAATCAGATGGCAGTTCAACACTAGTCCAACCTTCTGGTAGGTCTCCTACCTCCATGACATAACTGTCTAAGGTGTTGGTATCTGTGATTATGGCAAGGTAACTCATATCAATACTTATGCCTCTGCTTAAGAACTGAGCTGATACGAGTTGCCGCCGATAGTCATGGTGACATTGCCCCCGTTGCCTATACGCATAAGAACCCGGCATTCCTGCTCAGAGCCAGCACTGACAGTCGTCGTTCGTTCAAACTGGAAATTAGCAGGCGACGAGATGTAACCAATCTCTGGGTCGGTTTCGCCAAATGTCGTCGCGCTTGCGCTCTGTCCTTCATCGGTCCAAGTGCCGTTAATCTTGCGCTGAACCTTGGCCAGAATCTGGCGCGCACCGTTTGTTCCAAAAGGCATTTCTGCGCTAAGATTGACCGTGTTGGTCAGCGTCGTGCTACCAGCAGTCACCGCCAATGGCCCTGCCACGACAGTCCACGCGGATGAGTTGAATGACCCAAAGCCACTAGTCTGACTAGCTCTTGAACTACCATTACTGCCGCCACCTGAACCGCCACCCGTCTCAGGTGCTGCATAGGTCTTGCTCAGTGTGACGGTTTGCTCTTGTGTCTTCCCCCCAATGACTGCGCGGACAATAACACTTGAGGTATCTGCCCCAAGGCTAGAAATGGCCAGAGTTCCCGTGCCCGTACCACTCATCGAGCGATAGGTTGCTGATGGGCTGTGGCCATTAACAACGCCGCCAACCACGCGGTAAGTCCATGTTACCCCTGTGCTCTGCACGAAGCCATTCTGGTAGAGCAAACGATAGCTAAGATTGCGGGGAAACTGACCGTTCTCAGCCGTTCCCGAGGCGCTGTGGTTGAACCTTGCAGAAATCGGACCATCCACCTTGGCCGTAACGTCTGCACCATCTTCAGCCGCCCATCGGCGGGTCCCGTAGGGCTCAATGTGCTGCGCGGTTTTATTGGTTATTCTCTCATCACCGAAATTGATAGCGTTGAGGAAACCCAGTTCACCAACACCAATACCTCTTGCCGTTACTGCGCCGTAATTGATTGCGCCAATGGTCAGTTGGCCGTTTTGACTAAGGGAAGGGGCGCGCAAGTCATCGTCAACTGCGATGGTTCCATCCGAGCGATAGACATTCTGTCCTGCCCTTGCGCCATCGCTTGCACCGACTTCGACGTAAGAGAAAGTGATATCGGTCATATCGATATAATCCGTCTCAGTCGCTGCGACTGAGCGGAAGATGACGGCTAGTTGGCCATCGCAGGGCGCGAGCGAAAATCCACTAAACCTCTGAAAATTCGAGCTGACGCTGGGATACATGAAGAAATTTTGATTCTCAAAGCTCCCATCTCCCTTGAACACTCGCAACTGAAAAAAGCATCGCGTGTTGTTGGAGGTCGCGGCGCGAGCCAAAGCTGAGAGATAAATCCTCTGGCCTTCGACAACGGGGATTCTTTTTTCTTCATCATCGAAAGCTGCTGGCAAAACAAAAGTGTGATCTTTTAATCGAATAAAGTTGAGATCGCCACTTTTGACGAAATCATGGATTGCAGTGTGATGAAAACGATATTCATCAGGCACGTCGCCATCGCCCAATAATTTGGGATTGATGTTGAGATTCTCGCCCACTGTCATGTAAGCCGAGACGCCTTGGCCAGTGTTAATCTGACCCTTCGTATTGATTCTCAGATTACTGAGGTCGAGGGGTTCATACCCGTTAAGAGCTGCTAGATTGTTAGGTCGGCCTGCAATGTTTGTGCCCCATGTGGCACCCGCTGTAGCGGTGAGGTCGCCTTGGAAAAGGCCACCGCCATTGTAGCGCATAAGCCCTGAACTGTTGGCCTGTGCCGTGGAGATTGTACCACCCAAGCGGTCAAAGGTTCGGTTGATGAAGATATCATCATTACCAAAGTCCAACTGGTCTAGGTTGGATAGTCCGCCAAAGGCACGGGTTGGTGTTGACCAATCCGCTGGCGCTATGGTGTCCGTACTTCCCTTACTCTGCGCGTTAGCCCGAGATACCCAGATTGAGGATAGGTCGCCGCTAGTTGACGGAAATTGCGTTGACCATCCATTGTTCGCGTTGGTGAGTACACCTGTTGCAAAGGTAAACGTAGCAGTCGTGGACGGTGTAGAGGGCTGGTTGAATGAGCGAGCGTATATGAGCACCGCAGCCGTTTTAGCACCTTCTTCCCCTTCTTGACCGTCTTGACCGTCTTCACCCTTAGGCCCGTCATGCCTGATTGGAGTGGACCAAACTTCACCGGATAGTAGGGTTCCATCTAGTTCTTGCTTTGCAACACTCATCCAAAGAGGGTCGCTGCCTGCCAATGGTTCGTCCGTCCAACCTGATGGTATTCCGTCGCCTACTGGTGTTGCGGGTTGAGTTGATGCTCGCTTCCAAACGAACTCTCGGTAGATGCCATCCTCGCCATTTATACCGTCAACGCCATCTTGACCCGTTGCACCGTCGCGGACCTTGGTCAGGGTCAGGGAGTCGGTGAGTCCACCTGCCGTGACTTCAATCCGCATGGACTCGCCACCAAACTCGTCAATAAAGTTACGGAAGCGGAAGTTAGACACGTTAGCGGAAAGCTGGTCAGCCGTGATGGCAATGTGCTGTGTTTCCGAGAAGGCACGTTCGGTCCCATCTTCGGTGTAGAGTTTCCAAACCGGAGTATCGGAAAGGTTCTGCCGCTGAACACTGATGGTGGCTTCTTGGGTCTTCGGATTGTCATTCTCGTTATACGGGAATACGTAGTGAGTGCTAGACAGAGTCAGCAGCGGCGCATCCGCACCTTTGATTAGGCTCCATGTATAATCAGCAGGGTTATTACTCTCGGTAGCAGTATCCTTGTTGGCGGCAATACCGATATAGGTGTGCGTTCCTTCAACTGGAGTTCCAGTGGTGAAGTTTTCCGAGCCATCTGCATTGGAGGCATAGGCAAACCAAGTATAGGTCGGTTGACCATTGGCTCCCGGTGTTCCTGGAACACCGTCATTACCCTTAATCAGGCTCCAAGTGTAATCAGCAGGATTTGTGCTTTCGGTGGCAGTCGTCTTATTGTTCGCGATGCCAATGTAGGTTTGACCAGTATTCTGACCTGTAGTGAAGCCAGATGTTCCTAAAGCGTTGTTGGCGTAAGCAATCCAAGTGTATAGGGTCTGTCCATCTTCCCCTGCTGGGCCTTGTGGCCCTGCGTCACCCGTGGCTCCAGTATCCCCTTGGTCTCCTTTAAGGCCTGCCTTACCTGCCTTGCTCTTGGAAATCGTAAACTTTTTATCGACGACCACCCCACCAAACACACCGGAACCAGTGGCCCGAATGGTCAGCGTCGCGGTGTCGTCACCTGACATACCTCCGCTAACCGCATAAGTCTGGTCAGTGTAGGTGACAGTCACGTTTTTAGGGTTAGTCAACGTGGACAGTGTGAACAGGCTGCTCACATCATGCACACCTGAAAACACCACAAAGTCCCCTGTGGCCCCGCTAAAGTCTGACACTACACCTTCCGAAGATGCAGGCACGATATGAGCCTCGTTGGTCAGGTAGCCTACTATCGCATCGTCACCTGCCACACCGTTCTGGGTAAAGTTGACGTTCTTGATTTCCACATCGGGGTGGAAGCTGGTGTCCAGCGCCATCGGCACAGTCTTGGAGAGTTCATCGACCCAGCGATGTATCTCTGTGCCATTTTTATAGATGACAACATCGTTGCCTTCATGCGCCACGGCAAACACATCACCTACGGCGGCGGTCTCATTTCCGTCATTGACCGCAACGCCTTTCCCGTTTCGGCGCGCTCGCACCACTCCATCGGGATGAAGGTAAACCGCAAAGTCAATGCTGTTAAAGTCCGCATCAAGCGCTGGGTCAGTGTTGAGACCAATCATCTGCGGGGTCAGGTCCGTCAATTCAAAGCTAACCCGAGCCTGATAGAACTTCTCTTGACTGTGAACGCTATCGGCCCATACGCCCTGACTGGTCTGGACCACAAATCCATCGGTAGTCTGAACAGTTCCAGTAGTTAGAACAGGTGTCCAACCTAGTGCGGTCTTACCGTCCTGACCGGGCGCACCATCCGCACCTGTATCACCCTTGTCTGCTACTAGCTGCCAGAAGGTGTTATTCGTCGCACTATTAGGTGGAGTGTTGCCTGTGTTGGAATTCACTAAGCTAACGAAGGAGCGGCCATTGTAGGTCACACCGTCATTCTTGGTATAGGTGGTTCCAGCATCGTATGCTCCACGCCATACAATCCTAGCGCGTTCAGCTATCTTATTGAGTAGCTTTACCTGTGCATCTGTGTATTCTGAAAACCTAGTATTGAAAGTGGCCCTCACAATGCTGGTTGATTGGGTGAAGTCCGTATAAGCAGGTGATAAACCATTCAGGTACGATACGAGTGCATTGTACTTGTTCTGGTAGGTAGTTTTCTCGGTCGTGATACCAAACTGGTCAGCTTGTGCTTCATCCAAAGGCTTGCGCGCCGCGTACTCAGCCATGATTGTGACAATGCGTTTCTTCTCGCTTGAGTCCAATTTGTTATCAGCTGTGAAGCTTTGGATTGCAGTGTTGGCGTTGTTCGCAGAGGCTTGGGCAGCATCGGCGGTGTTCTGTGCATTATTAGCCGCATCAGTTGCCGCTAAGAGGCCTCCTGCAAGCTCATTGATGAGCGGTGAAGCGTCACTGTCACTATGGACACCCCAGCAACGCTCATACCCGTATTTGACGCGCCATAGGGGCGCTGTGGTGGGGTCTTGCTTCCATTCAAGAACCAAGGGAAAGCTGGATTGGTCACTGTTGAGCGTAGATGCCGTTCTAGTGCTTTCATAGTAGAGGCCAGCTTGCCAAACCGCGTTGCTGTCTGCGACGAGATAACCACCCGCGTCCTTGAACATCTTGAGCAGTACATCTAGCGCAGGTGTTTCTTCCGTCAGGAACAGGTCGGTCTCCACACTATCAAAGTCCGAGAAATCGCCAATGCTTTGGGCCGCAATACCAGCATCAAGCATGACTGCTTCCGCAATCTCTGCAACGGAGTTACCACTTGCCATAACTACATCGGCGGATATCTTTGGGGTAGGGGTTCCACCAAACCGCATCAAACCCTTGGCTAGACACGTAGCATATTGCCCAGGTGTTAGGTCGAGTGCCGCAAGCGCATTATAGGTGGCTTGGTCTCCTACGTTTTGTGAAGGAAGCAATGGAGAGCCATATTCATAGGGCGTGATGCTCTGAACTGCCCCGTAGGCATGAACCTGATAAATTAGGTTGATTGGGTCAATCTCGACAGGCTCAACAGAACGCGGCGAGCCATAGCAGCGAGGCTTTGGTGTACCTTTTAACTCAGCTGGACCTTCTGCGCCTCCTGTACCCGCATATTCAAGGGTCAAGATGGTGTTGGTTAATTCAGCTTCGGGTCCAAACAGTTTGAAATTGGCATTGATACCTTCTTGCTCAAGAGGGCTTACCTGTCCTTCAAAATACTTCGCGTAGGTTGACCAATCTCCACCCTTAGGACCAACCCATATTTGGCAGAACGCTCCGCTCCAATCGTATAGGTTGAAATCCTCTGTTCCATGCTTTTTGTTAATGATAAAGCCAACTTCACCACGGCTTACGGCGGTCTCTCCTAAGAGGCCATTGTCAGCGAAAGCAGCGGAAAGCTTTGGCAGTCCATTTATGCAAGGTAGCCATTGTTCGCCGTTCGCTGTTACGGCTACCTCATCTGCATCACGACTAGCAAGGCGCAAGGTTACGGGGGTAGAGCCGCTAAGTGGGCTTACTTCGACAAGGATATTAAATGGAGTACTCATACTCCATATTTACCTAAAGGGGTTAGGCTTCTCGGATATATAGATTGATTCTATAGGTATCGCTGGAAACTAGTCCGGCATTGGTCTGGCCTTGTATGCGCCCTAGAATGGACTCTTGATGGTGAAGCCCATTAACGGTGTCTGGAATGAACAAGATAGTCTTGCCATTGTTCGCCCGTAGGAAGGACCGCCAGTTCTTCACAAAGTCAACTGAATCGACATTGCTGATACTGAACTTCCATGACTGTTTCATATCGTAAGCGTCAACAATCTGGATACCTCGGTAGTTTTCTATCCTGCTAGGGTCCTCGAAGTTGAAATCCGAACCAACGTCGATACCATCTGCTTCAAGCCTGATGCCTACGATGAGCCTCGATGCTTGAACCTCTGTCGCAGGGTTGCCAGCAGCAAAAGTGATATCCAATCTGACATTGTTCAAACCACGGATTGCTCCTCCGTGATAGAACACCAAGTTTCCGCTTTCTCCTGTTTCGCCATCAACTGTAAGTGTTTGGTCGATTAATGGGTCGCTGACTGTGGTAGCAGGTGAGTTAGCAGCCCTAAGCCTCACGGTATCGCCTGCCTGTAGGTTACAGTCATATAGAGCAACCGTGTCCCACTCTGCATCAACGTCAACGCGAACATTCACATGGGCGCCTGTCCTACCATTGCTCTTCCAAACCATGTTAGGAAAGTCATTGTTCAGGTTTGATGCTGGATTGGTGGCTTGTTCATCCGATTCTGAGATATCGAAGGGAAGCGTATTGATTAGGTATGTTGCCATTATCCAAAGACCCTCACTGTGGTAACGCCTGTTTCAAGGTCACACTCGAAGGATTCAAGCAGGCAGGTTCTTCCGTCTGTGTTTAAGTCCGCAAGCTGAGGAATGTATTTCAACATACCGCCTTGGAAGTCGTCCAACGTAAGAAGCCCTTGTATCTCGACCTCGTACATTTTCCCGTTTTCACTGCGCGACTGAATTAGTGAAGCTAATGCAGAGGCAGTTGCCTCATCCACGTTAGCGTCAACCGTGATGCTCTGTGCATTGCTATGCTGACCACGCAACGCTGCATTCTTCTCGGTTGCGTAGCGGTATTCACGTTTGATGAATGCTGCTCGTTCTGCGGATATAGCCATACCTCTATTTACCGTTAGAACGCTTTGAGCAACTTGCCGTTGTAGCCGTAGAAGCTACTCTTGGATGGTGCCACACCTCTCTTGGAAGCTGTTGACTGAGCCTCCGCGAGCAGTCTAGCCAATAGGTCATTAGTTAGGTTCTGTCCTGGCAGTAACGCATTGGTCTGCGCCGCGATCGCTTTTGCGGTAGGGTCGTTTGCAAAGGAACGCTCTACGTTTCCTATTGCGCCCTGTGTGGCACCGCGAAGCTGTCCAATGATATCTTGATACTCGATGGAGTTCATACCGTAGATTGAAGCGTTATCCAGTATGCTTCCAACCAAGTCCGAATAGTCGCCTTGGTCAACGGACTTACCAGCCGCAATGTCAGCTTTGAAAGTCGCGAACTCGTTCAGGTCCCGCTTCAACATAGAAGCAAGGCTTGTTCCGCCCGCTTCGCCATTCAATTCCTTGAGAATGTCTCGGAAGGTGGCGGTTTCCTGCTTAATGAGGGCCTGCATCTTGAGCGAACGATATTCTTCAAGTTCAGCCCATTCGCTTGTGGTTGCTCCTGCTTCCTTGAACAGCCCAATCAAGCTCTCGAACTCATCTGTGAACGCGGTAATCGTTGCCTGTAAGGGGTCCCTGAGGTTTTCGAGGTTCCTGAACACACCTTCAAAGCGCAATGCCTTCTCAAGCTGCGCCTCAATGTCGTCGCCCTTCTTAAGCAGTGCATTGGTTGAAGCGCGGATGCCCGTAATGGCTCCACGGTCAATAGCAACGCCTAGGGCATAGCGGATAGCTTCCGCCTGTCCGTCCTCGCCGAAGTCCTTTGCTCCGTGCTTGTTCTTGAGGCTCGTGCCGTTAAGCTGGACTTTCCAGTTGTCCTTGCGTGTACCAATTACGATGTTGCCAAAGGAACCGACACTACCGCCTAGCTGGTCAGCAATCCTACCCAAGGTGTTCTGGATTGAGTTACCGGACTGTACCGCTGAGTCGATACGAGCGTCACTGTTACCGCCTGTGGTAATCCTGTTGTTGGATACCACCGCGTATCCCTGCTTGGTCTTCTTGAACAAGCCGCCAATCGTTCCCCCTAGGACTGAACCTGCCAAGGAACCCAACGGACCAAAGACACTTCCTAGCGCCCCACCAATCTGTGAGCCTGTATCGGAGAACTTGTCCCATATCATGTTGCCCACGCCAGCTACGGCAGAGCCAATCTGTGCACCTGCGCCTGCACGACCCAAGATGTTTCCAAGTTCCTTGGTTAATTCACCATTCTTGCCGAATATCTTGCCTATGTCGCCCTTGAAATCAGCAAAGCTATCGGTCATTTCTTGGATTGGTTTGGTGAAGGTTTCTCCCTTAAAGACTTTGTTTAGGAAGTCGTCGCTGCTTTCCGCGAAGGCAGCCGATAATCCCTCTCTGTCACCTATTAGGCCGCCTATGATTCCGCTAATTTGTCCAATTGGACCAGCTGCACCTAGGTCGCCATCTGCCGCTGCAACCATCCTGTTGAGGATATTCCCGATACCGGATATCGCCCGTCCCCAAGAACCACCAATTAGGTCCCCGAGTTCTGAAATGCTGTGTCCAAAGTCAGCTTGCATCTGCTTTGCTGCATCACCGGAAACACCGTTCAATCCGTCCAACACTTCACGGTAGATTTTGTCCGCTATTTCACCTGTTCCATATGCTCCGCTTGCATAAGCAGCGGCGGCAGCTTGTTTGTCCCTTGCAATTTGCGCGGCTAAATCTCTGTCACGGAAGGTGCTGCTTAGTTGCCCACCAATCTGCGAGCCTCTTCTCACTAGGTCAGACGCAGCTCTTTCGCGCTCTACTCTTAGCTGTTCCTCCTTGCGTAAGGCTTCGTCGCGCTCATCATTGATGCCGGCGAGTGCGATACGCTGGCGTTCGTTCTGGCGAATTTGTTCTTCTACCTGTTTGGACAATTCGCCATTGATGTTCACGCCTTCGGAAAGCGCATCATTGCGGTAGTCGAGAATGGCACGCTCTACTTCTAACTGGTCCTCGGTCAAACCAAGCAAGCGCAGTCTTGTAAGTTCCTCATCCACTGCTAGGTCCAAGGCAGTGCGGTTCACATCATTGGCAGCACCTTCTAGGAAGCTTTGTGCCTCCTTGCTCATTGTACCCTTACCAATCTTGGGCAGTTCAATCGCCTTTGGTAGCTTCGCAAAAGCACCTTCAACAGCACTAGAAGCGGCTTGAGCAGGACGAACCATGTTTTCGTCCAACCGCTTCATGTGCATCCCAATGAGGTCTACCATGTCTGGAATGTGTGAGTTGAGAACAACTTGGTCGGCAAGCCAATAAAAGCTACGTTCGACAGCCTTAATCTTGTCGCTTACCCAGTTGAAAACGCTACCTAGCTTATCCTGTAGCCATGTTTTAACGCCTACATACATAGAGCGCATATATTGGGTGATGTTCGGTGCAAAATTAGAAGCTAGGTTTGTAACTGCCTTCATCATATTCAAGACAGTAGTTTTTGCCGCTTCCCATGCACCGGAGAAGTCGCCCTTTAAGAGCGAGCTAATGACATTGATGCCGCCTGATATCTGAGCACCAAAGTAATCTTTGAAGAAGTCAGCGACTGAACGAACCTTGTCCATCACAGAGGTCAGGATTGGCTCTACATTCCCATTCCACCAATCCGATATTGCGTTGCCCACACCATCTATGATTGGCTTAATCTTGTCCCAGTTTTCCCATGCGAGATAGATGCCCGCTATGACCCCTGCTAGGGCAAGAATGACTGGATTAGCAGCCATGAACACAAGGGCTTTACCGACCCCTGTAAGAAGCGGTAGAGCGAGCTTCAAAGCGCCGCCCATGAGGTTAAATCCAGTGGCGATTGTCGGCACTACCAGTCCAATGGCACCAGCTGAGACTGCCAGCGCGGCAAAGCCTGCACCAAACTTTACTAGCGTCGGGTTGGCATTGGATATCGAGTCAACAATGCCTGCTGCTTTCTCGACAAAGGTTGTTAGGTGGTCGAGCAAGCCGCTACTCACAAAAGCAATGGAGAGCTTGCGAGTTGCAGCTTCCATCCTAACCTGTGCTTCTGCGTACTTCTTTAGCCCAGCCGCATCCTCATCAGATATGATTGCTGCCTTGCTACCAAACTCTTCAAACGCCTTGCCTCCATTTTCAAGAAGCGGAATAAGGTTGGTAGCATCACTGGCGATTGCCTCCATATAGAAGACCATTTCGTCCTGAGACACGCCTGCCTTTTTCAAGCTATCGTAATAAAGCTGTAAGCCATCCTTACCAGACAGGTTTTTGAAGGCGTCTTTCGTAAGACCAACCTTCGGAGCAATCTGCTCAAAGAAGTCTTTCATTGGACCCGCGCCTGTCGCGCTAAAGTCACCAATTTTGTCTCTGGTATCCTTGAAGATATCGCCTAGTTTTTCAAAGTCGATGCCAACGGTCTTCGCACCAGCTGCTTGTCGCTGAAACTCCTCAAATGACTCACCCGAGATTCTGGCACTGTTGGCCATTTCTCTTGCCTCGGAGGACATATCGCCAGCCATCTTTGCGAAGGCTGCGCCAACACCACCTATGACGCCAACGGCTGCACCAATCCCCATGAGTTTGGATGAGAAGCCTGAGATAGCTGGAGTAGCGCCTTTGACTTCGCTCTTGATGCGGTCGAACACGCCGCCCAGTTTACGGCCCTGCGAACTGGCACCCTTCATCTTGCCAGTCATAGAGTCGATTGCATCCGAGGCCTTTACGCCTTCGCGCTGCATCCCCTTTGCGCTTTTGCCTACGCCGGAGAGGGCATCATCTACTTCACGCGCTCCCCTTCGCGCGCCAGACGCGTCTATCTTTACTTTTATGATTTTGGTTACGTCTGACATTGGGTACCTCATTTATGGTACCCGTATTTACCGCTTGGGCTTGTTTGCCTGCTCCAACTGTTTGCCTAGGAACTCTAGGTGCTTGTTATCCAGTCCACGGATTACATAAGAGAACACCACCTTTTGATATCCGGTGATGTTATACTCGTTACAAAACATAACGATAGAGCTATAGGGGATAGGTCCAGCTGACATACCAATGGGGCGTTCAGTGATTAATTCATTGAACGCCCACCAGTAGAACTCATTGTATTCAGTTGGGGCCTTGGAAACTGCTTCTATCGCGAATTCCACACCTGCTGCGGCTTGAGCATATAGAAGGCCTAAGTCCTTGGTGTTACTCCATTCAAGGACTTCGATTAGTTTCCCAGTTCTTCGTCCTTGTCTTCAACTGTTTCAACACCCTGCTCAATAGCCTTGTCGTTGTAATTTCTTACATCAAGTGCATACATGGCTAGGGTGGGGAAGGCGAAGTTGTAAATCTCGTCTGTGCCAAAAAACTCACGCGCTCTGGCTTCAGTGTATGAAACCTCTTTTCCATTGGCCTTTACATCCTTCCAATCTAAGAGGCTGAACTGTAGAAAGGCTTCTAGTAGAAGGAAATCTTCATCCTTCTTCTTCAAACGGAAGTCCTTTGCGTAGCGGGCCTTTAGCTTCTCACGCTCCTTCTTCCATGCAGGGTCTGTGAGGTCGAGGTACGCTAGTTTGAATGTCCCCCATAGCTGTTCGTATTCATCACGAACTTCAAACCAAACACCGTCTTGGGCTTGCTTAGGGTCATAACGCTGGGGGATATCAAAAGTGGTCTTTGCCATGTGTCTTTCTCCTTATTCTAGGCCGACTATTTAGCCATATGACGTAGAAGTGGCCCGGCACTTGCGCGCCGAGCCACCCAAAGCGGTAAGGAGAAAGGCCTTTCGCCCTGTTCTTGTAACTTATGTTAGTCTGGTAATGATGAGGTTGGTGTCCTCGGTTTCGTCATAACCACAGCTAAAGTTGATTTCTACGAATGCTGAACCATCGCTCAGCGTATCCTTTGGAATGTCACCATAAGCAGCTGGTAGCTTGAACTCGTAACCCGTTCCCGCACCACCAATCTGGAAACTGCATTCCTGCGCTTCACCTGTAATCGCACTATCAACTGCGAAGCTCTCGCGGTAAGCCTTAACCATTAGGTTGCACTCACGAGTACCAGCAACACCATACTCAAGCGAGGTGTCGCTACCGAGGGTGTAACGCTTGGTCTTTTCCAAGCTGGTTGAGAAGCTTAGTTCAGCGACAGCGAGGTTCTGACCAGCAACGGTAATCGTTGCAACTTCGGTACCTACGAACTCAGTTAGGCCGGACTGACTTGTAACCGAAAGAGCGTTCTCAGTAGCGGCAAGCGTCTGTCCTGCACCCATAATGTCAAAGTTGATTGAAACTTCTTCATTACCCTTTGCATCTAGCGAGAAACCGCTGACGCAACATCCAGAATAGGTTTTGTACATGTCGTCAGCAAGCTTGGTGATAACCGAGAAATACTGGTCTTCTTCAGCTGCTTTGAGGACGTCGGTATTGTAGGTGCCGCAAAGTGCATTCTGGAACAGCAAGTCCATGAAGTCTGCACGAACGAAGCGAGTTTCAATTGAACCCTCGACCATCTGCGCGCCACGGCGTGAGCCATTGCTTGAACGGTTAGGGCGCTTGGTATTGCTTTGAATCTGAGTAACGCTTGCCTGTAGAGGCTCTGCGTCAGCAGCAAGTGGTAGTTCGTAGCGGTCGGCAGCAGCCGTTGGTGTAACGCCAAAGGTTTCTTCCTTGACGATACTATGTGATAAATCTGATGCGTTCACTAAGGACATTTTCGTCTCCTGTTTATTAGTAAGTGATGCAGCCCTTGTGGATGCACTCGCTATTTATTGCGCTACCCCTTATTGCTCTCGGTAGGATTGATAGTAGATGATAGCGTCAAGCTGATAGCTTGACTCAGTGCCAGCACCTTTGGTGGAATCATGTTTGTAGACGCGCAGTTTCTTCGCAGGGTCTTGCCAATCCGCGAACGCATGAATGAACGCATCGCGTATTTCCTCTGCTTGTCCGGTCCCGTATCCTATCGGTAGATGGACCTCTAGGAAGGCAGTGCCTAGGTTCTTGTATAGGGTGACATTACCAGAGGTTGTTCGCTTGCTTCCACCGGGGCTGACAATCCATCTGACCCATGGTTTGCTTTCGTCAACATCACGGGGAGGGCCGTTCTCGGTAACAATCTGTGATGATGGAACGGATAGTTCGTTGTCCTGATAATCCGTGTAGGTCAGGTCAGTAGCCCAAAACTTTGTGTTGAGCGCATTTACGTCCATGTAGGTCTTCATATCGCCCCCTTAGAGTTTAGCGGCTGCTTCACAGGCGTTTTCCACCCACCCGCGAGGGGCTTGGTCGGAATGTCCAGCTGCTAGTGCGCCCGCGTATTCTTTGTTATTTTCTATGTTGCCATCTTCATAAGGCGCGTTTGGGGTTTCAATGTCCCAATTCCCACGGAAGCCTCCGGTATCCACTGGGCTACCTGCAATTAGATTGCGGCCTGCATCCAAAGTGACTTTCGTCGTTACCTCGTGGACGGTCTCGTCAACCAACTTTTCTACTTCGCCATCCTGCAAGTCAGATATATCAATTTTCATTATTCAACCTCCGCAAACCAGATGATTGGTAGGTTGGTAGGCTGCACCGTTGTTACCGTTCCAATTGTCCAAGAGCGGTCGCCCATGTTGAGCGTTGCGCCCTGAATTGGTTCCTTATTGAACACCCCTGTTGTCGTTTTCACGACGCGAGCGTTGTTATTCTCAAAAGGGGTAGGGGTGATAATAACTGCTAGGCAGGAAGTCGTTTCAACCGTGGATGCCGATGGCCGGTTCTTCACAGGGTCAAACTCACCAGCCGTTGTAACAGTCATGGAAGCCTGCGTTCCAAACTCGACAAGCATTTCTTGTGCGAACTCTGCAAACTCCTCATAGATGCTCATCTGACCAACCTTCCAAAGCTTACGCTTCCCTGTCCGCTCGTTCTTGCAAGCGGTGCTAGAAGCTTCGTAACACTAGGGTAGGGGTCAGCATTGGTATCTGCATACGTCTTGCTAATCTTCAATCCAGCAAGCTCTTTGCTCTCTTGGGTTGCTACTCGTTCCTTCCTAGTGGTCGGTTCGCCATTTCTGAGGATATCCAAAGCAATGGTGAACTGAGCAACGTCTGCCTTTTCCTGTTCTGCCTCGCTGAACTCATCCTTCAAGTTGTAATTGAAGTCGATGTAGTCCTGTGCGAGCAGTAGATGCTTCGCCAAGGAGTCGTCCGTTTCATCCGTCCAAGTGGTATAACCCCTGTCCGATGCGTATGTTCTAGATTCGAGTACGTTCATGTCTATATTTACCGAATGACGAAAGCCGCCTCACCTTGCGGTGAAGCGGCTTTCAATCTTGTCTAAGCCTTGCTTATCCGTTTGTGCGAAGTGCGACGATAGGAACGTTCTTACGGTTCATAACGCGGTCCCACGCGGAAGCTGCATCGTAAGAAGCAAGCGAAGGGGAAACCCTGTTAGCTGAAACGGTTGCGCTTGAAGCAAAGCCCTGAGGATGCAGAATCATCTTCTTACGAGTGATTAGCTTCTCAAGTCCGTAGTTGTTACCTTGGTCTTCCTCGCGCTCTACGACGACAGAGCCAAACTCAGGAGTACCTTCACCAAGCAGAAGGGCGCCAGCACCTAGCAGGTAGGAAGTGAATACCTTACCACTGGTTCCACCATCTACGGTTGGCATGCCATCATCAACGATAACAGTGTGACCTAGGTAGGTGTTGAACAGACGAGTTTCGGAAGCAGGCGCACAGTTATGTGGCTCAAGCTTTAGAAGGTTGCTGTAAACACGAGAAGGCATGATGATTACCGAGAGCTTATCAGCTGCATCACCAAGTGACTGGCGTGCTTCGATAATGGTGTCGATGTTTGCCTTGTTATCAGCGGTAGCGTTGTCACCGTCTGCGTCGGAAACATCAAGAACCATGTCGCCGCCATCGTTAGCTTCGTTATCCTTGATAACACCGCTCAACTTAGCAAGAGCATAAGTCTGGATTGTCTGTGCCCAATAAGGTGCAGCAACATTCTGAGCAGCATGGCGCAGGATATCTTCGCCTGAAACTGAGTTAGTGATTGCAGCCGTTCCCCACGCCTTAGCAAGGAAGTCCTTCTGTGCAATCTGCTGGGCAGTACCGATAGCGTTTACATCACCAACGGTATCATCGTCGGTTGCAACGTCAGGGTTCGTGTAATCAAACTCTGAGAAGTTAGGTACGTTGGTAATAGCGCCGGGGCCGTTAGCGTACTGGTCCAGCATGGATGAGCGAACGATAGCACCTGAGGAAACTAGTGCGCTCTTCTTTGTGACTGCTTCATTCAAGTAAGAAGTGAAGTAGCTAGGGACGATAATGTCCGATAGTCTGGTATTTGCCATTGAGTGTATTCTCCAGCATTGTGAGTTGTCAAATTCCGACAACCTCGAATGCTGTCGGGCCGGAGTTTTTGCTCCGGCCCGTTATTTATGCGGCGACACTCATACGCTGGTGTTCTTCGTTATAGTGGGGGTAGGCCAGCCTTGGCTGCAATGGCATTTGCTTTAGCTGGGTCTGTCTTTGCTAACTGTGACAACTCAGTTAGATTGACGTTCTCTCTGGTGTACTCCTTTTCGGGAGCGGTCGTTGAGGTGTTACCGCTTGCGTTTGCACCGCTGCTATCACTGGCTTTCTTGTAATGTGCGCCTGCTTCGCTGTTTAGGTGTTCTGTGATGAACTGTTCCAACGGCTTACCATCAATGCTACCTGCTCCATCTTCGTACTTGGCTTGTGCCTTGTAATGTGATGAAAGGATTTCCTTCATACCGGGCAGTAGGGATTGACTGTCTAGGACTTTGCCAATCTCGTTATCTACACGGATGGTACGGAGTTCATTGTTTAGCGTTGAAAGAGCCTCGTCCTTCTCTGCAATCTGCTTTTCGTATTTCTCGGTAAGACGCTTTTCCAATGCCGTGATATCACCTGCATTGCGCTCGGCTTCCTCTGCCTTGCTGTCGCGTTCTTCCTTAGCTGCAATGGCCTCCGCCTTCGCATCTTTCGCTTTACCGATTAGCTCACTGTTTTTGGATTGAAGCTTGGAAATGGATTCCTTGTAAGCCTCTAGTTCTGCCATGACCTCTTCAAGAGTTGGCTTGGTATCTTCTGCCATATTGTATTCCTTCCGGCGTAACCTTCTAGGGGTGCGGCGTAACCGCGGTTGATGAGAACGTAGTCCTCAATCGTATTTAGCCGAGGGAAGGGTAGAGGCGTTTTAACTCGTCCAATGTAAGCACTGAGCCGTCATTCTTGATGAATTGGTCTAGGTTGAGTTTTCCAGAACGGAAGATAGCTGCTCGCTCTGGTCCAAGTACCTCGTTCTGCGTAGCTTCACCCTTGCGCTCTAACCAATCCTTGAACGTGGTATCGCCGGGTACCTGTCCATCCATGCTTGCCCGTTGAGCAGGGGTGAGTTCGTCCCTGTCCAGACCAAGTTCACGGAACGACTTAGTTACTGGTACGCTGATGGAGCGGCAGTTGACATGACGGGGAGGCATAGGGCCTTCACCAATCGGAAAAACCTGTCCCGACAATCCAGCACAGGTTACAGTCGTCCTGCTATCCAGAGTTGCCATGAACTCCCACCCTTTGATGAGGTTGGAATTGGCCTTCCATGTTTCCTGCATCGCGACATTGCTAACCTGTGTCGTCGCAGTGCGGACAAGCGCCTGAGTGGAACGCCTGCTTTTGTCCAAAATGCCATCGCGGTATTTGGCTGCTCGCGTTCCCCTAATGCGGCGAACAATCGCGTCTGTGCCTTCACCCTCAAGCAAACCAAGCCGAACTTGCTGCTCGATGCGCTCGATGCGAGCCTTGCCCATGCCCTCGACCCAAGGCTTGAGCAGAATGCCCTGTATGGGCGTCTGAGAAGCGATTGCAGCGATGCGGCGAGGACTGGGCAGCTTGGTTGCCACGTTGACCACTATGGCCTTCTCCAACGCCTTCTGCTGGCCCCGTGCTTCTGCATCTGCAAAGTCTGTGAGTTCACCCTCAAGCGTATCGTGAATAGAAGCGAAGATTGCGCTGTTGATGGCCGAGATCTCGCTCAGCATTTCCTTGATACGTTTGGTGGTCTTTGGACCGTTATCAATTCCACGCTCATCAATGGCTGCTAGTCGTGCTGCCAGCTTTTCAATCAGCTCTTTGTCCGCACTGTTCAGGAGGCGAACAATCCTGTCACTCAGCCCCTTGCTGTAACGCTGTAGCGCAAGGGCGTGTCGTATAGCCCTGTCTTGCAGGTCCTCGTTCACTGACATTAGAAACCTGTGTCAGTTGGTGGCAGGTCAATCTGTTCATCATCAATACGCTGTGATTCCAACTCAGGGTCGAAATTGAGCGGCATGATTTCACCCTCTTTGAGCGTTTCATGCAGGGTGCGGAGGCTCAGCTGTCCATTAAGCTGCATCTGCGCCAACATGGTTGCCGTCTGTGCGGGAATAATCTGTGCCACCAAGTCGTCATTGAGGGAGTAGGACAATTCCTGTCCGTCAATCCATGCGCCCCACATCTGGTAGGCTCGCTCTAAACGGGTGGAGACGCGCTTGCTGAAACTCGTAAGCATTGCGTTCTCTGCATTGCGGCGGATTACCGCTGCTTCGGCGGCTTCTGGTGCAGGCTTCTCAGGAGCAAGGATGGAATGTCCAACGGCAGATAGGGCGTCCTTGAGATCGCGCATCTTGTTAATCACAAGCTCTTGGCCCTTAGGCTCGTATATCTGCCACTCCGTGCTGGCTTCTGTGCTTTTGAACTTCCAGTGGGCACCTGGCTCAATGGGGAAATCAATATGAATATCGTTGCCGTTTGAATCCTGTTCAGGGACATATCCCGTTGTCACTGCAATGGGTGCTGCCGTTAGGTTGATTGCAGCCGCGAGCGCACCTTCCAAGATGTAATGCTGGTGGTTCAATCCAACGACATTTTCCATCAAGCTTGGTGTGGGCTTGACGCTGTTGTCCGTGTTGAGAAGCGTGAAAGGTATCTCGGTTAGCGGAGCGCCATTATTGGTTGGGATGAAGCGCATATCCTCATACCACTGTCCTTCGTTCTCCTTATGGAGAATGACTTCGTAGACACCATTGCTGTTGATGGTCAGTTCGCGCACCATCTTACCATCATCTTCAAGCAGCCTAACCCTAGTGAGCATGACGCGAAGGCCAACGAACCCACGAGTGACTTCAAGGATGTTCTCTGCCGTATAAGCATTTAGATATGGACGGAAGCCAAGGCGCAGTTCGTCCGCTTGGCTCATGTTGTCTGGAAAGCTTGCCCGATCGGGATGGTCTGCAAGGATACCACCAAAATTGGTAATCAGGACTTCATGCACGGCCCACTTGGATAGCTCATTAAGTGTAAGGCCATCCCGTGTAGCGAGATTGGCAAGAAGCCTAGTGCGCTCACTGCTCTGTAGCTTAGGGTCTTTGCTGAATATGAGGCCATTCCAGCCTTGTGCAATTTTGAATGCTGCTGGAAAGAAACCCGTCCTAGTTTTGTGAGCCTGGTACTCGGCCGCACTATCCTGGGCACGAATCTTAGGTAGATAGGTTTCGCCCTTAGCTTTAACGGCTGCTTCACCAGAAACGTAGTCTCTGTTCCTCGTCCACTGCTCGTGCCATACTGCTATCTCTGGAGTAGGTGTATTGATTGCCAAGATTAACCCTCGCTAGTAAATTGGTAGCAGGGATTTTCCCCTGACCGTTTACTTATGCGAGGACGCTCGGTTAGAGGCGGTAGCCTGAACGAACTACATGAGCGCCGGGTAGAACTTTCTTCTCATGCTGTAAGTCCAGTAGCTCAGTGATGCCCCAGACGACGGCATCCATCCTATCCGGTGATTTCTTCCGACTTGCTGGACTCCCCCAATCCAACATCTGTGCTTCTAGCTCATCGAATGCTCCTACGTGGTGGACGAACCCGCGTTCATATTGAGCGGAGACAGGTTCCGCACGAGTAGACTTACCACCCGTTCGGGAATTAGCGTTTAGGTTCTTTGGGATATGGTGCGTGTACTGCCTTAGCGTACTCGTGAGCCATCCACCCGTCGCATTGTCCTCGAAGACGATACGGTCAGCTGACCAAGCATTCATGGCTTCTACCATTGCGATACAGATTGCATCCGTGGAACACTTCTTAGAATAATCGGCGAGAACGTAGACATGAGCATTACCCTCGTGGTCATGCGCCAGACCTTGAACCGTAAGTCCATGAAGGTCCGATTTTTTGTCATTCGTTTTGGCAGGGTCAACAGCAACCGTTATACGACTGAGGTTAATCCCTTGGTCGGCTAGAAGGGAAAGCGTATCCAGAGGCGTGATAACACTGAGCGGCTTTGGAATGCGATGTTCATTAATCCAATCAACATTGAACAAGGCATCTGAGTTGTCGCTAGACCATTCCCCTTCGATGAAACGCTTGCGTGATGCAGCTGAACCTGCGGCAAGACGCTTCATGTAGTCCTTGCTGATATTTGCCAAGTTAGCTTTGGTGTTGAGTTTGCAGGATACCCACTCGTGAGCATCTGGCATCGCATTACCGTCACTGGGATTGACACCAAGGATGAAGGCTTTGTATTCCCAATCGGAGTACCATTTAGGGTTACAGTCAAAGAACATCTTGTTCGCAAGAGTGCTGCCATCAAGCGTCTTTGTGACACTGGACATACGAGTCATTAACTGACTGACTGTTTCGTAGGTTATCTCAGGGTCGTTGCACTCGTTAATCCAAACGGTGTTGTACTCCTGTCCTAGGACTTTATCCAAGCGGTCTGCATCCAAACCATCAAACATGATGACTGACTTGTTGGGCAGAACGAGCTGCATATCGGAGAGGCGAACTTCACACTGGTCGATTAGGCCCGGAAAACAACTGGACATTACCTGACGCAGTGTGAGTTTGAATAATGAAGCCTCACATGCGTTACGCGCTCCACGGAAACATATATGTCGGGACTCAGGCGCCCGCATGGCGCGACTGATAATCAGATAGAGAATTAGGAAGGACTTACCCGAGCGGGACGGTCCATAGAACAAGAGGTAAGCGTTTTTAGCGTTAGTGGCTAGTTTGAATGCTTCTTCTTGGTCTGAGTTAAGTTCAATCTTTGGTACGGCCATACCACTACTTAGCGGGTATGGGTTCTAATCACTTTTTTGGAATGGTGAAAATAGAATCTGGTCTACGGGTCAGGTTTTGAAGATGACAATCTGTCTGAGTGGCATCTGTTTCAACCAGCCAAGGGGGTAGGGTATACCCTTCACCTATTCCTTACCCCTTTCATCCTCCCTATGCTTCCTGTTGAGTACGCCATATAGACATACGGCTGATTCCAAGCTGCTTTGCCACACTGGATGGAGTGTTGCCCTCTGCGAGCAGTTGCTTGACCTTATCCCTATCTATGGTCCGCTTACGATTGGCATAAACCCCGCGAGCCTTTGCCTTCGCAATCCCTTCCATCTGTCGTTCTCGCCGTATAGCGGTTTCAAACTGCGCGAACACGCCTAGCATCTGGAAGAATGCCATCCCTGCTGGTGTAGTGGTGTCGATGGATTGTTCAGTTGCTTGCAGACCCGCACCCTTGGCCTTCAACGTCTCCACTATGCCTTCCAAGTCCTTCACACTACGGGCCAGTCGGTCGATGCGGGTTACAACCAGAACATCACCTTCTCGTATGAACTCCATACAGAGGAGGAGTTGTTCTCGTTTGCTTGTCGAAGTGCCGCTAACCTTTTCACTAAAGACCTTTTCACATTCACTCAGGGCATCAAGCTGGATGGTAAGGTCCTGTTCATTGCTGCTTACGCGAGCGTATCCTATCTTCATGTAACATCTCCTTTAGACATGGAGCGATGTTGTCACATGAACTACCTGTCAACCGAATGTTACGCTTGGCGGAATTGATGATTGTTACGCTAACGTGAAGTGAACCTGCGTTACACCAATGAGCGCCATAGACGCTCTCTAAGGGCCGGTATGATTGTCTAGCTATCTGGGTGCCATTACGGTGTGGTCGGGGTTCTATGGCCCTTATACTCCATCCCCACCGGGACCTTTGATTATCTTTGCATCAAGGATGAATGGTTCATGGTTCACAACGTCTACCTGCTGCTTGTCTCCATACCTCTTACGGTTGAGTTTACCTAGGCGCCAACGCAAGTGAGCAACGCGCTCCTTATCCCGTAGGATATTGCCCGTACTCATAATGCCACCACTCAGGATATCGTCCGCATAATCATCCATCGCTCTAGCGTGAAGTTCATATGCTAGGTCCAGCTGTTCCACTAGGGATGGGTCTTCCCTCTGCCATCGCATCATCGTTCGATACGCTGGCATATCGTCGTCTTGGCATATGTGGAGTAGTGACTCCCCACAGGCAATGCGGTCAATTATCTTTAGAAGCAGTTTATCCGTTTTAGCAGTGGGTTGGCATCGCTTAGGGCGGATTGCTTCCTTTATCTTGTTACTCACCTTGGGGGTGAGCTGTTTTTGCCGCGTGGAAACCTGAGAAATGTCCGATTTCTTGGGCAGATTATCAGTTTTTGGGGTGGTTGTGTTTCTCTTTGCCATGCACATATTTACCACCAACAATGTCAGAGCGCGGTCTTACGTGGTTCTTGGTACCAAACCACCTTCAATTCCATACCAACTTATCGTGGAAAACAGGTGCTTTTCTAGCCTTATTCCTCGAAACTTTCACTCATTCCAAGATGGAAAACAGGTTCATATCTCTCGTCTACCCAAGTGCTCATTCGTCACCTCGTTGCTTGGAGGTCTTTTCCATCTGGTCATGTATTGTGTTGAAGCAGCTCGTGAGGGCGATGCCCGAACCAATTAGCCATACGGCAGTTAATATCAGCATAGTGTCTCCTTTCTCGACACTTCTACTTATCGGATGTTTGGAATGTTCTCCCCATAAGGGGTCGAAAGCAAGTCTATCCTTCAGCCCGCGTACTGTTCTAGAAAGGGCCGCAGGTACTCATCAAGCCAATAGCTATCCAGTTCGGGGTCGAGCAGTGGCATGAGGTCTGCTAGGTTGTCTCTTTCTAGGAAAAAGCCATTGGAACCAATCTTGAACTGGACGGGGTTTTCATAATCCGTGTTATGCTTGCCATTCAGCAATGTGATACTGATACCCTGACCTCTCGCCAATTGTCTGAGGTGCATTTCTAGCAATATAACGTCCGCTCGTCCTACCATGATTTCTCCGTAAATCGCTCGTACGCATCCTCGCAGTCAAAACCCACTATGAGCTGGTAGACGAGGTCAGTGGGTTCCGCTCCATTCATCCGTGCTGTCTTGTAAGCTTCCATATCGTCAGCTGTCAGGACATGCATGGGAGTCGCTAGGTCTATCAGTCTGTACTCATCCGCCTCACAATGGTCTGCCAGCCATTCCACTTGGTCCATCATAACGTCAGTGTCGTCTAGGAATATCTCGGCGAGTTCTCTTGGTAGGATTGTCTGGCGGAAGATTTCGCTGTTCCTCAATGCGCGGACATAATCCAGAATATCTAGGTTCTCCTCCTTGCCTATGAAGCCATACAATCGGACCATTCTCTTCGGGAAGTTCTTCATAAGCTAAGCCTCATTCTCATTGCTGCGTTTGCGTCACTTAGGACGAACGTAAGGTTGTTTGGGTTTTGGTAGGAGGCCACATATGTCGTTGGTGCAAACTCTCTTATCCATGCCTGTGCTCTGAGCATCGTCATGGTTATTTCCATGATGGGAGTGCCTTTGGGAATCTGTATGCGGACTTTGTAAACCTTCATCGCAAGCTTACTTATCAGACCAGTCGTTTGCCCTATAGAGTTGACTAGCAGGTAGGTAAGTGCAATCGCGGGTTCAGGTTACTAAACCAGAGCACACACAGGAGATACAAAATGGCTAATCTGGACTTTCTCAAGTCGGACCCAGAAATTGTGGCTGCATGGGACAAACCCGTCGAGGTTGACCCACTGCCAGCTGCTAAGGAGAAGCTGCTCAAGCAGTTGGATGAGGTCGTTGCTTCTATCAAGCGGGAGCCGAAAAAGAACATCACCCGCTGGTACAAAACCCAAAAAGGCAAGGATGGTGCATCCGTGGGCCTCAACATCGGCACCAAGTCCGTAGTGGGCAACACGACGGGGCGAACGGGCAATGATAGAATCCTCAGACGCGATGTGTTCGAGTTCTTCTCGGAAGCCAAGGAGGCAATTCAGGCCGGCAAGATGGATGATGATATCCGCAAGGCGTTGGATGGCAGTGGGAAAACCGAAAGCTCAACTGCTACTCGCGCCATTGACCCTGCGAAGGTCCACCGTCGCAACGTCACTCGATATGGTGAGGAGCGCGCAATGGAATTGCTCGAAACCAACGTCGAGAAGAAGGGCTGGGATAAGGCGAAAGTGCTTGCTGACTATAAGGCGCTGTCCAAGGAGTAAGCCTACCCTCACAGACGCTCTATGGCCCGTCTTGCAGCATTTGCAGGGCGGGCCTTTCCTTGTCATGAGAAAGGGGCGACCCGCGCTATGAAAACGAGCCGCCCCCATTGTGTCGTCTAAGGAGCCAAGGGAGACTGAAAACCCCTTGGTACTCCTATTTATCTGGTCCGTTCACCACTTCGCCTGCCTTGTTGAGCTTGCTCTTGCAGTCCTCGTGAGCGCCAAACAATTCAGCGACGAACACCGAGAGGTCATTGTCTGTCCCCACCTTGGCAGCGTCCGGTGCATCCTTGCAGATGAACATGTCACTGGGATACGTTATCCTCGATGGATTGCTGGTATGACTGCAAGCGGTCAATGACCAACCGCACAGAGTCACTATTAACGCATTCCTGAGTTTCCTGTAGGGCATCGACTTCATCCTTAATCCTTCGTGTTCGTTCATCTATCTCCCTCGTGGTCTCTGCGTTATCGTCAACCGCATCGAGGACCGTTTGAACATGGTCTAATTCCTCGTTGGCTGTCTTGAGTTGCGCTTCAAGCTCTGTTGCACGTTCCTGTGCTGCATCATAACGGGACCAACCCATGAAGATGGCAGCTAGGGCGAAGGCGGTAGCAATTAGGGCTGCGGCGAACTTGTGAGGGATAGTAGGCATGTACCTACTTAGTGCTGAGTTGGAACGGAGGTTGAGCAGTCGCCCCTAGATAGGGAAACGTCCTCCGCCCCTGACTAGTTAGCCTGTGATGGCTTGCATCGTGTAGGCCGCGAAATCTCGCTGGCACTGCTCTAACGTGTAAATGGTCTTTCCATCCGCAATGTTGGCTATCTCCGACCACATTCGCCAAAAATGAGGTTCGCCGTATAGGTCGTCAAGCGGCGCTAGGGGATGGTATGCGTAGGTCATACCTACTTGCGCTGGTTCCCCGAAGTGTACGTCAAACCATATGACCGCGTTATCGTCCTCGGCTGTCTTTTTATGGGTCTCTAAGTAGCGGTTGCCGTATTCGACTACCCGCATAAGCAAGGATTGGTCGGGTACTCGTACAGGGCTTCTCCGGGCATCAGAGAGTATGTCTCGGTTCAGGTCTGCGTTGAACTGCTTTAGATGTCGTATTTCCAAGTTCATCTGGTATGCTCCTCGCTTTGGGAGCCAGAACATCGAGCGCCGGATGGATATTAAATCAAGCAAGAAGTGGATAGACAATCTCTGTCTAGTGACCGCCGCCCTCTTCAGCTATTACACGGTCATGTGGCCCATGCCGGAGTGGTGGGCCTATATCGTGATTTGGGTTGCGCTGTTTATCAGTGCCAACATTCCCTACTATTCGCACTCATTCCGTTCGACTGCAATTTTCGCAACGGTTGGTTTCGTGCTAATGCAACTAATCTTCCGTGGATTCCGTTGGATGATAGAAGCCTATCTAAGATAGCAGCCCTGCGGTTTTCACTCATGGAGAAGGCAGAGCAATGCCCTGCCTTTCCGCTTGCGTTGGATTAACGCTTTAGGGTGTATTGCTCACCGCGTACTGTAACGATGAAGTGGTCGTCGAAGCGTTGGTATTCAACATTGGTGTCACCGAAGGGAATGTTACCGCTTTTGGTATTCCAGTGCTGGGGGTCAGTATCAGCGTGGGCGGAAAACTGTTCCAAGATATCTTCTACGGTCTGCATTGCTATCTACTCCTGTTTGCTAGAAGTACGGTAGCGTCTGCTTCCTAGGTTACGACCGAAGACTTACCTTTTCCTGCGGGTGTAGGTTCTTGGCGGACGTAGTACGTCTGTCGGTATCTTGGTTATGCCCATTCTTTGTAGCTTAGCGATACGAGCGTTCAGTGTATCAAGTGGTATCGCGGCTTGGATGGCCCATTCCTTAGGCAACATCGTTCTCGTGCCAATCGTTACAGGAATGGAGTTTCTTGGGTACTGGTTGAACGCCATGCTCCAACCTGAGCGGGAAGGGGGAGGGGCTGCTCCTATGAGTTGAAGGTAATTCCATCCCTTATTCGCCCTGTACCTAAACCCGCCTACGCTGCAATTGAGTTCTTTTGCCCATGCCTGAGCGCTTTCGGTTCTTCCGTCGAATGTGTAATTTCGCCTTACGTAGGTTCTGTTTTTCTTACTGCGGTTTTTTGCTTGGACTGCTCTCGTCGCCCAGCGGCAGTTTTCCGGTGTGTATGGACCGTCATTGTCAATTCTATCTAAGCTATAATCGGGGCCGGGCTTGGTGCCCATATCCTCTACGAAATGCTGAAAGCTCTTTCGCCAGCGTTCGCAGACTGTGATGCCTCTTTTTCCGTACCATTCGAATCCGGGGTTGTTAGGATTGTGGCACCTGTGACGCATCGCGTTCCAACTGTTCCACTCGCTTCTCGAATTCTTTGATGTATATGTTACCATATACATACTTATTCAAAGTAGGTAATACCGCGACATTAAGGGGTCGAAGCCACCCTATTTGAATCTATATGATATGCCTGTTCACCAACGCACAAAGGCAACAGGTTTGCCTTTGTGCACACTGGTAGCCAATAGGCTTTGTCGGCCCTTTGTGAGCCCTCAGCGGGCGTCTAAGAAACTAATTGCTCTTGCTATGTAGCCTGTACACCAAAGCAGGAAGCACACTGAGAACGCGCCGCTAGCAGTGAGCGCGACATTCCACCAAAAAGCGATAGCTTCGAGTTTTTGGAGTTCAGCATAGCTGCCCGAAGAGGCATAGGTTCCTGTCTCACCATTCATTGCGAGGATGCCGACCACCATCACTAGGAATGATGAGACCATTCCCCATTTGCCGATTGTGAGCGGCTCCTTACCAGTGGGTCTCTCGTCGGCCTCATCTACGAACGGAGCGATATTAACGCATTGATGCTCACGCATTTCTTCGGGCGTTCCAACAACCTTGCATTCAGCACATTGTATCATTCTTGACCCCCCTTGGTCACTCAGTCGCCAGCAATGACCTTCGCTTTGGCTTCCGCATATTCGGCATCTGTGAGAACACCTGCTGCATGGAGGTCAGCGAGCTCAGCAAGCTCGTCCGCTAGGCTTGGTCCTTCCTTGATGATGACTGGCGTTGGGTCTGCTTCGGCTGGTTCTTCAAAGGGGGCTGGTGGGAGCATGGGAATGGTCTTGTTGCACTGCGAATTCACAAGACCCAGCGAGCTATTTGCTTTGTCCATGTCCGCGAATACAGGGAGGCCGGCCTCAGTCACTACGGCGACGAAAGCCGTTTGGCCCACATAGCCTCCCATGCGGTTCTTAGCGTTGACATAGCCGCAGGTGATGAAGCCCGTATGTGTTCCGGCAATCCAAGATTTCCATTCACCAAATACGAAGCCGTAGGGCATCTCGATGATGGCTGAGCTAGGGTCGATTAGCCTGTTGCGGATTGCCTGCCTCGCTGCCTCGCTGAGCAATGCATGGTCAGGCTTCACTGAATCCCAAACTGCTCCGTCATCCCAAGATTGTACCGTGGACAGAAGGTCAGCGTAGACGGCACCGGAGAGATTGAACCTAGCATTTCGGAGCGACTTAGCTGCCTCTTCTCGCAATGATGTTGCAATGTCAGCTGAGCTTATCACATCTCTTGCCAAACCATCCGTCCATTGACGGATGGGATAATCGTCCCGCTTTCTCGAGACTGAGGCGCAGCGAATTTTCAAGTTCACCGCATAGCGGTCTGTTAGCCCTTCCAGCGCGTCGATGCAGTCATACCAGTCCTTCTTTCCTGCGTAGTCCAACGCGTCGAGAATTCTGGTCTGCTCATCGGCTAGATTGCCGCATAACATCTGCGTCGATGCTGGAACGCCGTCGCGCTCATACGTTACCGGGACGTAGCCGCCGACCTGAGCCTCAGCGAAAGCATTCGTGATTGCAGGAATGTCTGCGTCAGTCACATCCACGCTGTTGACGGACGTCAAGCGGTCACCCGGCTGTAAGTCACCCGCGCCAGTCAGGACCAAGCCATCGCCGAATGTAATACCTACATAGCATCGGTCCACTGGCCAGCCCGCATTCCTATATTCCTTCGCCTCGAACCGTGCTGCATCCCGCAAGTCTTCATCGGGCCCAGCTAATGCGGGAGATGATGAGACGGCTAAAGCCAAGGCGAGAACGGATGTTAGTGGTGTCAGTTTAGCTTTCATGGTTCGTCCCTGTTGCATGAAATGGAGTGTTACGTGTCGATGGATGTCTGAGCTGCCCAATCCTTTGCGTTCTCACCGCCGTCAAGTTCGGCAAAATATTCGCCTCCGACACTGCCATCGCTCTGAATAGTCAATAGCGCGCCGAACCCAAGGATGGCAGTATCGCGATTTACGAAGCAAGCCATCGAGGTGATAGTTTGGCGGAAGATTGAATTGACCTTCACCCGCGTTTCAAATTCGTCGATGGAGGAACGTAGCGCAGCTACGGCCTGAGCGTGTTCTTTTGGTGTGGCCTCGCTGGACTGAAGGGCTAGTCGTTCGGTAAGCTCTTGTAGCCTTTGTTTGCAATTGTTTCTTTTCACTTCGAGTGACGAAATGGCCTCTTCGACAGCTTCGCTCCCTGTGCGGCTGAGGCTATCGACGAGATTGGTCAAGCGCGCATCATAGTCGTCGAATTCGCGCTGCGCTTCGGCGGTTTCTTTCCGAAGTTTGACGAGGGCAGATTGTCGGTCATCCAATTTGCCGCGCGTGGCCATGTGGAGGAAGTTGTCTAGCACGAGAGGTTCGAGGAATTCGTATCGGACCTTGGTGTTGTTCTCGCAGCCCCGCCCACGGTTTGCGTTGTCGCACACGAGATAGCTTTCGGATTGGCGCAGCCGATACTCCATTGGTTTTCCGCTGCCCGTATTCGTTTTCTTCAACGCGCCTTTCTTGGCTTTGATGATGTAGGACATGGTGCTGCCGCAGTGCGCGCATTTGGCGATGCCGCTGAATAAGTTCGCCTGCGTTCGGCCTCGCCTGCCTCCTGCGTTTACTCGCTTGCTGCGAGCGTTCTGGACGGAATTGAAGAGGTCAGCCGAGATCGCTTGCGGGTAATAGTCTAGGATTGCTTCGCCCACTGGCTTCCCAGCCCTATCCTCGCGTGAGCGTTTCTTCGGCTGATACTCGCCTATCGCGGCGCGGTTTTGCAGGAGGCGTTTGATGTAGCTCGGTTGCCATCCGTTACCTGCACTGCTCCAAGATTCCTCGTCTCGTTCATTCAACCGCTTCGCTGTTGCATTTGCCCCGAGTCCGTCAGCCGACCACTGGAACATCTCTTCGAGGACGGAAGCGCGATATGGGTTGAGGGACATGAGCTTCGATTCCGGGTCAACGTCAATCCACGCTGGAACCCTAGAAGTCATCGCCTTCCGTTCACCCGCTTGGGCTTTTTCACGTTTGATGCGCCAAGCTTCCGCGATGCGGACGCTTTTCTTCTCGCTTTCCTCGCGCGCGACATCACCCTTGATGACGACTTCCATGACCTGAGAAAGTTCGACACGTTTATGCGCTGCAAAGGTGCGCTCGCCATCGACCACAGCGACCGTCACGCCTTGCTGTGTCATGGTTTTGAGGAAGTCATAAACCTCGTCCCAGCCCGCACGGCTGATCCGGTCCAAGTGCTCAACGACGAGGACATGGCCATTGTCATACAGCCCAGCTTCCGCGTCTTGCTCAAACTGCCAAAGCATTCCGCCCTGGGCGCGGTTCATGCCGTGATATGCTGACTTGCCCTCGTCGTGAATTTCGCGGTCCGGTGAGTGTTCCCAGCCGTGTCTGGCGCACATGGCGCGACATAGTTCAAGTTGGCGCGGGATGCCTGACCCTTTGGTCTGTTCTCGCGTTGAAATTCTGCAATAAATTGTGGCCGGTATGGACATATGTGCTCCTATACAGGGTGTTCTGTAATAGGTGCAACATGCAGCAGGTTGTGTCCGCCCGCTGCGGCAATCTCCAGCGCGCGCTTGGCCGTTTCCTGCCCCTTCACCCGCTTCAGGTCCGGGCCGCGATCGGCCTCTGCCACAACGCCCTTCTCCGGCTCCGGCAGCTGCATCGTGCCTTTCAGGTGGTTGAGCAGCGCGGTCAGGTCGGGGGCTGCCGTAACGGGAACATCGCTGGCCCAGCGCGCTTCCGTCCCCTGTCCGGCAGGGCAGATGAGGCCGAGCTGCGCGTGGTTTGCGTGGATCGCCGCCAGCAGCACGCCGGGGCTGGCGACCACCCGGCCATCCAGTGCCAGTTCGCCGACCACGACGAAATCGGCCAGCTGCTCCCTGTCGGTGACGCCCATGGCCGATAGCAGGGCGAGCGCGATGGGGAGGTCGTAATGCGAGCCTTCCTTCGGCAGGTCGGCTGGGGAGAGATTGATGGTGATCCGCTTGGGCGGAAGGGCGAGGCCCATCGCCGCCAGCGCCGCCTGCACCCGTTCGCGGCTTTCGCCCACGGCCTTGTCCGGTAGGCCGACGACGGAAAAGCGGGGGAGGCCGGACGCGATCTGGCACTGAACCTCGACCTCGCGCGCTTCCAGCCCGAGATAGGCGACTGTCCTTACTAGTGCGACCACGTTTGCTTGCCCCATACAGATAGGCGGCCTGAATCCCCCTCGGATTTCAGGCCGTTGGGCGATCGAAGCGCCTTGAAACAGCATGGTTACGCGCGAAGCAACCATTATCGTTCGCCTTTACGCAAGACGGGGCCTTCATCCCGCTTTGCATGGCCCGCCTCTCGTCTGCCCTCATGACCCTCGTCCTCGCGATGTTCGCGTGCGTCGCCGCGCCCGCGGCCGCGCAGAACTACGTCGTGATCGAGACGATCGTGGAGGAGTGGGTCGTCGAGGAATGGGTCGAAGTCGGCGCCAGCCGCGCCACCCCCTTCCACGCGGCCCCTGCCATGCCGGAGGCGGTCGCCAGCTATGGCGCGTTCCGCGTGCTGGACGATCGGACCGCTGCGCTGGTGGGTGTGACCGGCACGGCCAGCCCGGCCAATTTCGCCGCCATGCTGGAAGATTATCCGCACCTCTCAACGCTGCGCCTCGTGGAATGCCCGGGCACGGACGATGACGTCGCGAACCTGGAACTGGGCCGGATGATTCGCGGTGCCGGTATCGCGACCCACGTTCCAGCCGGCGGTTCGGTGCGCTCGGGCGCGGTCGAGCTGTTCCTGTCCGGTGCTGCGCGCAGCATCGATGACGGTGCGGAATTTGCGGTTCACAGCTGGATGGACGATCTGGGGCGGGAAGCAGACGACTATGCCGCCAATGCCCCGATCCATGCCGAATATGTCGGCTTCTACCAGGAAATGGGATTTTCGGCAGAGGATGCGCGCGCCTTTTACGACATGACCAATTCCGTCCCGCACGATTCGGCCCGCTGGCTGACGGCGCAGGACATGCGCGGCTGGATCGGTCAAGGCTACGAAGCAGCCGGCGCGGACGCCGCCGTACAGGTGCCGAATGTTGCCGCTCCGCGGATTGCCTATCTTGACTTGGGGGCGCCGACCTTCTAATCGCGCGCTCCATACGGCGGTCGTCCGGTTGCGGGCGGCCCTTTTTATTCGCGCTGCATCTGCGGCGCATCATCACAGCTTGATTTTGAGGACTTCGCCATGAAGCGGACTTTCCAGCCCAGCAATCTCGTTCGCGCCCGCCGCCACGGCTTCTTCGCGCGCAAGGCGACCGTCGGTGGCCGCAAGGTCCTCCGCGCCCGTCGCAAGCGCGGCCGCAAGAAGCTGACCGCCTGATCTTTGCCGGCGCCCCGCGAAGGGGCGCGGTATTCTCGTGTGCAGGTCTCTCTGATGGCCTGCGCAGCGATTGACCGGCAGGTCGTGACGGGCTCCCTTTCGGGGGCCCGTTCGCGTATAGGAGCATCATGGAGCAGCCCAGTTCCTCCGAATCCCTCGCTCCGATGCGCAAGCGATCCGATTTCCTCGCGGCGAATCGCGGGCTGCGCGTTGCGCGCCCCGGCTTCGTGCTGCTGGCAAACCCCAATGGCGGCCCGGCCGGGGGGAAGGGCAAGAGGTTCGGCATCACCGTCACGAAGAAGGTCGGCAACGCCGTCATCCGCAACCGGATGAAGCGGCGGTTCCGCGAATTGCTGCGCGATGCGCTTCCGCAGGAGGGGCTGCCCGATCACGACCATGTCCTGATCGGCCGTGATGCCGGTATCGAAAGGGATTTCGCGGCCTTGCGGGCAGAGCTTTCCGCCGCTCTCGAAAGGGCACGCGAAGGCAAGTCCGACCCACGCCGAGGCCGCCGCCCGAAAAGGGGCGCGCGCGGCGACAAGCCGTCGCAGGCAGGCAAGTCCCGCAAATGAAACGCATTCTGATCCTTGTAGCGCGCGCATGGCAGATCGGCCCGAGCCGGGTGCTGCCGCCTTCGTGCCGGTATCAGCCGAGCTGTTCCGCCTACGCCATAGAGGCGCTGGAAAAGCATGGGGCGATCAGGGGTGGATGGATGGCCTTCAAGCGTATAATGCGCTGCCACCCATGGGGCGGGCACGGATACGATCCCGTGCCATGACGGCTCCCGACAATCACACTTCGCGCCATTGCGGCCAGCACAACGGATAATCGTTCCCTTGGACAATAATCGCAATCTGTTCTTCGCCGTTCTGCTCTGCGCCCTGCTCCTTTTCGGCTGGGATGCCGCGGTCAATTACCTCTATCCGCAGCCCGAGACCCCGGTCGAAGCGGTGGCGAACAAAGAGCGGGCCGCCGGCAATGCGGCGATCGATACCGGCAATGCCGCACCGGCCGGGCCGGTCGACCTGGCAGAGGCGCTGGCCAGCCCCCAGCGCATCCGGATCGATGCGCCCCGCGTCGAGGGATCGATCAATCTCGTCGGCGCGCGCATCGACGATATCGAGCTGAAGGATCACCGCGCGACCGTCGACGATGACAGCGGCCCGGTCCAGCTGTTCGCGCCGCAGGGAACGGCGGGCCAGCATTTTGCCCAGTTCGGCTGGGTCGGCGAAGGGGCCAGCCTGCCCGATGCGAATACGGTGTGGCAGGCCGACGGCGACACGCTTTCTGCCGGAAGCCCGGTCACCCTGTCCTATGACAACGGCGAGGGTCAGCAATTCCGCATCGCGCTCTCGATCGACGAAAACTACATGATCACGGCGCAGCAGACGGTTGCCAATACGGGGTCGGGGCCGATCGTTGCCCGTCCCTTCGCCACCGTCACGCGGACCGATGCCCTGGCCAGCCTCGATACGTGGCTGGCGCATTCGGGCCCGATGGGCGTGTTCGGCGACAGTGCCGATTACGGCCCGGACTACGAAGACCTGGCCGAAGAAGGTGTCGTCAATCCGGAAGGCGGGACGACCCGCTGGATCGGCTTTTCCGACATCTACTGGCTGAGCGCGCTCGTCCCGCAAAGCGGCTCCAATCCCGACGGCGCCTTCCGTGCGCTGGACGATACGACCTTCCGCGCAGACGTGATCTACCAGCCCGCGACGATCGGCGCAGGGCGCCAGGTTACCCGCACCACGCAGCTGTTTGCAGGCGCAAAGGAAAGCGCGGTCCTGGACGCCTATGAAGACGGCGGGATCGAGAAGTTCGGCCTTGCCATCGACTGGGGCTGGTTCCGCTGGTTCGAGAAGCCGCTGCTATGGCTGCTGCGCACCCTGTTCGAGGCGGTCGGCAATTTCGGTGTCGCGATCATCCTGCTGACGGTCATCGTGCGCGGCCTGATGTTCCCCATCGCGCAGAAGGGCTTTGCAAGCATGGCCGCGATGAAGGCCATCCAGCCGAAGATGAAGGTGCTGCAGGAACGCTACAAGGACGACAAGCAGCGCCAGCAGCAGGAAATGAGCAAGCTGTTCAAGGACGAGGGCGTCAACCCGCTCGCCGGGTGCCTGCCCATGCTGCTGCAGATCCCGGTCTTCTTCGCGCTCTACAAGGTCCTGATCCTGGCGATCGAGATGCGACATCAACCCTTTGCCCTGTGGATCGAAGATCTTTCCGCGCCTGACCCGGCGATGATCCTGAACCTGTTCGGCCTGCTGCCGTTCACGCCGCCCAGCTTCCTCGGCATCGGCGTGCTGGCCGTCCTGCTCGGCTTCACCATGTGGCTGACCTTCCAGCTCAACCCAGTGACCGACCCCGTTCAGCGCCAGATCTTCAACATCATGCCGTGGGTGCTGATGTTCGTGATGGCACCGTTCGCCGCCGGCCTGCTGCTGTACTGGAACACGTCGAACATCCTGACGCTGGCGCAGCAGAAATATCTCTATTCCAAGCATCCGCAGCTGCGGGCCGCGGTGGAAAAGGAGAGGGCCGAGAAAGAGCGCGACGCGGCAAGGGCGAAAGAAGAGAAGGCGTGATCGGCTCCCCTGAAACGCCGGAGGAAAAGGCCGCCGCGAGGCTGTTTTCCGGGCGCGTCGATTTCCTTCTTTCCGCCCCGCAGCTTAAATTCCTGCCCGATCCGACCGTGCCGGAAATCGCGTTTTGCGGACGAAGCAATGTCGGCAAATCGTCGCTGCTGAACGCGCTGACCGGGCGCAAGGCGATTGCCCGTGCCTCGGTCACGCCGGGCCGGACGCAGGAACTCAATTTCTTCGAAGTCGGCGAGCCGCTGCAATTCCGCCTCGTCGACATGCCCGGATACGGTTTTGCAAAAGCGCCGGTGGCGGTGGTCGACAAGTGGAAGAAGCTGGTCCGCACCTATCTTCGCGGCCGCGCCGTGCTGGCGCGCACGCTGGTGCTGGTCGATGCGCGCCACGGGCTGAAAGACGTCGACCGCGACATGATGAAGATGCTGGACGAAGCGGCGGTGGGTTACCGCGTCGTGCTGACCAAGGCGGACAAGATCAAGGCCAGCGCGCTGGAGGCAACCGCGGCCAGGGTGGCCGAAGAAGCGAAGAAGCATCCCGCCGCCTTCCCCGAGCTGCACATTACCAGCGCCGAAAAAGGCATGGGGATCGCCGCCCTGAGAGCGGCCGTGGTGGCAGATGCGGTGTGATCGGGCGCGAATGAAAATTGCAGGACAGACCGCTTTGGCGATGGTGGGCATGCTCGCGCTGGCGGCTTGTTCGCCGCTCAAGACCTTCAATGCCGTCATCCCGAAGGACGGGGCTTCCCGGCAGGTTGCCGAAGCCATATCCTATGGCAGCGAAGAACGGCAGAAGCTCGATATCTTCACGCCGGATGCCGATGCGCCCGAAGCCGGTGGAGCGCGCCCCGTTGTCGTGTTCTTCTACGGCGGAAGCTGGAACAGCGGGACGCGTACCGGCTATGATTTCTTGGGCCGGGCCCTGGCCGCCCGCGGTTTCGTGACGCTGGTTCCCGACTATCGGCTGGTCCCCGACGTGCGCTATCCTGCATTCGTGGAGGATGGTGCCGCTTCTGTCCGGTGGGTGCGCGAGCATGTCGCGCAATATGGCGGAGATCCCGACCGGATCGTTCTCATCGGTCATTCCGCAGGTGCCTATATCGCGGCGATGCTGGCGCTGGACGAGCGGTGGCTGGGCTCCGATCGCGCCGCTATCGATGGCTGGGTGGGCCTTGCCGGACCTTATGACTTTGCGCCTTTCGAGGGCGAGGTGACGCAGGCTGCGTTCGGCAACTGGCCCGAACCGGCGGAAACACAGCCCATCACCTGGGCAGGCGCAGGCGACCCGCGCACCTTGCTGCTGACAGGGGCAGACGATACCACGGTCGAGCCGCGCAACAGCCGCCAGCTTGCCGAAAAACTTCGCGCGGGCGGGACCCCTGCAGAGGTGAAAATCTACCCGGACGTGGGCCATGTCGGCATTATCACATCCATCGCAAAACCGCTGCGCGGCAATTCTCCGGCGCTTGAGGATATCGCAGCCTTCGTCGACCCGGCCGGCCCTTGATCCGTTCAGTATCGACACTTGCATTCTGAACAGCTAGCCCGCCTGTTGCACGTCAATCTGGTGGGACCGGCACATGAAGCTGATTATCGGCAACAAGAATTATTCCAACTGGAGCCTGCGGGCCTGGCTGGCCGCCAGGCAGTCCGGCCTTTCCTTCGAAGAGATACTGGTCCCGATGTTCGGTGAGCAGTGGGAACAGGCAAAGTCGGATGACCAGGCGCTGGCCGCGAGCCATGGCAAGGTGCCCATCCTCTGGGACGATGACGCGGTTGTCTGGGACAGTCTCGCCATTTTGGAATATCTCGCCGACAAGGTGGGGCGCGACCGGTTCTGGCCGAAGGACGACGCCGCGCGCGGCATGGCCCGTGCCATGGTCGCGGAAATGCATTCCGGCTATGCCTCGCTCAGGGCGGAATGTCCGATGAATATCCGCAAGCGGTTCGAAGGCGTGCAGATTTCCGAGCAGACGCGGCAGGACGTCGTGCGCATCCTTGGCCTGTGGGCAGAGGCGCGGGCGCGTTTCGGGCAGGGCGGGCCCTATCTCTTCGGCACGTTCGGCGCTGCCGACATCTATTTCGCGCCGGTCGTCAGCCGGTTCCTGACCTATGGCTTCAAGCTGCCCGGCTTCGCGCAAGGCTACATGGAAGCGATGTGGGAACATGAATGGCTGCAGGCTTGGATCGCCGCAGCCGAGGACGAGGAATGGGTCATCGAGAGATCGGAATGGACCGCGGCGGGCGGGGAATGATGCGTTTTCTGACTGTTGTGGCGAGCGTCATGCTCGCGTTTCAGGCAGCGCCGGCGATGGCCTGGGGCTTCTTCGCGCACACCGTTACCGGCGACATCGCGCTCGCCAATATCCGCCCCGATACGCGCGCTGCGATCGACCGCCTCTACGCCGCCGAGCCGCAGATCGGCACGCCCGACTGCCCGCTGTCGACGATGGCCGAAGCGACCGTCTGGCCCGATTGCGTGCGGCGCGAGGGCTGGCGGTGGGGCTACACAGCCGGTTGGCATTACCAGACCGAGCCGGTGACGCAGGACTATGATGTGCGCAAGAACTGCTCGGGCGGCAATTGCGTCAGCGCGCAGGTGACCCGCAATCACCGCATCCTCGCCGACGAGAGCTTGCCCGACAATGTCCGGCTGGAAGCGCTCGCCTTTATGGTCCACTTCGCAGGCGACATCCACATGCCGCTGCATTCCGGCGATTGGGACGATCGCGGTGGCAACGACCGGGTGGTCGATTACGGCATCGTCCCGGAGCTCAACCTGCACTGGATCTGGGACGGCCCGCTGGCCGAGCGCGCGATCACCAGCGCCCGCCCCTCGCTGGTGCGTCGGTATGGCGCGGCGGAGCTTGCCGAACTGGCAGGCGGCGGTCCGGCCGATTGGGGCCGCGAGAGCTGGCAGATCAGCCGCAGCTTCATCTACCGCCAGGCTTACGACTGCAATCCGTGCGACGGCAGCTTTCCCGAGCGCACGGCCTTGTCGCAGGAAGCCATCGCCGAAGCGGTTCCCGTAGCTGAGCGTCGTGTGACGCAGGCAGGGCTCAGGATCGCACAGTTGCTCGACAGCGCGATGGCCCCGGGCCCCTTGCCGCAGGAGGACGGCGCATGAGCGATGCGCTGGACTATGCGAAGCGGCTGATGGCCGCGCCCAGCGTGACACCCGCCACAGGTGAGGTATTCGACGCGATGCAGGCCATGCTCGAACCGCTGGGCTTCGAGGTTCACCGCTTTACGCGCGGAGAAGGCGAGGAGGGCACGCCCGAAGCACCGGTCGAGAACCTGTTCGCCATCCGCCGCGGCCCCGATGGGTCGAGGCATATCGCCTTTGCCGGGCACCTTGATGTCGTCCCGCCGGGCAATGGCTGGCACAGCGATGCATTCGAGCCGGAAGTGCGCGGAGACCTGCTTTACGGGCGCGGCGCGGTCGACATGAAAGGCGCGATCGCCGCGATGGTCGCAGCCGCCGCGGATGTCGAGGCGGACGCAGGCACGATCAGCTTCATCATCACCGGGGACGAGGAAGGGCCCGCGCTCCACGGGACGCGCGCTCTCATCGAATATATGGAGCAGGCCGGGGAGAAACCGGACCTGTGCCTCGTCGGCGAACCCACCAGCGTCAACCGGCTTGGCGACATGATGAAGATCGGCCGGCGCGGATCGGTCAATATCTGGCTCGAGGTCGAGGGCAGCCAGGGCCATGTCGCCTATCCGCACCTGGCCGACAATCCCATTCCCAAGCTGGTCGCCATGCTGGCGGACCTGGACGCGTTCGTGCTCGACGAGGGGACCGACTGGTTCCAGCCGAGCAATCTCGAGATTACCGACCTCGAAGTCGGCAATGCCGCGCACAATGTCATCCCCGCCCGCGCCGAGGCCCGCATTTCCATCCGCTTCAACGACCGGCATTCGGGCGCATCCCTTTCCGAGAAGGTCATGGCGATTGCCCGCAAGCATGGCGGCATGGCGAAACCGATCATCTCGGGCGAGCCCTTCCTGACGCCGCCGGGCGAATTTTCAGACATCATCGCGGCTGCCGTGGAAGCCGAAACGGGCCTCGTGCCGGAGGCGTCGACCACGGGCGGCACGTCCGATGCCCGGTTCCTGCGCGCGGTCTGCCCCGTCATCGAATTCGGCCTGGTCAATGCAACCATGCACAAGACCGACGAGGCGGTGGCGTTGCAGGACCTCGATACGCTAAGCCGCATCTATGCACGGGTCGCAAGGGCGGCTCTTACCGACTGATCGGTCCGAGGGGGGCCACCACCTATGCTTCGTACCTGGTTTGCAATCCCGCTGTGGCAGCGCGTCGTCGCCGCCCTGATCCTGGGCATCCTGACCGGCTGGGCGTGGGGGCCGGAGGCGGAAAGCATCAAGTGGATCGGCGACTTCTTCATCAAGTCGATCAAGATGCTTGTCGTCCCGCTCATCTTCTTCAGCCTGGTGGCGGGCGTCGCGGCGATCGGCGACCTCAGGAAACTGGGCTCCGTGGGGGGCCGGGCGATGCTGCTGTTCGTGGTGACGGGGCAGATCGCGGTGTGGCTGGGCCTCGGCATGGGAACCGTCCTTGCGCCCGGCGCGGGAGTCGATACCAGCGCGATCGAGAAAGGCGCGACGCCGGAACCGAACGAGACGACGGCGGTCGACATGGTCCTGTCGATCATCCCCGAAAGCCCGGTTCAGGTCATGGCGGACGCACAGGTCCTGCCGCTGATCGTCTTCGCCCTGCTGATCGGCATCGGCATCCTGATGGCGGAAAAGGACGGGGAGCCGGTCAAGCGCATCTTCGACAGCGGCGCGATCATCATGCAGAAGGTCACGCTGATCGTGATGGAGCTGACGCCCTTCGGCGTATTCGCCCTGATGGCATGGGTCGCAGGCACGCTTGGCTTCGATGCACTTGCCGCCCTGGCGCAGCTCGTCGCGCTGAATTACGCAGGCTGCCTGATCATCATCTTTGTCATGTATTCGGCGATGATCAAGTTCCTCGCCCGCCTGCCGGTGCGCGATTTTTTCCGCGGGATCGTGGATGCAATGGCCGTCAGCTATTCCACCGCCAGTTCCAACGCGACCCTGCCCGTGACGCTGCGCTGCACCCAGCGCAACCTGGGCGTCAGCCCGTCCGTGTCGAGCTTCGTCGTGTCGCTGGGTGCGACGATCAACATGAACGGCACCGCGATGTATCTGGGCCTCGCCACGCTGTTCGGCGCGCAGATTTTCGGCGTGGACCTGAGCTGGGGCGATTATTTCCTGATCTCGATCCTCGCCACTCTGGCCGCCATCGGCGCCGCCGGTATTCCGGGCGCTGGCCTCATTATGATGGCGCTGGTGTTCGGCGCAGTAGGCGTGCCGCTGGAAACCATCGCCTTCGTAGCCGGCGTCGACCGGATCATGGACATGATGCGCACTACGACGAATGTCAGCGGGGATGCGGCCATCGCCACGACCGTTGCCGTTATGACGGGCGAGATCGACCGCGAGGAAATGATTTCCGCCGACGACGTGTAGGCGGCAGCCTGCGTCAGGCCGGGTCGTCCCGGACGAGTTCCACCGGTACGAACTCGCCGAGGCCGCAGCCGACCCCGCGCTGGATGCCGCCGCCGATGCTTTCCAGCGGATAGATAAATTCCGGGCTGCAAAGCCGCCCGCCGCGAATGTCGTAGGAAATCGAGCGTTCGAACCCCAGTCGCGGGCAGCGATTAAGCAGCGTGTTGCGGTAGATATCGCCGCCCGTCACCTCGAAGTCGATCGTCCGGTCGTCATGCACCACGGTCGAACGGATCCGGCTGGCGCTGAGGCAACCGACCGGCTCTCCCACCACGCGCGCAGCCGGGGCATCGCTGACGAAGCTGTCCGTATCGGCGTAGGCGTTGCAGCCCGCAAGGCCCGTCACCGCAAACAGCGAAGCGGCGAAGCGCGCCATGGGTCGGGCGAGGGCGGGGACGGTGCGAACGGGCATGGGCGAGCTCCTGTCGTGCAGGATACGCGGCGCAGCGCAGCGCGGCATTTCAGCCTGCCTTCTTCGAACCCTTCGCCCGGGCCGGCGGTTCCATGACCTTCTTGCGGAAGCTGCACAGGTCGATGACCGGGCAGCGCCAGCATTCGGGCGTGCGCGCCTTGCAGACATAGCGGCCATGCAGGATCAGCCAGTGATGCGCGTGCAGGCGAAAGGGCTGAGGAACCCGCTTGTCCAGCTTCGTCTCGACCTGTTCCGGCGTCTTCCCCTTGGCGAGGCCCGTGCGGTTGCCGACGCGCAGTATGTGGGTGTCGACGGCAAAGGTTTCCTGTTTGAACCAGCAATTGAGGACGACATTCGCCGTCTTGCGCCCCACACCGGGCAGGCGGACGAGATCGTCGCGTGTGTCCGGAACCTCGCCGCCATATTCGCCGACCAGCATCCGGCTCATCGCGATGACATTGGTCGCCTTGGAATTGAACAGGCCGATGGTCTTGATGTGCTCCTTGAGGCCAGCCTCGCCCAGATCCAGCATCTGCTGCGGCGTTTCGACAGCGGCGAACAGGGCGCGCGTCGCCTTGTTCACGCCGACATCGGTTGCCTGCGCCGACAGGGCGACAGCGACGACCAGCTGGTAGCAATTGCCGTATTCCAGCTCGGTCTCGGGCGAGGGATTGTCCTCCGCCAGCCGCCGGAAGAATTCGAAGATCTGATCCTTGGTCACAGATGTTTTCTCCTGCGCCATTCCTTCACGACCAGTCGCTGGAACGGCAGGCTGGCGACCAGCCACACCGCGCTCCAGATGACGAGGGGCATGGCATGGGTCGTCCACATTCCCGCACCGCGCAGCAGCCACAGCCAGAGCGCGGCCAGCGCCACCAGCATCGCGCCCGTCGCAATTCCGCCCCCGACATGGCGCATCCGGCGCTTCGCGATCATCCAGTATCCCACCGGCAGGAGCAGCAGGGACGCCGCGGCGACAAGGATGGGGAGCATGAATGGGCGCGGGTCGTCCCGCATGGCCATGCCGTACCCGATGATGGTCAGCAGGATGACGAGGAACAGGCCGGACAGGACGGCAAAGCCCTTCACAGCCCCAATACTTCGTTCATCGAATATCGCCCGGCCTCGCGCCCGATCAGCCACTGCGCACCGCGCACCGCGCCGCGAGCGAAGATGCTGCGGTCCTCTGCCATGTGCGACAGGGTGATGCGCTCCTGCTCTCCTGCAAGGATCACCGAATGATCGCCTGCCACCGTGCCGCCGCGCAGGGCCGCAAAGCCGATGGCGCTTTCGCCCCGGGCACCGGTATGGCCGTCGCGCCCGCTTTCGGTGTGGGCGGCGAGGTCGATGCGGCGGCCCCGCGCAGCCGCTTCGCCCAGGAGAAGCGCCGTGCCCGACGGGGCATCGACCTTCATCCGGTGATGCATCTCCACGATCTCGATATCCCATTCCGGCCCCAGCCTGCGCGCGGCATCCTGCACCAGATGCGCCAGCAGCGTCACGCCGAGCGAGGTGTTGCCCGTCTGCAGCACGGGAATGGCCCGCGCCGCGTCCTCGATGGCCTGGTGATGCGCCTCTTCCAGCCCCGTCGTGCCGATCAGGATGGGGATGCTCGCATCCTTCGCAGCCTGCAAATTGCGTTGCAGCGCGGCCGGGGCGGAAAAGTCGACCAGCGCATCGCTTTTGGCGGCGAGGGCACCCGGATCGTCGCCATGGTCGATGCCGCCCGCGGCGGTAAGGTCGGGCGATGCCTCCAGCACGTCGGCGATCGCCGCCCCCATGCGTCCCTTGCTGCCGATAATGCCGATGCGTGCCATTGCGCCCCTCGCCGCTAACCTGTCTGATAGGGCCATGGCAGACATTCGCAGCATCGTCATCCTGACAGGCGCAGGAATTTCCGCGGAGAGCGGCATCGATACGTTTCGGGACGCGGGCGGCCTGTGGGAGCAGCACCGCGTGGAGGACGTGGCAACCCCCGAAGGGTTCGGGCGTGATCCCGCTCTCGTCCAGCGGTTTTACGACATGCGCCGGGCCGCCGTGCAGCAGGTAGAGCCGAACGCGGCGCACTATGCCCTGGCGAAGCTGGAGCGGGAGTTTCCTGGCAAGCTTCTCCTCGTGACCCAGAATGTCGACGACCTGCACGAGCGTGCCGGCGCTTCTCCGCTGTATATGCATGGCGAACTGCTCAGCGCCCTGTGCGCTGCTTGCGGGGCGCGCCATGCATGGACCGGGCCCCTTGCCGATGGTCCGGCCTGTCCGGCCTGCGGGACACCGGCCCTGCGGCCCGATGTCGTGTGGTTCGGCGAAATGCCCTATCAGATGGAACGTATCTATGCCGCGCTTGCGGGATGCGACCTGTTCGTCAGCATCGGCACATCGGGCGCCGTCTACCCCGCCGCCGGCTTCGTGCAGGAAGCGAAGATGGGCGGGGCGAAGACGCTGGAGCTGAATCTCGAGCCGAGCGAGGGCTCGCACTGGTTCGATGAGTCGCGCCACGGCAAGGCGGGCGAACTGGTGCCGGAGTGGGTGGGGAAGATTCTTGCTGCGTAAATCGCGGGATATGAGGTGGTTAGATGCTATTGACGATTAGCGGTCCTCGCCCACCATTGCGCGTTATGGTCAAACTCTCCGCCTTCTTATCCGGCGCCCTGATGCTGAGCGGATGCACCGAATTTGATTAGCCGATCTCTTTCGATCCCGGGCCGGTAACAGGTTGCTACGTTGCACCTGAGGCACCGTCTTTTAGCATTCAAAGTTCCGGCCTTCGCAGTTTTTGGCTGACGCTGGACCGGTCATCGGGTGGCGTTCGCGCCGGATGGGATTGTACGAATCTACGAGCGGACATCGAGAGGCGTCTGCTGACTGGACGTCCGCAACCACGTCGCTAGCTGTTATTCCCGCTACATCCTCTGCAAGCGGGATCTTTAGCGATTGTCAGCGTCCGCATCCCCGGTTTCATGCCGTCCATCAGGTGCAGCTTGCCCCATTGCGGGTCTCCGAACGCAGCCTTGCGCTCCAGTAACACCCGCACGGCCTGCATCGCGGCGAAGCTGCCGGTCCAGCCGACCATTGCGCCTAAGATACCGTCTTCGGCGCAGGTGTCGCAGTCTTCGGCGTCGAAGGCATCGCCGACGAAGCAGCGGTAGCAGGGCTGGTCGGCCAAGTGACCGGCAAAGGCGCCAACCTGTCCCTGGAAGCGGCCTACGGCGGCTGACAGCAGCGGCACGCCCACCGCAACGCAGGCATCGGAGATCGCCAGCCGCGTGGCGAAATTGTCTGTACCGTCGATAACGAGGTCCGCGCCGGACACCAGTTCGCGCGCATTGCCGCTATCGATCCGCACGTCCTCGATACGCACCTGCAACTCGCGGTCGAAATTGGCGGCCCAGCGCCGGGCGGAGACGGCCTTTCCGTGGCCGATATCGCGCTCCGTATAGATCGTCTGGCGTTGCAGATTGCTCGCCTCGACCTCGCCGTCGTCCAGCAGGGTGAAGCGCCCGATCCCGGCCCCGGCGAGATATTGCAGGACCGGCGCGCCGATCCCGCCGAGCCCGGCCAGCACGACATGCGCCGATGCCAGGGCCGCCTGACCGGCTCCGCCGATTTCCGGCAGGACGATATGGCGGGCGAAACGCTCGGCTCGGGCCGGAGACAAGGGTTGTGACGAGGGCTGTGATAGGGGCTGTGACAAGCTCATGGCAAAGGCTGGTGACAGCCTGTGTGCAGCTTGTCGAGAACTCAGCTTTCCAGTTGGCGCAGCAGGCTGCGCACGTCGCCGTCCATGTCGGCATCGCGCTCGCGCAGGTCCTCGATCAGGCGCACGGCGTGGATGACCGTGGAATGGTCACGGCCGCCGAACTTGCGGCCGATCTCGGGATAGCTGCGCGGGGTCAGGCACTTGGAAAGATACATCGCCACCTGACGCGGCCGCACGAC
Organism: Erythrobacteraceae bacterium WH01K; assembly: GCA_027941995.1. Taxonomy (NCBI): domain Bacteria; kingdom Pseudomonadati; phylum Pseudomonadota; class Alphaproteobacteria; order Sphingomonadales; family Erythrobacteraceae; species Erythrobacteraceae bacterium WH01K. The sequence continues at coordinate 1,305 of CP115966.1, read as the reverse complement.
GGCGCGGGCGCGGCGCTTGCTCGACATCTCGCTGCGGTCGATGCGGTAGAACTGGCAGACCGTGCGCTGGATCTCGTCGATCGTGATCCGCCGGCGGTTGGCGGACAGGATATCGGTCAGCTGCTCTTCGGCCAGTTGCAGGGAGACGACCTGGCCCGTCAGCTGCGCATAGGCGATCAGCTTGTTGAGGCCGCCGACCAGCTCGCGGACATTGCGCGTGATGGTCCGGGCGAGGAAGTCGATCACGTCTTCCGGCACGTTGAGTGGGGCAAAGCGGGTCAGCTTGCTTTCGAGGATCTTCTTGCGCAGCTCGATATCGGCGGGGGCAATGTCGGCGACGAGGCCCATCGACAGGCGGCTGAGCAGACGCGGTTCCACCCCGTCCAGCGCCTGGGGTGCGCGGTCGGCGGCGAAGACCAGCCGCTTGCCCTCGGCCAGCAGGGCGTCGATCGTGTAGAGCAGCTCTTCCTGCGCCGAGGCCTTGCCGATGATGAACTGGATGTCGTCGACCAGCAGCAGGTCGAAGCTGCGCAGGCGGGCCTTGAACTCGATCGTCTGGTTCGATTTCAGCGCCTGGACGAATTCGACCATGAACCGTTCGGCGCTGCAATAGAAGATGCGGGCGCGCGGATGGCTGGCGAGGTACTGGTGGCCGATGGCGTGCAGCAGGTGCGTCTTGCCCTGTCCGGTCGCCGCTTTCAGGTAAAGCGGGCTGAATTGCGGCGTTTCGACCGCAGCCATACGCTGCGCGGCATTATAGCCGAGAATGTTGGTCTCGCCCGTCACGAAGGCTGCCAGCGTCAGCGAAGGGTCGAGACCGACGGAGCTGGTGAAGCCCGACTGGCCGATAGTGCCGGCCCCTGCCAGCATGGACCCGATGTCGAGCCCGTCATTGGCCGGGCGGCGGCCGTCGCCCACCGGCAGGTCGGCCAGCTTCTGGCGTCCGGGGTGAACCTGGATCTTCACGCTGCGAATCTCGCTGCGGGCGATTTTCCATGCCAGCGTCAGGCGATCGGCAAAGCGGTCGTTAACCCAGTTCGCGCTGAACTCGGTCGGCAGATAAAGATCGAGAACGCCGGTTTCGGGATCGATGCCGCCAAGCTGGATCGGCTTGATCCACTGGCTGTAAAGCTGGTGGCCCAGATCCTTGCGCAGGCCCTGGCTGATGTCGGACCAGTCGGCAGCGAGATTGATCGCGTCCTGGTCTTCCGGCGCATCGCCCTTGCGCCTTGCTGCACCGTTGCCATTGCCGTTCGCCATTACGCACACCTCTTCCGCCGCCGGAATCACGATGATCCGGCGCAT